>JANXTT010000158.1 GCA_025352225.1 Mucilaginibacter sp. | reverse complement strand
GAGGTTTGGCACCTCGATGTCGGCTCGTCACATCCTGGGGCTGGAGAAGGTCCCAAGGGTTGAGCTGTTCGCTCATTAAAGTGGCACGCGAGCTGGGTTCAGAACGTCGCGAGACAGTTCGGTCCCTATCTGTTGTGGGCGTTGGAAGTTTGAGTGGGGCTGACCTTAGTACGAGAGGACCGGGTTGGACAAACCTCTAGTGAATCTGTTATGGCGCCAGCTGTACTGCAGAGTAGCTACGTTTGGAATAGATAAGCGCTGAAAGCATCTAAGTGCGAAACTAGCCACAAGATGAGACTTCCATTGAGGGTCGTAGCAGACTACTACGTTGATAGGTTACAGGTGTAAAGATGGTGACATCATAGCCAAGTGATACTAATAACCCGAAGCTTTCTCATAGCAGGTAATTAAAGGTCAAAAGTAAAAAGTAAAAAGTAAAAAACCTGAGCAATCTGTTTTAACTTTTGAATTCTAACTTTTGACCCTAACACAAAGCTGTTGTTTTCTCTAACAACTTACTTCTTTCAATAATATGTCATTGTTGATGACAGTATGGTACATAGTATCAAGTAACTAGTATTTAGTATCAAGTACTTGGGATATGTAAATGTACTGAACAACAAATAAAATACCGGATGGTATCTCAGATAGGGGTTTCTCAATACTCATATCTCGATACTGATATCCAAACAATATTCAGGTGCCTATATCGGCGGTGTCTACCTCTTCCCATTCCGAACAGAGAAGTCAAGCCCGCCAGAGCCGATGGTACTGCGGTAAAACGTGGGAGAGTAGGTCGGTGCCCAATCTTTATCCTTAAACCCCCTCCACTTTGTGGCAGGGGGTTTATTGGTTTTTATAAAACGGGGAAATGGCAAATTGAGGAATATGCTTGTCACTAGTGAGTGGCTTTATGGATCAGATGGTTTGTCGCCACTCTCGACGATGCTAAAAAATAGGTATATTAATAGAGATCAAGGCGTACTTGGAAAATAGTTCGATACTGTTTAAACTCAATTTTATAAGAAGCCTTTACTGACAGATCTCGAAATACTTATGAAAAAATCGAAATTGATGACGATTTTTTAACGAAATTGCGACGATCACTAAAATGAAAAGACAAACAATAACTGCAGGTTTTATAAAAACCATATGTTGGGATAATAATATAATTGTTGATTGGGCTTCAGGTTTTAAATATTTTTTAGATGGTAACAAAAAGCAATTCGGAGAGCATTACGCATATTGTTTTGATAGCGCCATAAGCTCACCAAATGGCGAGTATGCTTTTATTTATAAAAAGCTTGGTACAAAGGGTATTTTGCTAAAAAACGGCGAAATGTTAAGGGAAATTGATCGCCCTTATTATTGTGCTGATGCTTATGAATACCCTGCAATAATAGTTGAATTTGAAAACAGAAGCTATCTTATTCATTGTCCAATTGCTTATAATCAATTAGACTTTGAGGATATTGAAACAGGCGAGATCATTACTAATACAAAAGATAGGAGACCCGACGACAGATTTTATTCCAGCTTGGAAATAAGCCTTGATGGTGCATATTTAATGAGCAAAGGCTGGGTATGGCATCCTTTATTTGAAGTAGGTGTATTTAATATAAAAAACTGCATAGATAAGCCAGAATTACTTGATAGTCCGCAATATCGTCCTAATGTGGGTGTGGAGATATGTACAGCAAGTTTCATTGATAATGATAATATTATTATAGGTTCGTCTGATGAAGTTTTTAATGACGATATAATCGAAAAGTTACCTCCAGAACATATTTCAGTATGGAATTTCAAAACAAATCAGTTATCAAAACCAATAAAAGTAAAAGAGAAATTTGGCAACTTATTCGCTATTGACAATACTAAAGTTTGGGATTTATTTTGCTTCCCTAAAATTATTGATATTATTACAGGCGAAATATTAGAACAAAATAACGAAGTTAATAGCGGGATGCAGCAGGCTCCTATAATAGCTGACACAGCCGATTTTCCATCAATTATATTTAATAGGCAAACAAAACAAGTTGCTATAAAAGCGATTGAGAGAATTGAAATCTTAACACCTTAAATAATGTTTTTTACTGTCTGGTAACAAGAAATATCACTTGTTACATTATAGATGCAATATAAGATCAATCTATCTCACCTTCCCATTTGCTTACTACCGCGGTTGCCATGGCATTGCCTAATACGTTTGTAGCCGAGCGGCCCATATCCAGCAATGGGTCTATGCCGATAAGTAGGGCAAGGCCGGCTTCGGGTATATTAAATGTAGCAATAGTACCCGCAATAACCACAAGGGATGCCCGTGGAACACCTGCCACACCCTTGCTTGTTAGCATCAAAATAAGCAGCATGGTTAATTGCTGTTGCAAAGATAAATGCACATTATAAGCCTGTGCAATAAAAAGAGAGGCAAAGGTCATGTACATCATTGAACCATCAAGGTTAAACGAATAACCTAATGGCAATACAAAACTTACTATCTTATCTTTACAGCCAAAACGTTCTAACTCAATAAGTACACGCGGATAGGCTGCCTCGCTGGTTGAAGTGCTAAAAGCAATTAGCATAGCGTCTTTTATATTGTTTACGAGGGTGAACACCCTGTTTTTTAATACAAAGTATCCCGCAGTAATAATAATGCACCAAAGTATAAATAAGCCCGAATAAAATTCAGAAATAAATACCGCATATGTAGACAGTATGCCTAAACCCTGTTTAGCTATAATTGCTGTAATAGCACCAAATACGGCTAAGGGGGCTAGCTGCATAACATAACCAGTTATTTTCATAATTATGTGGGCAATGGCATCCAATGCTTTAATCACTATTGCCCCTTGTTCGCCAACAGCAGAGGTAGCTATGCCAAAAAATATTGAGAAAACGACGATCTGTAATATTTCGTTGTTTGCCATTGCTTCTATAAAGCTTTTAGGCACAACATGGCTTACAAAATCGCGAAGTGAAATTGCTGACTTTTTAATATCAATACCTAAATGGTTGTCTGGTAATGGTATATGTAATGCCTTACCGGGTTCGTATAAATTAACTAATACCATTCCTAATAATAACGATATCAGTGTAGCACTTATAAACCATAGCATTGTTTTACCGCCAATGCGGCCAACAGTACTTATATTGCCTACTTTAGCTACCCCAACAACCAATGTAGTAAATACCAATGGTGCCACTATCATTTTGATCAGCCTTAAAAATATGTCACTTAAAATAGTGAACCCTTCCAATTTATCTTCTCTAATGCTGTCGTTATCTTTTCGTATTTTAACTTGTGTTGCTCTCTGTGATTTTAAGTTTTTGTATTCAGTCTGATTAGTATCTTTTATTGTAACGAGTTTGCCATCCAATGCCTTTATTAAAACTTGGGCATTTTCTATATTACCGTTGTATGGCTTTATTACAACTGCATTATAAACGTAACCTATAATTACGCCTGTTATAAGTGCTATTAGAATTAAAAACGTTAGTTTATTTTTACCCATATTGCTTTTTTTATATCCTAAACTAATTAAACCCTTATACTATTAAATATGCCTGCTCCTGAACTTTAACCATTAAGTTTTAGAAAAAACTTTACGGCCATTATTGCCCAACAACGATACCAGCAACGCTATTCCAATCACCAGAAAACATCCTATCGCGTTAAGCCATAAATAAGCCACAACCTGATAATAGCCGCATATACAGATAATAACTTCTGTAATAATAGCGGCAATAAAAACAGCATGGCCCTGCACCCGTTTTACATAAAAGGCCACTACAAATACCCCGAGTATTGTACCATATATATATGAGCCCAGTTGGTTAACAGCTTCCAGCAAATTACCCAGGTGGCTGGCATACAGGGCCATTCCAATACAAACTAAGCCCCATACCACGGTTGCTGTCCGCGATGCCATCATATAGTTTTCGGCAGAAGCGTTTGGATTGATCATCCGTTTATAAATATCCACTACAGTGGTTGATGCCAGCGAATTAAGCGCGCTAGCCATAGAGCCCATGGAAGCCAAAAATATAATGGCGATCAATAACCCTATCAATCCCTTAGGCAGGTACTGGGTAACAAAAGTTAAAAACACGTAGTTTGTATCATTAACATCTGTTTTAGGATCATTTTTTTTCATTACCGCGATAGCCTGGTTGCGTGTGTTACCCACTGCGGTTTCCGCGAGTTTTAAATCTGCCTGGGCAAGTTTTATCAGTTGCTCGTTGTGGGTGTTGAGCGCGTTTATTAAAGTTTCGGTACGTGCTTTTTTTTGCTGAAAGGCAACGGTGTATTGCTGTTCTATCTTATTAAATTCGGCGACGAAGGTGCCTTTTTTTACCTGCTCAACTTCGTAATTATTAAAAAAAACAGGGGGTTTGTTAAACTGGTAAAAAACAAAAACCAATACCCCTATCAGCAATATTAAAAACTGCATAGGTATTTTTACAAGGCCATTCATAATTAGCCCTAATCTGCTCTGCCCTATGGAGCTTCCGGTTAAATAACGCCCTACCTGGCTTTGATCAGTCCCAAAATAAGATAGCTGCAAAAAGAAACCACCAATTATGCCGCTCCATATATTATAGCGGTTATTAATATCAAACTTCCAGTCAATTACATTCATGCGCCCCAGTTTACCGGCCAGGCGCAGCGTATGCCCAAAGCTGGTGCCTGCAGGCAACAAGTTAAATACCATAAAGCCAGCAACAAATAAGCCGCCAAAAATAATACTCATTTGCAGCAACTGCGTATATGATACTGCTTTGGTGCCCCCATAAACAGTATAGCAAATTACGATGCCCCCAATAAACAGCGTAGTGTACGTGATATTAATATGTAATATGGCTGATAGTATGATAGATGGCGCGTAAATAGTTATCCCTGTTGAAAGCCCGCGTTGTATTAAAAATAAAAATGCGGTAAGCGCGCGGGTTTTTAAATCAAAACGCTGCTCCAGATATTCGTAAGCAGTAAAAACTTTAAGCTTGTGGAAAATGGGCACAAAAGTTATACAAAGCACAATCATGGCCAGGGGTAAGCCAAAGTAAAACTGTACAAACCGCATACCATCTGAGTAGGCTTGCCCCGGTGCCGATAAAAAAGTGATAGCGCTGGCTTGAGTTGCCATAACAGAGAGCCCTACATGATACCAGGGTAATGATTGATCGCCAAGAAGATAACTGTTAATGTTTTGGCTGCCACGGCTTTTCCAGGTGCCATACAGTACTATGGTGAGGATGGTAACTGCAAGAACTATCCAATCTATCAGGCTCATTCAAAATATTTGGTAATGAGCCAAAATACAAAAATTAACAGAACCAGCCATAAAATAACAATAGCATAAAACTGGTTCCAGTTACGAATATATGGAGGAAGATCCTGATCAGGCTTCTTCACGGCCTTTAACCAAAACATTCAGGAAGAATGCAGCGGTAAGCAGGCCCAAAACGCCGCCGACAGGAATCCAGATAAAACCAACTTCCAGAATCGCTCCGGTAATTAATCCACATACCAGTGCAACTAGGTAATACATGTAATCGTATTTTTTTTCTTCTTCTTTGTGATGATGAGCCATAATGTTGATATATCTGCCCGCAAAAATAGTGATTAATTGATGTTTAGCAATTAAACTTCGTACATTATTTACCCTGTGTAAATCCATTATTATTCCGGCATTAAAATTTGAATTTTTCACACGTAATTTTAATAAAAAAGCGTACCTTTGCCAGAAATAAACAAGCGGTAATTTTACGCCGTTTAAATAGTAATTTAACATGGACACAGGCCCGAGTTATAGTTGTAAACATGAAATTCAAATTGCCCAACTGTTTTGCAGTAAGAGCAAAGAAATGTTTACGCTGCAGCGTAATATGCTTTGCCTTTCCATCGGCTAATCATCAAATAGCCGGGTCAAATTCTTATGCCCTTTTTTACGAGCAGCATTATCTCAGTACATACCTATTGATTCATGCTATACGGCCGTTTTTACAAGCTGTTAAAATAAATTACTTTTCGCACGATCAGGATTCACCTACGGGTCCGGGCTGACTGTAAACAGACTCAAATTAATCTTTTGGTAATATTGTTTCAAAATATTACCCTGATGTTTACACCAATAGAACTTTGGTGTACATCCACACCCTAATAATTTGTTCTGGCAACTTCAAAAGCCTGAACACTATTTAATAACCCGTTTAAAAGGAGACTTATAACATGTCAACTATTGTTAAAGATAAAAAGAAATCACTTCGTTTTATAAAAGGGAATGGCCATACCACTAACGAGTTTAATTCTGCCGCAGCTACAAAACTTAGAGAAGTATCAAAAATTGATAAAGAATCTTTTTTATCACTATTAGAAAGCAGTGAAAACGGGTTATCATCAAACCAGGCTAAGGAACGTAGAACGAGCTTTGGCCTCAATGAAGTAGAGCACGAAAAAGCCCCGCAATGGTATGTTCAATTGTTTGAGGCATTTGTAAACCCATTTATAGCGGTGTTGCTTATATTGGCAATAGTATCCCTGGTAACAGATGTAGTGTTAAATGCCCCTGCCGACCGTGATTATACCACCGTTATTGTGATAAGCACTATGGTGATGTTGAGTGCTTTACTCCGTTTTGTACAGGAGTTTAGGAGTAACCAGGCTGCCGAAAAACTCAAATCAATGGTTACAACTACCGCAACCGTTTTGCGTGAAGAGGGTAAAAAAGAAGTCGATATTAAAAAATTAGTACCAGGTGATATTATCCATTTGTCTGCAGGAGATATGATCCCGGCGGATGTACGGATACTGCATTCTAAAGATTTATTTGTTAGCCAAGCCATGCTCACAGGCGAGGCCCTGCCCGTAGAAAAGCGTGAAAGGCTTATTCCGGAAGCTGACAAAAAATCGCCGCTCGAACTGGAGAACATTTGCTTTATGGGCACTAATGTGGTTAGCGGTACAGCCGTAGCCATTGTAGCCAATACAGGCAGCGAAACGTATTTTGGCTCGCTTTCAAAATCGTTGGTGGGCAAACGTGCCGAAACCAGCTTTGATAAAGGTGTTAACAGTGTGAGCTGGTTACTTATCCGCTTTATGCTAATTATGGTTCCGCTGGTGTTTTTAATTAATGGTTTTACTAAGCATAACTGGCTTGATGCATTATTATTCGGCATCTCGGTTGCAGTGGGTTTAACACCCGAGATGTTGCCCATGATAGTTACGGCCAATTTAGCCAAGGGCGCCGTAAACATGTCAAAGCGTAAGGTGGTGGTAAAACGCTTAAATGCCATACAAAATATTGGTGCGATGGATGTTTTATGTACCGATAAAACAGGCACCCTTACTATGGACAAAATCGTGTTGGAGCGCCATCTAAATGTATACGGTATTGAGGATAACGAGGTAATGAAATGGGCTTACCTGAACAGCTTTCATCAAACCGGCTTAAAAAACTTACTCGATGTTGCTGTGCTAGAGCATGTAGATATCCATTCCTGCTTAAAACAGGGCGAACTCTATAAAAAAGTGGATGAGATACCATTTGATTTTCAACGCAGGCGGATGTCTGTTATATTGGAACAACAGGATCATAAACACTTGCTCATCTGTAAAGGTGCTGTGGAAGAAGTTTTGGATCTATGCACACATGCCTTTAACCCGGGCGAAGACAGTCAGCTACAGATTGACAGCGATGATATTATTCCGATAGATCAAAACATCAGGGAAACTATCCTTAAAACCTCCAAAAAATTAAATGAAGAAGGCTTAAGGGTTTTATTGGTCGCGATTAAGCAATATGACGAACGCCCGTTAACCTATTCAGTTACTGATGAAAGCAATATGATATTAACGGGTTTTATTGGCTTTCTTGATCCGGCTAAACCATCGGCCAAGCCATCTATTGAGGCTTTATGTGCTTTGGGTATTAGCATCAAAGTGCTCACCGGTGATAATGAGATTGTTACCAAAAAAATATGTAAAGATGTTGGTATCCCGGTAACAAATATCCTGATGGGCAAAGATTTGGAAAACATGACCGATGAGGACCTGATGAGCCGGATTGATGATATCAGCATCATGGCCAAATTGAGCCCGCTGCAAAAATCACGCGTGGTTAAGGTATTGCAGGCCAAAGGGCATACGGTGGGTTTTATGGGCGACGGTATAAATGATGCCGCGGCTTTACGCGATGCCGACGTTGGCATATCTGTAGATACGGCCGTTGACATCGCTAAAGAAAGTGCCGACATTATTTTATTGGAAAAAGACCTGATGGTACTCCGCAAAGGGGTTATTTATGGCCGCCGTACTTTTGGTAACATTATCAAATACATTAAAATGACAGCCAGCAGTAACTTTGGTAACATGTTTAGCATGTTGGGCGCAAGTGCATTACTCCCATTTTTACCCATGTTGCCTATACAAATATTGATCAATAACCTGCTTTATGATGTTTCTCAAATTTCCATCCCCTGGGATAGAATGGACGAAGATTATATTGAACAACCACGTAAATGGGATGCCACTGGCATAAGTAAGTTTATGATGATTGTAGGCCCTATCAGTTCTGTTTTTGATTATACCACCTTTGCTTTAATGTGGTTTGTATTTAAAGCTAATTCCCCGGCGCATCAAAGTCTTTTCCAGTCGGGCTGGTTTATTGAGAGCCTATTATCACAAACCCTTATCGTACACATGATACGGACGCGTAAAATACCATTTATACAGAGCTGGGCAACTACGCCAGTCGTCGCGTTAACATCGGCAATTATGGCAATTGGTATAATTCTTCCATTCTCGCCATTTGCCGGAGCGCTAAAATTAGAGGCGTTGCCCATTGGTTTCTTTCTGTGGTTGGCAGGCATCCTAATCAGCTATTGCTTGTTAACACAATTGATAAAAACCTGGTTCATTAAAAAATTCCAGCAGTGGTTATAGGTGCTCCAAATTTTAAATAGTCAAATCTAATTATAAATTTAGGTTAGTCTAAATTTATAATTAGATTTGACTAAATATTATTCAATACTTGGTTTTATGAAAATACAGATACTCTGGGTTCTTTTATTGTTATTTACAATGAATGCGATCGCCCAAAACAATAATCGCGCTCCTGATTCTACTGAACAATGGAACTTTCACGCGCAGCTTACAATAATAGATCAAAGCCATACCAGTTTTAGTGCCGCCTATTCGGGCCTAAACAGTTTAAGTCCAAGCTCCGAAGAGGCCTTATCCTTAACCACCACATTATTTATAGGCCGTAAGCTATGGAAAAATGCATCCTTATACTTTAACCCAGAGGTATCTGGCGGCAGCGGCGTTAGCCAGGCACGGGGAGTGGCCGGGTTCCCTAATGGCGAAACTTTTCGTATAGGCAGCTCTGCGCCTGCCTTATACCTGGGCAGGTTGTTTTTACGCCAATATATTCCTTTAAGCAAAGAAAGTGATGATCTTTTGGTGGAATCTGATGTCAATCAATTAAAAGAATATGTTCCGGCTAAAAGGATCGTTGTCACAGCCGGTAAACTATCCTTATCCGATATCTTTGACAACAATAGTTATAGTCACGATCCTCGTACCCAATTTATGAATTGGGCATTGATGAGTAACGGTGCCTGGGATTATCCCGCCAATACACGCGGATATACCGACGCTGTTGCTTTGCAATATATCAACCCCTCGTGGTCAATTAGTATTGCGGGTTCATTAGTGCCAACGTATGCAAATGGCCCTGAATTAGATTATAATTATTTAAAAGCAAGTGGAACCACCGTCGAGTTTGTAAAAAACACAGTTTTTAACAAACATAAAGGCGCAATAAGGTTATTACTTTACAGAAATGTAAGCAAGGCTCCGGCTTATCGCGATCTGATCAATAATAACATCAATAAAACTGACACCTTAGACGCTACATACGGAAAAAAATATGGTGGTGTAAAGTATGGATTTGGTATTAATATGGAACAAGAGCTCAGCCAAAACCTGGGTATGTTTTTTAGAACCAGTTATAATGATGGTAAAACAGCTACCTGGGCCTTTACAGAAATTGATCAAAGTGCAAGCCTCGGGTTTAATTATATTGGTAAACAATGGAAAAGGCCGGATGACAATATTGGAGTGGCAGCAGTTGTGAATGGCATATCAATTGACCACCGTGACTTCTTTGCGCATGGCGGATATGGGTTTATTATAGGCGACGGTAAAGTAACAAACTATAAAACAGAAAACATTATGGAGGCGTATTATAGCGCCAAGATCAATAAAAACTTCTTTGTTTCGGCCGATTACCAATTTGTGCAAAACCCAGCTTATAACGCCGACCGTGGGTCTGTTAACTTGTTTTCTATCAGGGCACATGTAGTGCTGTGATGTACGGTAATTTAAACAGAAAGGTGTTTTTGGTGCCTAGAGCCTACATAATTAGGTTATTCATAGTTATGTCAAATAAAAGGCGCTAAAAACTAAATACAATATACAGGCGTATTATATACGAGCATTAGTTTTCTGATGTTTATTAATATAAGGTTTGATTTGGGGGAGCTACTTGTTGGCTCCCCTTTTTTATTGCTATATCTATTTGTATTTTTGATCTGTATGGAGTTTAAAATAACATCACACTACCAACCCACCGGCGACCAGCCCGAAGCTATCCGGCAGCTGGTTCAAGGGGTTAAAAACGGGGATAATTACCAAACATTGCTCGGGGTTACTGGCTCTGGTAAAACATTCTCTATCGCCAACGTTATTGAGCAAACACAAAAGCCAACCTTAATTTTAAGTCATAATAAAACACTCGCGGCTCAGTTATATGGCGAATTCAAGCAGTTTTTTCCCGAAAACGCCGTTAACTACTTTGTTTCGTACTACGATTATTACCAGCCCGAAGCCTTTATACCATCTTCAAATACTTATATCGAAAAGGATCTCCAAATAAACGAGGAGATCGAAAAGCTTCGGATTCGTACTACTTCGGCATTAATGTCGGGCCGGAGAGACGTCATTGTGGTATCGTCCATATCATGTATTTATGGTATGGGTAATCCCGAGGATTTTGCCAATTCTGTTTTTCGTTTTGCGGTAGGCACCCGCATTAGCCGGAATGCTTTTCTGCACCGCCTTGTCGAAATTTTGTATGCCCGCACCACGGCAGATTTTAAACGTGGCAACTTTAGGGTGAAGGGCGACATAGTAGACATTTTTCCGGCCAATATGGACTATGCCTACCGGGTGTCTTTTTTTGGTGACGATATTGAAGAACTCAGCACCTTCGATCCGGCCAACGGCAAAACCGTGGAAAAGATGCAAAATATGGTAGTTTACCCGGCTAACCTTTACGTTGCCCCGCGCGAACGGTTTCAGCAATCGGTTTGGGCCATACAGGAGGAACTGGAAACGCGCAAAAAACAATTGATAAACGATAGCCGTTTCCTGGAAGCTAAGCGGTTGGAAGAACGTGTAAACTACGATTTAGAAATGATCCGCGAACTCGGCTATTGCTCCGGCATTGAAAACTACTCGCGCTTTTTTGATGGCCGGTTGCCCGGAATGCGCCCCTTTTGCCTGCTTGATTATTTCCCCGATGATTATTTAATGGTGATTGATGAGAGCCATGCAACGGTGCCACAGATCAGGGCCATGTATGGGGGCGACAGATCGCGGAAAATATCGTTAGTAGAGTATGGCTTTCGCTTACCAGCCGCGTTGGACAACCGCCCCCTGAATTTTGAAGAATTTGAGCGGCTTGCACCCCAAACTATTTATGTAAGTGCCACCCCAGGCGATTTTGAACTTGAAAAATCGGGTGGAGTGGTGGTGGAGCAGGTGATACGGCCAACAGGTTTGCTCGACCCCGTTATAGAGATACGCCCGGTTATTAATCAGGTTGACGATCTGCTGGAAGAGGTTGACCAAACCATTAAACTGGGCGACCGTATTTTAGTAACCACCCTCACCAAGCGCATGGCCGAAGAGCTGGCCAAATATATGGACCGCTTGGGCATTAAATGCCGCTACATACACTCGGAAGTAAAAACGCTGGAGCGTGTTGAGATATTACGCGGATTGCGCCTCGGCGAATTTGATGTACTGATCGGTATTAACCTTTTACGCGAAGGGCTCGATTTACCGGAGGTATCATTAGTAGCAATTTTGGATGCCGATAAAGAAGGGTTTTTACGCTCGGAACGCTCGTTGATACAAACCATAGGCCGGGCTGCCCGTAACGATCGTGGCCGGGTTATCATGTATGCCGACAAGATTACAAAGTCGATGCAAATCACCATTGATGAAACCAACCGCCGCCGCGATATTCAAATTCAATACAATCTGGAACATGGCATTACGCCTAAAACGGTAGGTAAATCGCGCGAGGGAATTATTGAACAAACATCTGTAGTTGATTTTAAGGGCGGTGTACAACGTGCCTATGTGGAAAATGCCGAAGCTACCCTTGCCGCAGACCCCATTGTGCAGTACATGACCAAACCCGAACTCAAAAAATCAATAGAAAATACAAAAAAAGAAATGCAGGTAGCTGCTAAAGGCATGGACTTTTTACTAGCCGCCAAACTGCGAGACGAAATGTTTGCCCTGGAAAAAATGATGGAAGAGAAGTTTTCGTAGGGTGATTGTAGTCGAGAATCATATAGAATAGTTTTTGATAAATAATCTATAATGCAAAACGAAAATTTAAAACAATTATTAACCGATGTATTTATTCCACTTGGCTTTAAACGGAAGGGCAATAATTGGATATTAGAAAATACAGAGCTTATTAAAACGATTAATTTGCAGAAATCAAATTTTTCAAACTCATATTATATTAATTATGGGTTCACCGTCAAAGGCCTTCAGTTAAAAACCGGTGTCCATGTATGGAATCGCTTACACGGTAATAATGTTGACGAGGGATTTAGGATCAGAGACTTGCTTGACCTTGAGAATAATATAGCGGATAATGAGCGATTATCCGAATTGAAAAAGATCATTAATGATAAAATAATAAATGAAATACAACTTTTAAATACTACCGAAAGTCTAAAAGAAAATCTTAAAAAAAGACCACACCTTAATGACATTCCAATTGTGGTTCATCAATATTTTAATCTTTAATTATACTGTAATTAATGGGATGGTATTTATAAAGAGCTATGGTAGAGTTGTATTGCAAGTTAGAACTTTCGGGGCTGGAAATGCAATGAAATTTTGAAGCTAGTAAATCTGAAATTATAATCTAGCAGTGCTCAATTCCAAAACGCGACGTATACGGTGCAGGCACATTTAATTTGTGATGCCGCCGGGGTTGGGTTATAATGTTAGTTAATGTTAGATGCACGTCTTGTTTTTATTTAGAATATATACAAATAAAACATAAACCCGCTTGGGCTACCAATTTACCTGTAAATTTTGTACATTCGCCCAAAACATAACAGCGGCTCAAAAGCAGCTGTTTTTTCACCTTTTTACCCATTAAAATCAATAAAATGGCTTTTGATTTAGATATGATAAAACAGGTTTACAATCGCTTTGGCAGCCGTGTTGAAGCAGCCCGCAAAACGGTAGGTAAACCTCTTACACTTACAGAAAAAATTTTATACACCCACCTTACCGAAGGCGCAGCTCAACATGCTTACGCACGTGGTGTTGACTATGTAGATTTTGCACCAGACCGTGTGGCTATGCAAGATGCAACTGCGCAAATGGCACTTTTGCAATTTATGCAGGCAGGCAGGCCACAGGTAGCTGTACCATCAACCGTACATTGCGACCACCTGATACAAGCTAAAATTGGAGCAGATATTGATTTAACTACTGCAAAAGATCAGAATAAAGAAGTTTATGATTTTCTGGCTTCTGTATCAGACAAATATGGAATTGGCTTTTGGAAACCAGGTGCAGGTATTATTCACCAGGTTGTATTAGAAAACTATGCATTTCCGGGTGGTATGATGATTGGAACCGACTCGCATACACCAAACGCGGGTGGTTTGGGCATGGTTGCTATTGGCGTTGGCGGTGCCGATGCCTGCGACGTAATGGCTGGCCTGCCATGGGAATTAAAATTTCCTAAACTTATCGGCGTTAAGCTAACTGGTAAACTTTCGGGCTGGGCATCAGCTAAAGATGTAATATTGGTAGTAGCAGGTATATTGACAGTTAAAGGTGGCACGGGTGCTATTGTTGAATACTTTGGCGAAGGCGCGCAGTCACTCTCGGCAACAGGTAAAGGTACAATATGTAACATGGGTGCTGAGATAGGAGCAACTACTTCCATATTTGGTTACGATACAAAGTCCGAAGCTTACTTGCGCGGTACAGAACGTGGCGATATTGCCGACCTGGCTAACGCTGTTAAAGAACACTTAACCGGCGACCCTGAAGTTTATGCTAACCCCGAACAATACTTTGATCAGGTAATCGAGATTAATCTCTCTGAATTAGAACCACATGTAAACGGCCCTTTTACACCAGATCTGGCTTGGCCTATCTCCAAATTTGCCCAGGCTGTTAAAGACAATAACTGGCCTGCAAAACTGGAAGTTGGCTTAATCGGGTCATGTACTAATTCATCATACGAGGATATTACCCGTGCCGCTTCTATCGCTCATCAGGCGGTAAGCAAAAATTTAAAAACCGCGGCTGAGTTTACAATAACTCCAGGTTCTGAATTGGTGCGTTATACCGTTGAACGGGATGGCTACTTAGGCACGTTTGAAAGCATGGGCGGTGTAGTATTAGCTAACGCCTGCGGCCCTTGTATTGGCCAGTGGGCTCGTCATACCGATGATCCATCGCGTAAAAACTCCATCATTACTTCTTTCAACCGTAACTTTGCCAAACGTCAGGATGGCAACCCTAATACCCATGCATTTGTTGCTTCGCCAGAAATAGTTACCGCTTTTGTAATTGCCGGCGATTTAACTTTCAACCCTTTAACCGATAGCTTAACTAACGCCAATGGCGAGCAAGTTAAATTTGACGAGCCCCAAGGCATCGAATTACCGATAAGAGGTTTTGAAGTTGAAGATGCAGGCTACCAGGCACCCGCTGCAGACGGAAGCAAAGTAGAAGTTAAAGTTGATGTAAAATCAACACGTTTACAATTGCTTGATCCTTTTGCTGCCTGGGAAGGTACAGACATTAAAGGCTTAAAACTTTTAATTAAAGCTAAAGGCAAATGTACTACCGACCATATCTCTATGGCTGGCCCATGGTTAAAATTCCGTGGGCATTTGGATAATATATCGAATAATATGCTGATTGGTGCCATTAACTACTTTAATGACAAGGCTGATACAGTTAAAAACGCTTTAACAGGGCAATATGGCCCGGTGCCTGCTACCCAACGTGATTACAAAGCCAATGGAATCGGATCAATTGTAGTTGGTGATGAGAATTATGGTGAAGGTTCATCACGTGAGCATGCTGCTATGGAGCCGCGTCACTTAGGCGTTCGCGCTATTCTAGTAAAATCATTCGCAAGGATCCACGAAACTAACCTTAAAAAGCAAGGGATGTTGGGGCTTACTTTTGCAAACCCTGCCGATTATGATAAAGTATTGGAAGATGATACGTTTGACATTATTGGCCTGCAGGATTTCACTCCCGGAAAACCACTTCAAATTGTTTTACACCATACAGGAGGTTTAACTGACATTTTTGATGTCAATCATACTTATAACACCCAACAAATTGAGTGGTTTAAAGCTGGTGGGGCATTAAATATTATCCGCAAACAGCATCATTAAAAAATAATTATAAATAGAAAAGCGCTCTAACACGGGCGCTTTTTCTATTATTTAGATAATTTTTTATCAATTAGCTTAATAAAACACTTTAAACTTCACTTTTTAGAAATATTTGTTTGCTTTAACTGATAGAAAATTAAGCTCTTTTCTATAATATTTCCTTGCAGGAAATACGGATTTGTTTTTCCACTTTCATTATTGTATTATTGTATACTGATTAATTAACCTATTGCAAATCAATATGAAGGGATATCCTTACATCAATAGTTTTAACCCACATGCATTAAAAAAACTGTTGTGTTTGATAGGTTTTATATACTTTATCAATACTCATCAGGTTTTCTCGCAAGTACCTGTGCCAAAATTCAAACAACTGGTTATTGAACAAAAAATAGCCTATGGCTGGGTAGATGTCATATCTCCTAATTACAAAGCATTTATTACCAACGATAGTTTGAATGTGGTTGGAAATAGCTGGTGGACTAAAACTTTGTTCATATTGTTAATAATGGGTGGCATTTACAGTTTATATCTTTATAGAATAAAGAATATAAAAAGCCAGAAAGAGCTATTAGAGAAAGAGGTTAAGGAACGTACGGCCGAAGTACTGTATAAAGCAGAGCAGCTTGAAAGGCAGTCGAAAGAGTTATCAACGCTTAATGATGAGTTGCAGGCACAATCTGAAATGGTGCTCAATCTGTCAGAAGAACTTCAAGCCCTGAACCAGGAAATGCAGGTTCAATCAGAAGAGCTCCGCTCGCAATCAGAGTACTTACAAATATTAAACGACGAGCTTGAACGTGAAAAGCATCAGGAAGCCCTGGCACGCGAAGAGGCGGAGAGAGCTAACCAAGCCAAAAGTGTGTTTTTAGCAACGATGAGTCATGAGATCCGAACGCCCATGAATGGTGTCATCGGTATGGCTTCGTTATTGAGTGAAACCACACTGGATGCTGAGCAACGAGATTATATAGATACCATTATAACCTGCGGAGATAATTTAGTTAGTGTTATTAATGACATTTTGGATTTTTCTAAAATTGAATCGGGTAAGATGGAACTGGAGCAGGAAGATTTTGATCTGCGCCATAACATCGAGGATGTAATGGACTTGTTTTCGCAAAATGCTGTTAAACAGGGGCTCGACTTAATCTACCAGATAGATTTTGAATTGCCGTTACAAATTATTGGGGATAGCTTACGCCTAAAACAGGTACTGATAAATTTAACCAATAACGCTTTAAAGTTTACACACCAGGGCCAGGTGTTTGTTAAGGTTTACCTTTCAAAACAATTTGGAAACGGCGACCTTGAAATTGGGTTTAGCGTAAAAGACACCGGAATTGGTATTCCTGCTGATAAGCTTGAAGGTTTGTTTAAAGCTTTTTCGCAAGTTGATTCATCAACTACCCGCAAATATGGCGGCACAGGTTTAGGCCTGGTTATTAGCGAGCGCCTTGTAAAATTAATGGGGGGAGAAATTTGGGCCGAAAGCGATTTTGGAAAAGGTTCTGATTTCAATTTTACAATTAGAACCAAAGTTGGAAACAAAGTACTTAAAGGAAGAAATATACCATTTAATATAGTTGGCATTGAAGGCAAACGGATATTAGTAGTGGATGATAATCAAACCAATTTAATTATATTAAAAACACAGCTTGAGCAATGGAAGCTTGAGCCTTTAATAGCTTCGTCAGCTATAGAAGCTTTGGACATATTAGCAAAAGATAACAATATCCAATTGGTAATTACCGACATGGAAATGCCTGTTATGGATGGTGTTGGCTTGGCCCGGGCTATTCAAAGCAGTAGTAAACCCATACCTATAATTATGCTAAGCTCTATAGGTGATGAAACCAAAAAAAAGTATCCCGACCTGTTTAAATACATATTAACCAAACCAGCCAAACAACACCATTTATACAAAAGCATCGTGGAAGAACTAAGAAACCATACCGAAACGCCAATGCCTGAAGAAAAAAACCCTCAGTTATTAACCGATGTTTTTTCTCAAGAATATCCACTTAACATTTTAGTTGCAGAAGATAATTCTATTAATCAAAAATTAATCAAACGCATACTTAATAAGTTAGGTTACGAAATTGATATTGCAAACAATGGCCTTGAAGTAGTGGAAATGATGGATAAAAGGCCGTACGATGTAATTTTTATGGATGTACAAATGCCACAGATGGATGGCCTTGAAGCAACGGCAACAGTTAGGCAGCAAAGCTACGCGCAACCATTTATAATTGCGATGACAGCGAATGCGATGTCTGAAGATAGAGACATCTGTATCAATGCTGGAATGGACGATTATCTGGCCAAGCCGATGAAAATGGATGAGTTGATTACCGCCTTGAAAAAAACCTCGTTGCTATCCCGCGAACGGACATGATAATCAATTAAAGCTGACAATATGCTTATCGACCTTTCGTCATCATATACATATAAACAACGGCGGCTATTACCGTAATAGTCAAAACTATTAAACCAGTTACACCTTTTTTTTTATCCTGCCGCATTATCCAAATTAGAAAAATTACAAGTGGCACTACAAAAATTGCCCAGAATATCAGTGATGGTGCATTCATATTTTATAATTAAAAAGGCATACGCGCTAACGGTGCAACGTTTTGCCCAACAAAATCATTATTAAGAAATTTATAATATCCGGCAATTGCAATCATCGCAGCGTTGTCGGTACAATATTCAAACTTGGGTATAAAAGTATTCCAGCTCATTTGCTCCCCTAAGGTTTTAAGGCCTTCCCTTAAACCTGTATTGGCCGATACGCCTCCTGCCAGCGCGATATCTTTAATTTGATAAGCCTGAGCCGCTTTTTTAAGCTTATTCAATAAAATGGTAGTTACCCTTTTTTCCACGGAAGCGCAAATATCATTTATGCGGTTTTGCAGAAATAGTGGGTCCTTGGCTACATTATCCCTGATGAAATATAATATTGAAGTCTTTAATCCGCTAAAGCTAAAATTATAGTCAGGTATATTGGGTTCCGGAAATTTAAAAGCATCTGCATTACCACTGCGGGCGTATTTATCTATCATCGGTCCGCCGGGATAGGGTAGGCCTAAAATTTTACTGGTTTTATCCAAAGCTTCGCCGGCAGCATCATCTGTTGTTTGGCCAATAATTTCCATGTCAAAATAGTTTTTAACTAAAACAATTTGCGTATGCCCCCCCGAAACCGTAAGACATAAAAATGGAAAATTCGGTTTATGTTCGTCAATAAAATGGGCCAGTACATGGGCCTGCATATGATTTACTTCAATTAACGGTAAATTTTGTGCTAATGCAAAAGCCTTTGCAAATGATACACCCACTAATAAAGAACCTAAAAGTCCGGGGCCGCGAGTAAAAGCTACGGCATCAATATCATTTTTGTTTACTTTTGCGTTTATTAATGCCTGCTGTACTGTAGGAATGATATTTAGTTGATGTACGCGCGAAGCAAGTTCGGGAACAACGCCGCCATACGCCGCATGAATAGTTTGATTGGCAATAACATTACTTAAAATTGCACCGTCAACGCATATTGCAGCCGAGGTTTCATCACACGAAGATTCAATTCCTAAAATTACAGGCACTTACAACAGTTTAATTTTGCAAAGTTATTAAAAAACTACTCAAAATAGCGTTATGGTTTGCGTTACTCCTGGTAATTATGGTGTTTGTATTGCTATTGGCGTTACAATATCAACCAATACAGACATGGGCGGCCAAAAAAGCCACTGCATATCTCTCTAAGGAGCTGGGAGCAGTAGTTGGCGTAGGCCGGCTGTCTGTTAAGCCATTTTCGGAAATTGCATTAGAGCGCTTCTATGTGCTTGATAAGCAACGAGACACTTTAATAAGTACCCCAAGGCTAACTATTGAGATGTCAGATTTTTCAATATTTAACAGTATCCAAAAACGAATGATTGATTTTAAAAGCATCCGGCTTGATAATGGCTCATTCTATCTTAAAAAGCAGCAAGACAGTACAACCAATTTAAAATTTATTGTAGATTATTTTAATCCACCTGATACCGTAAAAAAGGCGAAAGGCAAACCATGGAATATCACGTTTGACAAGATCGTGATAAATAATTTTCATTTCAGATATAAAAACAAGTTGAGTAATGAAGTTACAAATCATCAAATTAATTTTAATGATATTGATGTAAAAAACTTTTCGACAGTATTGACCAACCTGGATTTAAAAAACCACATTTTTAAAGCTGATATTACCGATTTAACGTTAAAGGAAAAAAGTGGTTTCTATATAAAAAAGCTTAGTGCTTACACAACTATAGATACGAATCAGCTATTATTTAAGCAGCTTTATATACTTACCCCAAAATCAAGATTTAAAGATTATTTCTGCATGAAATTCAAATCGTACGATGATTTCGGCGATTTTGAAAACAAGGTAAAAATGGACGCGGATTTTAAATCATCAGCAATCTCATCGTCTGATATATCTTATTTTACCAATAGTTTAACACATACTTTTTTTGATTTAGATGTGAACGGGCGTATAACCGGATTGGTAAACAATTTAAGGGCAAAAAGTTTAACCATTGTTACAGGGCAGGCTACCTATATTAAAGGAGATTTTAGTTTAAAGGGGCTCCCGCATTGGAATCAAACTTTTCTGGAGTTTAAAGTGGATCAAATTGCTACAAATAAAAAGGATATTGATTTATTATATAACCGTTTTACTGGCAGTAAAAACAAGCAAGTGCCATCGATAATAGCAAAGTTTGGAAACATAAATTTTGCTGGGCGGTTCACTGGCTTTTATAATGATTTTATAGCTTATGGCGATTTTAAGACAAAACTAGGCAGGTTCAACTCCGATATAAACTTAAAAATCAATAAGGCAGGTATACCTAGCTATAGTGGTAAAGTTAATACTTATGATTTTGATTTAGGCACGTTATTAGATTCAAAAACATTGGGCAGAACTACTTTAATAGCTAATATTAAAGGAATAGGCGACCAGGTTAAAAGCTTGAAAGAGCAATTGAATGCAAAGGTTAATTTTTTGGATTTTAACGGCTACCGCTACAATAATGTAATTGTAAACGGTACATTCCAAAAAAAGAAATTTGATGGTTCGATTTTAGTAAATGACCGCAACCTTAACCTTGATTTTAAAGGTAATGTTGATCTAAATCCGGGCTTACCTGCCTTTAACTTTACATCAACAATAAAAGGCGCAAAGCTTAATCAACTAAAATTACTAAAGGATAAGGATACGCTTACGCTGGATGCACAGATTACCAGTAATTTTACGGGCCTCAATATTAATACTATAGATGGTGCCATATTGTTAAAGAATATCAGGCTGCAAAACCCGCATAATAATTACCTTATTGATTCTGTATACTTTGTTGCTACTGGCAAAGAAAATGATCGTCAGTTGTTATTAAAATCCGATTTGGCAGACGGTAGTTTAAAAGGGAATTATGATCTGGCTTCTCTTCCTAATTATTTTAAGAGCATAGCAAAGAAATACATCCCTTCTTTAAAAATAGACATTGCCACATCAAAACCGCAAGATTTTGAGTTTAATTTAACGCTTAAAAATCTAGATCCGGTTACACTTTTGCTTATGCCTAGGCTTAAACTCCCAGATCAGGGTACTTTTATAGGTAAGTTTAATTCAATTAATAAAACAGCAACCTTAACCGGTTTAATTAAAACCATTAAATACGATGATATTGTTTTTCATGATTTGCTAATTGACGAAAACACAAGCGAAAATATGTTAGACCTCAACGTATCATTAAGCAAAATAAATTTTACGGATAGCTTATTTATCAAAAATATTAACATTACTAATTTTTTAAAGCGCGACAGTTTAAATTTTAACATCAAATTATCAGATAAAAACGCTGCTAATCAGCTTGATTTATACGGCCTTATTGAGTTTGGCAGGGATACCACCGCAAAATTAAAGCTCCTGCCGTCGGATATTATATTAGAACACAAGTTATGGAAATTAGAAGAACAGGTTAGAATACGGTTGTTGCCCGAGGGGCGTACCCAAATATCCGGTTTTGAACTTTCAAATGGCTTGCAGGAGGTTAAAGTTAACGGCTTTATTTCTTCTAATCCGGCCGACGTTTTAACTGCGAACTTTACTACATTTAGCATGAGTAATTTAAATCAGCTGAGTAAAACATCAGGTATATTACTGAAAGGAGCCCTTAACGGAGAGATAAGACTAACAACGTTAACGTCAAAACCGGGTATTGAATCCAACTTAACTATCGACTCCCTCTGGTTTAACAAAACACTAATCGGGAATGCTAAATTATTAAGCCAGTTAGACAACCAAAATAAACTGGCAAATGTTAAATTCAATATTTTTAATAAAGGGCTCGAAACATTAAATGCAAGTGGTACATACAACATGGTTTCTGTCAGCAATAGTTTGGATTTTGATTTACGAATGAACCAAACTGAGGCGGTAATTATTGAGCCCTTCGTGAAAAGCTTAATTTCTGGGTTGAAAGGAACATTATCCTCTGATTTAAAATTAACGGGCACTCTTTTACACCCGCAAATAAATGGTACGCTCACATTTATAAATACCGGTTTAACTGTTAATTATTTAAAAACGCCGTACATAATAAATGATAAAATAACGATAGAAAACAGCCTTATCAATGTGAATGGATTAAAGTTATCAGATACTCGTAATGGGCTGGGCATAGTAAATGGCACTGTTGATCTTAGTAAAACCTTATCCAACCCTATACTTGATCTTTCTGTTAACGCGCAAAATTTATTAGCCTTAAATACTACGTTTAGAGATAACCGCCTTTATTATGGTACAGCGTATGGTACCGGCCAATTTAGTTTTGTTGGCCCAATTGATAATATGCGAATTGATATTAAGGCTAAAACTGAAGAAGGTACAATATTTAACATTCCTTTAAATACCTCTAATAAAGTTTCAGACTATGATTTTATCAACTTTGTAAGTTCAAAGGATACTTCACAAAATATAAAAAAGGTCAATTCTTTTAAAGGAGTCACCCTTAATTTTGATTTATCGGCCGATGAGAAAACAATTGTTAAGATCTATACCGATTATGGCTTACTTACTGGTAATGGAATTACCAACGGTTTAAAATTGAATATTAACAGCCTGGGCGATTTTGAGGTCTATGGCGATTACTTAATCTCATCAGGTAAGTTTGAGTTTACGGCTAAAAACTTTATCAGTAAAATATTTCAGGTTAACCAAGGAGGTACCATAAGGTGGATTGGTAACCCAAACAATGCTGACATTAATTTAAAGGCCATATACGAAGTGCGAACAAAAATTGGCCCTTTGTATCAAGCCGCGGGTGTACAATCACCTAATACTAATCAATTAGCTTTGGTACAAGCCGAACTGATCTTAACCAAATCACTAATACAGCCTAATATTGACTTTAATTTTAATTTTCCTACAGATCCATCAATAAAAGATGAACTCGGCACTTATCTAAATGATTATACTAACAGAAGCCAGCAAGCACTTAGCCTAATTGTCCGAAAAAACTTCACTCCAGGCACAGGAGGCAGTAATAATTTAAGTCAACAAGTAAGTCAAACAGCACAGGAGGCTCTAACTGAGTTTGCATTCAATAAATTGAACAGCTTTATTTCTCAATCCAATATTAAAAATCTGGATCTGAATATCAGATCTGCACAAGAGGCAAGTGCGTCATTACACCTGTTTAAAGATCGTTTATTGCTTAACGGAAGTTTATTTAATACGCAAAGCAACAATCAATTATTCGGTATTAACAATCAAACTATTTTAAATTCAAACTTTAGTGACCTTACTAAAGATTTTGGAGCGCAATATTTGATCAGGAAAGATGGATCATTAACAGCAAACTACTCTTATCGTGTATTAAATAGTACCACACTTAACACGATCAACTCCCAGCAATTAGCGTCGCAATATGTAAATGGCATAGGGTTAGTTTATCGAAAAGATTTTGACACTTTTGGTGAGTTCTTAAAAAATATTTTTGGAAAAGCTCGTCGTACAAAAAAAGACAGCACTAGTAGTACCAGTGCTGTAATAAATAACGAAGAGTAATCAGCTGCTAATGGTTAAGCAAGATTGCATGCCCCATTTTATCGCGCTTGGTTTTTAAATAAACCTCGTTATGCGGATTAGGGTTTATTTCCATCGGCACATTTTCAACAACTTCTAAACCATAGCCCACCAAGCCTGCACGTTTTTTGGGATTATTAGTCATTAATCGCATTTTGGTTACGTTAAGGCTGCGTAGTATTTGTGCGCCAATGCCATAATCGCGCTGATCCATTTTAAACCCAAGTTGCAAGTTGGCTTCAACAGTATCAAAACCATTCTCCTGTAAATTATAGGCCTTCAGTTTATTAACCAACCCAATTCCACGGCCTTCCTGGTTCATGTAAACAATTACACCTTTACCCTCTTTCTCAATCATTTCCATAGCTTTATGCAACTGTGGCCCGCAATCACAACGGCACGATCCAAATATGTCGCCGGTAACGCACGAACTATGCACACGCACCAAAACAGGTTCATCGGTTTCCCAAGTACCTTTTACCAGGGCCATATGATTTTCACCGGTATCAGTTTGTGTATAAGCAACCATATCAAATACGCCCCATTGGGTGGGTAATTTAACAGATACCTCTTTTCTGATCAGGGTTTCATGGCTCAAACGATAGGCTATTAAATCTTTAACAGAAACGATCGTCATATTAAACTCTTTCGCTAAAATAAACAGATCGGGCAGGCGCGCCATTTCCCCATCTTCTTTCATTATTTCGCAAATAAGGCCCGCAGGCTCTAACCCGGCCATTACAGCTAAATCTATAGCTGCCTCTGTATGCCCTGCCCTACGTAATACCCCCCCATCCTTCGCTATCAATGGGAATATATGGCCGGGCCTACCCAGATTTTCGGGTTTAGTTTCAGGGTTAATAAGTGCTAATGTAGTTTTTGAGCGGTCTGTTGCAGATATACCAGTAGTACATCCATCACCCAAAAGATCAACAGAAACGGTAAAATTCGTTTCATGGGAAGCCGTGTTATTACCCACCATTTGGCCTAATTCTAATTCTCGCGCTCTTTCTGCTGTAATAGGGGCGCAAATTAGTCCACGGCCATATCGGGCCATAAAATTGATCGTCTCAGGCGTGGCATTACGGGCAGCCGTTAAAAAATCCCCTTCGTTCTCACGGTCATCATCATCAACTACAATAATAATCTTTCCGGCTTTAATATCTTCAATTGCTTCACTAATCGTATTAAGCATATTTTAATTTATGTGTAGAATATAAAACCATAGTATCAGGTTCAAATTTCCTAACAAGGTTTATACAAATTTAACTAACTAAATAATTAAGCCCGTCTGCTCAGTGTAAAAACAATGGAGGGATAGATTATAACGGAATTTCATTGTTGTTTTTCTTAATTTTTTTGAATAAATTCTTGAAAAACCGGCTGTAAATTTCAACATCGAATAATACGGAGTCATTGGCAGCTTTATACGATAAAAATAAGCCGATAGGTGTAAGTATAAAAATAGCTATCCATGTTCCTATAACAGGTGATACGCTACCGTCTTTAGCAGACTTTTCTCCAATAGTTGATATGACATAATATATCAGGAAAAACACCACAGAAATAACAACAGGCAACCCCAAGCCACCTTTACGAATTATTGCGCCAAGTGGTGCTCCAATTAAAAACAATACCAGGCATGCTGCCGATAGGGTAAACTTTTTTTGGTACTCTACCAAATACCGTCGCAGCACCCTATCATCTTCGGAATAAGCATCTCCTTTGCCTTTAACCAGTTCTTTAACTGATCGTGCTTCGCTACTAGCATTAATAACGGCCTGCAGCCTGTTGGTTTGCGTTAACGCTGATAAAACTTGCTGCTTAGGTAACAAAACAGGTATTAAGGGTGCCGATTTATGTGGAATGTTAAAGTACTTTATATTAGGTGTTATTAAAGCATAATTGGATTTTAACCCTTTATTACTTAACTTCAATACGGAGTCTCGGGATGACAATAGTTGTTTTGAACTTAGCATCAGGAAATTAGTGCTAAACTCGCTTTGGGGAGTTCTTGTAATTTTAAATCCTGATAAATCAAGCTTTTGTTCCGTTCTTTTAAACTTAAAACGTGTTAATCTTTGTCTGGGGTTATATCCAACATCACCGTCGGCTTCTTCATACCTTATACCGTCTGTTAATTTTAAAAACAGGAAATCGTTATTATGCGATTTAAACATACGCCCCGATTTTGCAAAAATAACGTTGTTACTGGTTGATGAGAGGTCTTTCTCATAGATCATTATATTGTAGAGTGTTTGTCCATCGGGATCTTTTCTTCCTACTCGTATAGAATACCCCGGAAAACTGCTGTTAAACACGCCTTCTTTTATAAGCGATGCCGATTTCTGCTTTCTGACATCATATAAAAGCGAAAAAAACTTAAGATTTGCAACCGGCAGCATATAATCTGAGAAAAAAAATGCTGATACGCTTAACAAGGTTACCACAATTATCATCGGATACAGGGCTCTGGTTAATGAAATACCGGCAGATTTTATAGCCACCAGTTCGTAGTTTTCGCCAAGTGTTCCGTATGTCATTATGGAAGACAATAGTACAGAGAGGGGTAAGGCCATGGCTACGTTTGTTGCCGACGCATACATCATTAACTGCAGTATAGTATACCACTCAAAGCCTTTGCCAATCAGGTCGTCAATGTATTTCCACAGAAACAACATCAGCAACACAAACATTACAATGAAAAAAGTAACAAAAAAAGGCCGTATAAAGGCTTTCAGAATTAATAAATGTATCTTTTTCACAATACAAAATTAGGGATTTAATTCCCTATTAAGCACCTAAAACACTAATTAGATACTCAATCTGATTATCCCAAATTAATTTACGATCAGAGATATTCTCTTCTGTAGCAAAATCAGTAATACCAAGTGCTACATCATTGGTTAATTCGTCTTGTAAAATTTCCATTTCAAAAAAACATTGCGGCTCATCGTCCAGCCATTTAAACTTTACCGACTTGTTTTCCTTGGCTGCCAGCAATTTAGCTTTTTGTTCCTCGCCATCCCAGGTAAATGTATAAACCTGTTCGCGCACATTCACATCGTCGGCAAACCATTGGGCCAATCCGTTTGGCTCACTTAAAAAACTATATAATATTCTTGGGGATGATTTTATTTCATACTCAATACTGAACTTTTTCTTTTCCGACATAATTGGGCTCACACTAGGTTTATAAATCACTTAGGGTATAAATGTTAACATTTTTTCTAAAGAAAACGAATTTCTGCTATATTTGCAAACCTTTTTTAATAACCCACCCGGCGGGGTAGCTCAGATGGTTAGAGCGTAGGATTCATAACCCTAAGGTCGGCAGTTCGATCCTGCTCCCCGCTACTTGAAAATTAGGCTTTTAGATTAATTTCTAAAAGCTTTTTTTATTTGTGGTATAACATCGTATCACCAGAAGCTATTATTGATACGTACCAATACCTCGTGATGAGGATGGGTTTGGCAGACGCATAATATACTCCTGAAATCCAGTATTTTATCGGTGTTCCTTCTAATGCGCAGGGAACAAGGCCGATCTTTGCTATTGGAATTGCTCTTGCCATCCAGATCCCCAAAGCCAGACCAGGGCCTACTCCTACGATTCCCGGTTTACCAAAATAAACCGGGTGTTTAGTCGGAGTCGGTACCTAACGTTTAGACCATTAATTGGCGGGAGATTCTGGCATATCCTTATAAAACTGTTCCATCACATACCAGGCCTTCTTTTTAAATCCTTTGTCTGATAATAAACCCTTGCGGTTCCAACCGCCCTGATAAACCGGATGCAGCCGCCTGGGCGATAAAAAATCGACTAATATCCATGGGCAGGTGCCACGCAGGAAAGGGATGTTTTTAAGCATTGCCGTTTGATCTTTATAAAGCTGTTCCTGGTATTCTTCGCTCCATGAACTGGCTACATCAGCCGGGCCATGATTTCCATACAGGGCTTCGCCGCCAAATTCGCTCATGATCAAGGGTTTGTTAAAGTCAGATTTCCATTTAACAGTCCCCGGTTTGTCGGGCCATGCCTTATACCAGCCAATGTATTCGTTTACGGCCAGTACGTCCAACGTCCTGCTTAAAGTATCGTCAATGGTAACGGTATTACCTTCGTATCTCACATGGTCAAATGCTGAGGAAATCAATCGGGTTGAATCCATCGAACGGCTTAGCTTGGCCATATTAATTATCGCCGTATTGCGGTCTTTACCGGGTGTGGTTTCGTTAGACATGCTCCAGATCACAATGCCGCAACGGTTCTTATCACGGTGTATCATTTCCTGTAGCATTTCATTCATCTTGCGCTGCATTTTAGGGTCACCAAAGGCAATTCCCTGGTAAACAGGGATCTCCTCCCACATCATCAACCCTAGCTTTTCTGCCAGCCGTACCGTATGCTCATTTTGCGGATAATGTGCCAGCCTCACAAAGTTACATCCCAGTTCTTTGGCCCAGGTAAGTAATTGTAAAGCGTCCGTTTCGGAATAGGCTCTTCCTTTGCGTTGTGCTATTTCCTCGTGAAAACTGACGCCCTTTAAAAATACAGGCTTGCCGTTTAAAAGAATGTCTGCCCCCCTGGTTTCAA
>JANXTT010000156.1 GCA_025352225.1 Mucilaginibacter sp. | reverse complement strand
CACACCATGCTTCGACGGGCTCAGCATGACAGACCTTTTTTAAAAGTAAAAAACCAAAGCAACTCACAACTCTAACTCGCAACCCGCAACCCGCAACTTTTTTTGGCGGTTTAGCTCAGTTAACTTTTATTTTTGTAACTATAATATGTGGATACCCGCCGCGCTGAGTGTCGGGTTGCCAGTTCAAACTTACCGATACGGGGAATTTGGTATCATTGTTAAAACCAAGTTGTGGCAAATCGTTAGATATTAAATAGGATATGGGTGGGCTGGTTGTATCGTTACTGTCAATTGTGATAAAATACCCACCGCACATGGCACACATCCGCATATCGTACCCAGTAATATGCCCTGTACTTTGGTAAGCCTCTTGTTTATCTTTTTTACAGCCGCTTATCATTATAAAAACGAGTATCGTGGCTGCCGCAAATTTTAAATTTAAAGCGCTCATGTGTTTTTTATTGATGATTACGTTAAGTTATGGCATAACGCTACAGTTTTGAAAAATATTTTTTTGATGGTTTAAAATTGCTGCCCTAAAATGCTGCATGGGCTTGTTATTGTAAAAGTATTAAAAAGATTAGTTATCTTTCAATTATGAAAAACTCATTGATACTGATCTTTTTATGTGCATTGTTTGGTACATCGGGGTTGCTGGCGCAAACACCGCACCGCGATGTGCTTATTAAAATTGTCAAAAAAGATGGTAAGGCCC
Source organism: Mucilaginibacter sp. (assembly GCA_025352225.1). Taxonomy (GTDB): domain Bacteria; phylum Bacteroidota; class Bacteroidia; order Sphingobacteriales; family Sphingobacteriaceae; genus Mucilaginibacter. The sequence continues at coordinate 101,989 of JANXTT010000156.1, read as the reverse complement.
GCAGGCTGAACGCGGGCGAGTATAAAATATTCAAAAAGGATAAAGACAATTATAGTTCGGACCTTTTTAAACCCAACCTGGCTCTAGCGTCGGATACGAGCTTTTTAAAAGATTCTGTTTATGTAACTGCTTTCCGCCTGGCGGCCTACAAAAAGGCCATTAACCGGCATAGAACAAGGGATGATGTGTTTTTAGGTTTGGGCGGCGCAGCATTATTTGTAGGCTTCTTTGCAGCAATTTATTATTCTTGGGCTCACGGTTCTAAGTGGACCAACTAATATATCTTACGGTTATGAAAAACATACTGATCCTTTTATTCGCTTTGTTTGGTACATCGGGGTTGCAGGCGCAAACTACCCACCGCGATGCCATCATAAAAATTGCTCGAAAAGAGGGCAGGGCCTGCAAATTGAACGCTGCCGAGCGGAAATTATTCAGAAAGGATAAGGATAATTATAGTTCGGATTTTTTTAAACCCAACCGGCGTTATACATCGGATACCAGCTTGTTAAAAGATTCTGTTTATGTAAAAGCTTTCCGTGCGGCGGCACGGAAAAAAGAGCTCCGCAGACGTACCACCTTAGATTATGTGCTTTCGGTTGTAGGTGCGCTTGTTGGCTTTTACTACTAGCGGAAATAAATACATAAAAGTGGCTTTATTACTTTATAAACCAAAGGGGTTGTGATATTAGGCTTTAAGGCCCTTTTTTATCATGATATATATTATCAATATATTTAAAATGATCGTTATCTTTCAATTATGAAAAACTCATTGATACTTACCCTGTTATGTGCTTTGTTTTGTACATCGGGTGTACTGGCGCAAACTACACGCCACGATTCAATAATTAAAATGGCCCAAAAAGATGCCCAAAAACTGCGTTTAAGTAAAACTTCGCGAATGCGGTTTAATAAAGATAAAAATAATTACATGTCCGATCTGTTTAAACCAACCCGGCTGCTGGTATCAGATATTGGCTTGCTTAATGATTCCTTGTATGTAAAGGCATTCCGGTTAACGGCTTACAAAAAGGCGTACCATAAGCATACCATAGGGCAGGACGTGTTAGATGAGTATTATTTACATTAAAGCCCTAAGTAAACGCTCTGTGGGGCATTATGCACTTTTAGGTGTGGGTGCGTATGTCAAAAGCCGAAAGCTCAAAGCCGAAAGTCAAAAGCCGAAAGTCAAAAGTCAAAAGCCGAAAGTCAAAAGCCGAAAGTCAAAAGCCGAAAGTCAAAAGCCGAAAGTCAAAAGCCCAAAGCCCAAAGCCGAAAGTCAAAAGCCCAAAGTCAAAAGCCGAAAGTCAAAAGCTCAAAGCCAAAAGTCAAAAGCCGAAAGTGCGCCGGGTGTCATGCTGAGCCTGTCGAAGAACGGAGCGCAGGGGCAGAAGCAAAAAAGCCGAAAGTCAAAAGTGCGCCGGGTGTCATGCTGAGCCTAAAAACAACTCATAACCCGCAACCCCTTCCCTGTCGGCAGATCAGCTTCGGCAAAAAGCAGGCAGAACATGCAGGCCTAGTGCGACAGGCGGGGCCTTTCAGGTTTTGCAGAAGCGCGGCCAGGTGCGCAACGGGGCAAAAGCTGGGCAGCCCGTGGTTCTGGCTGATTGTGCGCAAAGGCCATGTGCGGCAAAGAAGCATCTCTGCCCGACTTGCCTTTTTGGTTCTTTTGTGGCGAAGACAAAAGAACAAAGTCAAAAGAACAAAGTCAAAAGTGCGGTGGGTGTCATTGGCAGCCTGTCGAAGCATGGAATGGCTAAGCCCATTAACCCAAACCTTACCTCAGCCATTTCCTAATACTGGGTACATCTGTTTTTTTGCGGAAACTAAACCGCGCCCGGCCAGTAATTAATGTTGTTGATAGGCAAAGCTCAGTGGCGGCCCATACCAGGGCATCTATCCGGTTTGGCGATCGTTCGGCTTTTTTGGCTTCCCAACTTGTCATTTCCAATTCAAGCTCCAGCAGTTGGTCAATATGGTGGGCCTTGCCTTGCTCGTAAATGGCGGCAATGGGTTCGGCGCGGGTAAGCTTATCGCGGGTGGCATGTACAGATTTATAGCTTATCCGTTCCTCGGTATTGCGCAGCACGGCCTCTATCAGGTCGCCACCGTTATTAACCTCACCTATAATCCGGTCGGCGCGGTAACGGTGGTAAAGAGCAACCGCCCGGCATGCCCATTCGTTGGGGGTATAGCAACCTGTGGCATCATCAAGCACGTAAAGGTGGTTGTCAAAACCAATGCCGGCGGCAATAATACCCGTTTCGTCGGATGTATCTTTACTGCTCACGGCGGGGTCTATCGCTATCACAATGCGTTTTAAACTTACGGGCAGCGTGCCATCGGGGTTACGGCGCAGGCGGGTAGCGTTTATCAGGTCGTCTGTCCATAGGGCGCCCTCGCTATCGTCGGCAAACTCCCCATCGCGGAAACGCTTACGCTTGCGCAGGGGCAAGGAGTTTAACGTTTCCAGGTAATCCTTGCTAATGTTGGCCAGGTTTTGGTCGGGGTTCATGGTGAGGGTGGCGTATCGGGCAGGGGTAAGGGTGATATTGCTTTCGGGATCAACATGTTCTATAAATACCTTATACATCCAGTGTTTTTTTGATGGCGGGTTGGCATCCACAAACAGCAGGGGGCGGGCGTTATCAATCTTTTGTGCCAGCCGGGTTTTAATAGTGGTATAGGCCTCGTACGAAATTTGGCTGGCCTCGTTCAAAAAAACCGTCAAAAACTCCATGCCCAATATTTTTTCGGTACGATCGTGATCATCCAGCCCGGCCAGCCATAATTGCGACCCGTTGCCAAGCTCCAGATAATAATCGGTATTGCGCCAGGTTATGGCGGCGTTGGGGTAACAGGTTTTGGTTACCTTTTTCAAGGTATCAAGCCAGATGGAGTTTTTGGCATGGTTAAAACGGTAACGTGCAATTAGGTGCCGCGAACCGGGATATTTAACCGCCAACGCCAACTGGTGGTGCAATATAACGAACGATTTGCCCGACCGGCTGCCACCTACCAACAAATACTCCCTTGCCTTGGTGCCAAATAACTTTAGGGCTTTGTTTTGTATGCGGGTTAATTTGAATTTTGGTTGCGAGTTGTGGGTTGTGGGTTGTTTTTTAGTTTCGGGTTGCTCTTTTTTTAGTTGCGGGTTGTGGGTTGCGGGTTGCGGGTTGTTTTTTGGTTGCTCTTTTTTTAGTTGCGGGTTGTTTTTGGGTTGCGCTTGTTGGGTTGCGTGTTGCGCGTTGGTGATGGAGGGTTTTATGGTCATGCTTTTGGGATGGTGGGGATAGGTGAGGGGGATTGATATTTGGGGTAAATGAAACGGCTGGCTGGTGTGCCGCTATCGGGATAATAGCCCACATTTTAAGCAGGTTATTTGTGTATTACAACTATGCCTATAGTAATAGGCGTGTGTAAATATACGCAAAAAAGTATTAATTAATAAGAGTAAGTTAAAATATTATTATTGACGGTGGATAACGGTTAATTGACACACAAATATTACTTTAGCATATATATCCCTTATATGAAAAAAGCACTATTTACGATGCTAATGCTTGCAGGCATTTTAACGTGCAAGGCTCAGGTTAAAAAAGATTCTGTTTGGACAGCCGCCTACGAGGCCGATATTTACCGAAAGTTTTATGATCAGGCCAAAAGTGTATTAACCGACGAAGTAATTAGAAGCGACTTTGTTAAATATTTGGCAAATCGTTTTAAAACCGAATTGCCTAATGGGTTAGAATCCATAACAGCCGATAGCCTGACCCGAATGAGTTATAAGTTTGGTAAGGAATACGCTTTTTCCCATTCGATCAAACCGACAGATATGATAGCGCAATATACAGCCTGGACACCAGTTACCGAGCAAACAATAAGGGAAGGCATATTACTTAAATGGATCCAAGCTGACCTGGTAAACGGCAACAAATACTGCGATTGCTATATCAGGAAGCTTAAAATATTATATCCGGATAAACTACTTACCCCCCCGCCAAGTGATGTGATGGAAAAAGCAGGTAACGAGTGTAGAGCAGAACTAAGATCTGCTCATGGCGGCACCGTTTGGACGGCAGCTTACGAGGCCGAGAGTTCCACGTCTTTTGATAACGAGCTCAAAAAGGCCGTACCCGATTCGGTCACAAGGAAGGCCTTGGTGACGTATGCGATAGGGCGGTTCAAAACTGAGCTGCCATATGGGTTTGAATCCCTATCGGCCGATAGTTTGACCAAATTATCGCAAAAGATCGGTAACGATTTCTATGCTTCCTATCCGGGCGAAAAGGCAGAGGTGAGCACGCCACCTACACCGTGGACACCTGCGATAGAAAAAGAGATCAGGCAAGGTTTTCTGGATGTATGGCCAAAAAAAGATGTAGTAAATGGTAACAAATACTGCGATTGCTACATCAAGGCACTTAAAACAAAATACCCTGATAAAATACCTTTGCCGCCACCACACGATGTGATGGAAAAAGCCGCTGCCGAATGTAAAGGCGCGATAAAAAAACACTAGAAGTTTAGGAGTACTCAATTTAAATAGCCAATGTAAACAAATGAAGAAACTATTATTATTGATTATAGCGCTTGCAGGCATTTTGCAGTGCAGTGCCCAGGTTAAAAAACATTCTGTTTGGACAGCCGCTTACGAAGCCAGTGTTTACAGAAGGTGTGATGTTGAGGCCAAAGTTGTGATAGCTGACGCGGTAGTTAGAAGGGACTATGTGGTATATATGGTCGAACGTTTCAAAACCGAACTACCTAAAGGAGTTGCATCCATTCCGAATGATAGCCTTATCCGAATGGGTATGAAATTTGGTAAAGAATATTTCTATTCCCATCCACTCAAAAGAACAGATGTGGTGGCGCAATACACACCGTGGACACCAGCTATAGAACAAGTATTAAGGGAAGCTATATTACGAAAATGGACTGAAGCAGAGCTGAAAAATGGAAACCAATTTTGCGATTGTTACATCAATAAACTAAAAATAATATATCCGGATAAACTACTTTTGCCCCCACCGCAAGATGTGATTGAAACAGCTGCAATGGAATGTAAGGTGCAGTTAAAAAAAGCGGCAAATGGCGACATGGTTTGGACGGCGGCTTATGAGGCTGAAGGTTATAAAATTATTAATGATCAGCTCAAAATATTCTTTCCGGATTCTACCGCCAGGAAAGATCTTGCCACCTATATGATTAAGCGGTATAAAGCCGAACTACCTGATGGATTAGAAGCAATAACGGCTGATAGTTTGATCAAATTATCGCAAAAGATTGGTGTGGATTATTATGCTCAGCATGCCGATGAGGTGAAAAATTTGACTGTCACCCCCCAGCCCTGGACTCCGGCGATAGAAAAAGGAATGAGATATGGCTTTTTGAACGAATGGTCTAAAAAGGGCCTGGCAAATGGCGACCAATACTGCGATTGCTACATCAAGGCACTTAAAACAAAATACCCTGATAAAATACCTTTGCCACCACCACACGATGTGATTGAAAAAGTTACTGCCGAATGTAAAGCGGAGCTAAAAACACACTAGAACTTTAGGAGTACTCAATTTAAATAGCCATTGTAAACAAATGAAGAAACTATTATTATTGACCATAGCCCTTGCAGGCATTTTAACATGCCGTGCCCAAATTAAAAAAGATTCTGTTTGGACAGCTGCTTACGAGGCCGATGTTTACAAAACGTGTTATGATGAGGTCAAAGTTCTGATATCGGATTCTGTATTTAGGAGGGACTATATTACATATTTGATAAAACGTTATAAAACCGAGTTGCCTAATGGTATAGAATCCATTCCGACCGATAGCCTGACCCGAATGGGTAACAAATTTGGTAAAGAATATATTTATGCCCATCATATTAAAATAGCAGATGTGATAGCGCAATACATCCCATGGACAACCGATATAGAACAAATATTAAGAGATGTTATTTTGCAAAAAGGGTTCAAAACAGATCCGGTAAATGGGAATATATACTGCGACTGCTATATCAAGAAACTAAAAGCAAAATATCCTGATAAAATACCTTTGCCACCGCCCAATGATGTGATTGAAACAGTTGATACTCAATGTAAGGCGGAGCTAAAACATTAGAAGTTACCGACGCTAAAATTTAAACATCATCACCCCTCATAACGCATGCAATTTTTTCAATACAAAACATTCAATATATTAGCTTTACCTAAACTCCAATTAATATGAAAAAAATATTATTATTGATAATAGCCATTACAGGTATACTGGCCTGCAAGGTACAGGCTCAAACCACATCGGTGTGGACGGAGGCTTATGAGGCTGAAAATTATAATGCCTTATATAACCAGTTCAAAACTGTAGTTTCAGATTCTACCGACAGGAAAGAACTCACCACCTATATGATCAAGCGGTTCAAAACAGAATTGCCTAACGGGTTTCAATCGGTATCGGTTGATAGCTTGTCCATATTATCGGAAAAGATGGCTGTGGATTATTATACATCACATGCCAATAAACTGGGAAATATAGAAATGGCCCCATCCGAAGCATGGACCCCGGTTTTGGAAAAAGGAATAAGGCAAGGCCTTTTGTACAACTGGCCCAAAAAGGATTTGGTGAACAGGAATAAATATTGTGATTGCTACATCAGGAAACTTAAAGCCAAATATCCTGCTAAAGTACCTTCGACGCCACCCCATGATGTTATTCTAGCAATTGATACCGAATGTAAAGCGGAGCTAAAAACACACTAGCATTTACTGGTACTAAATTTAATAAACAGCAAAAACGACAATGAAAAAAATAATATTGGTAGTACTTGTTTTTACAGGCATGGTATCGTGCAAACCTAAAAACCAAAATAAATATGCATGGACGCCAGCCTATGAATTAAAGGCATATACTGATATGGACAATGCAATTAAACCCAGAATGGCCGATGATGCTAAAAGAAAACTATTTGTTAACTATATAGTTGCACACCTTAAAGCCGAACTGCCAAACGGGTTAGAGTCGGTTTCGGCAGATAGCATCAATAAATTGAGTATAAAAATAGGGAAAGAATATACTTTTGCTCATGCTGATCAACTGAGTTTAAAATCGGTGCCAACCCGGTGGACTGCCGATGTGGAACAATCGTTAAGGGATGGTATTTTACACGAATGGCCAAAAGACGATTTGAAAACGGGAAATAAATTTTGCGACTGCGCCATACGCCAATTAAAAAAGATATACCCCGACTCGGTAATAATACCGCTTATGCCAGAGGTTGCCCAGAAAGTAGGGGGCGAATGCCGCAACGAAGTAAAGAAATAACCTGCTGCGGTTGATGAGCCAAGTTTACAACCCACAATAAACAATGTAATTTTTACATTACAAAACATTTATTACCTTAGTTTTATTAACCGATATTAAAATGAAAAAACTACTACTATTGATTGTAGCCATTACAGGTATGCTAACTTGTAAAGTTAAGGCGCAAACGGCGTCGGTATGGACAGCAGATTATGAAACAAAAACATACAATGATGTTGATGCCGCGATTAAACCCACTTTGCCAGATGATGCCGTAAGGAAACAATTGGTTACTTATGTAATTGCGCACTTTAAAGCAACATTGCCGAAAGGCTTAGAATCAATTCCGGCAGATAGCCTTAGCAGTTTAAGTTTGAAATTAGGCAAGGAGTGGGCAATGACACACCCTGAGCTGCTGGGAGGTATTGTTTCTAGACCAACTAAATGGACGCCTGAAATAGAACAGATCTTTAGGGAGTCTGTTTTAAAGGAATGGGCAAAAGACGACCTGCCAAGGGGAAATAAATTTTGCGATTGCGCCATCAAGAAATTAAGGGAAATATACCCCGACGCAGTGTTAATGCCTCCGCCACACGATGTTATTGTCAAAGTTAGTGCCGAGTGCAATACCGAGATCGATAAATAGCGCGAATGCTTTTTTAAGCTGATCCGGCATATTATTACAGCCAAATGGGGTTCTACTTTATTTAAAATAAATATGATATATGGTTAAACCTTTTATATTTTTAGGTATCTATATATAATATAAACTATCCTATCATGAAAAAAGCCTTCCTGTTTTTTGCCTTTTTATTTGTTTTGGCTGGCTGCAAAGAGCCTTACATTGGAATGTCTGAGCAAGAATTTAAAAAATCTACTTACGGTCATATCGCCAACCAGGTTGATGCCGCTGCCGGTAAAACCGTTTACCAACTAAATATGGCTGCCATGAACGAGCCTACTTTATTTAAATACTTTTATTTTGTTGACGGTAAACTAGTTGAAATTCATCAGGATGCGCCCCGTGTGCCCGATGTTATTATTGAGCATAGAAGTACTACTGCCACTACTAATTAACAAAAACAATAAGCGGCTCTGGCCGCTTATTGTTTTTGCCTCCCATACACTGTTTTTATATTATGAAAAAAATACTATTTCTTGTAATTGGGTTTTTTATAGGGTTTGTAGGGTACGCGCAGCATACCCCACCTAAAATGGGCAAAAAACCTATTGTATTTATTGATAGCCTGTTGGTACCATACGATACATTGGGCCACATAAACCCTAATCAAATAGCGTTACTTACTGTTCTAAAAGTCGAAAAAGGTATAGCCATGTATGGGAATGATGCAAAGGATGGTGTTATATACATTATAACTAAACCGTATGCGCGTTTACATTATTGGAGATATTTACGGTCGGTATCGGTACTATATGATACTTATTTCCCTGATCTGCAGACCGAGGCGCAAGCGCAATATATATTGAACGGTAAGGTGCTCAAAGAAAACTATGAAAGCGACCTGGCTGCACTACCCCGCGAAAAGTTAGTGAGCATTACTGTTATTGATAAGTATACTTTAAATACCAGTTATGGTATAACTGATAAAGATCACGGTGTTGTGATCATCACAGAACCACTACCACCAGCTGCCGAACCCGTTAAGTGATGTACTTTGGTGGAAATCTTTTAGCAGTGCATATTTAATGCCTAGCTTGGTTAACGCATCTGGACTGTCAATGGATGTTATACGATATTATGGCAACTCAGTCTTTTGATGTTTTAATGTGATATCATCTAATAAAATATATCCTTTTAACAACCACTCAGATGTTACAATCTTTTTAATGAGAAAAGTCCTTGTTGGCCGTTAATATGTAGTTTAACCCCTTTGTTAATATATACCGTGTCTGGGATACTTTGAATGCCTGTACCACTTAAATTTAAGGTATTGTCATCTGTATAGCTAATTGCAAAATCAACCGGGTCGTTGTCTATTTTCATATGTAATATGTTATTATTCAAGGTATAGCTACCGGTTTTAGTAATATAATCATTGTTCACCATTTCTAGAGTTGTCACAATACCATTGGATTTAAACTCTACATCCGCCTTATTACTCACGATACCATTAATCCCGAGGGTATCGCGCAATACTTCTACATTGTTAAAATAAAACACACCAAACAGCCCGTAATATTGCCATTTGCCAATAATTTTGTTACCCGGATCTACGGACTTATCTTTTTTACAACCAGTAAAAGCCAGTATAACTAGCAGTAGTATAAATAGCTTTTTCATTACATGTTTTTAATTAATATATGATATTCATTTTATGTAAACCTTATCAAAACTACAATCTTTTCAATATGCCAATAACCTGGTCGCCGTCAACTTTTATGATAACCCCGTTTTTAACATATTGTGGAAAGGGGAAGCTTTGAATGCCTACATCGCTTATATTTAAGGTGTTGTTATCTGCATAGCTAATAATCTGATCGCTCGTGGCACCGTTAATTACGGTATGTAATAAGTTATTATTTAAGGTATAAGTTCCGGTACTGGTTATGTATTTACCAGAGACATCTAGTTGATAATCTGTCATACCGCCATTGGCTTTAAACTCCGTGTACGCATCAGCACCCACAGTAGTTAGATCTACAGTATCGCGCGATACCTCTTTCTTATTGAGGTAAAACACATCGTATAGCTTTGTGAATCGCCATTTCCCAACAATCCCATGAGGTGGATAGCCCCCCTTGCCGTTAGAAGTATCAAAACCCTTGTCTTTTTTACAAGCGGTAAAAGCCATCATAATTCCCAGTAGTATAAATAGTTTTTTCATGTCTGATATTTTAACTAAGCACCATAGATATTTAAATATTTATTTGCAAATGCAAACCCAAATATTTACTTTTATTTATTGTATAAATATACGATATGTAAATTACTTTGGCAGCGTTAATAATTTATACGGGCATCTACAGATCCCGGTATGCTTATTGCAAATGTTAATGTAACTAAACAATAAAACTAAATACTAATGGCTACATTATTGCGTTTAATTTGATAGGTGCCGCTAATGGCTATACCATATTTAAACCAATATACTTTTAAAAACTTCTACTGTTTGCGAGCATTGTATAACTGGGTATTGCATCTGGGTTAAATGAGTGTATATTTTGCAATACTTTACTGTATGTTATAACGTACTGTAAATGAGGGTTAACCCATTCTAAACATTTTAAGCGTTAACTGGCTATCTGTTTCTATAATTCCCCAATCTGAGGGGTTTCAATTCCCCATTTTGTTGACCGATTATTATTTTTTATTAAATCAATATTAATAAATTGTTAAGTGGTTTTTTTATTTATTACGAAAAAAGCAATATTGATAGTTAAATACATTAAAAAAGTATCAATATGGCAATAATTAACCATGGGTTTAAATTATTGACGCAATTGTTAAACTTTTGGGGCTATGGCATACTTGTTGTATATATAACAATGGTTGGTGATTTTTTTATAAAAAAATAGCCGAAATTGATAATTTGAAAATGTAAGCGAAAGTAAGTTTTTTATCGTCGTGCCTATCGCATTCTCGAAAGTAATTTTACAAATAGTAAATTTATTTAATCATTCGCAACTATTTAAAGATATGTTACGTTAAATACTGTAGTGTTTATCTGTTAAAAGTATTGTGTTTTTGAATGATATATTAATTTATGCCATACCAGTTTTAGGATATTAAATTTTATGATCAAGTCGTTACGCTTTCAGATTCTTGAGTATTTGCATCAATACAATGCAACAATGAATACCATTGATATTAAGCCCGGCTTTATTGAGAAACTTGACACTGTAAAAAAACGAAGAGAATTTAAAGCTGAACTTGATTATATGATATCCGATGGGCTGATAACAGGTGGCCCTTATGATTTTTTAAACTGGGAGCTTGTTTCGGGTTTATATCCATTAGATAACAAAACAATTAACGCGAAGCTAACCTATAAAGGCAAAGCTTCCATTCAATCCGAATCAGATCCTAATTACGTGTCAAACTTAGCCGAAGAAGAAAATTTAATTAGTGAATATGATGAACTGGTTCCGGTATCGCCGGCAAGGGCAGGGAGCTATAATGCACAAGGAACAGTACTGTCATACCTAATTGTACAGGATACAACACTTAAACCACAAAGTATTGATAAGCCTGTGTTTAATAATAATGCAGCTACAACTGCCCGTCCGGCTCAGGCAACAGTTACACCCAAACCAAGCATACACCTCACAGATCATGATCCTTTGCTTGCATTAGGTCAAATATCTTTACAAACCACCCGGATACAAAAAGCAAAAACTCCGGTTTTAAAATATTTACTGCTGGCCGCGCTTGGTGGTGCAGTGTTAATGCTACTGGTTTTAATCTATCTTTTAACAAAAAGCAGATACTAAGTATTTAGCTGTCAATACATTACTGTAGTATACAGTTCGCCAGCCTTTTTTCACAGCAAAAAATAGCATTATTAGCATACTGTATACGTTTTTACCATATAAAATCGTATTTTCGGAAGCAATCTTAACGCATATCTACCTATTTATGGCTACAGCTAACGAAGTGAAATTAATGGCAGAACAAATTTTGCCTAAATTTATCCCAAAAGATAAAACCAAAACCAAATTAACCTTTCAATTTACCCTGGTACCAGTTACTACCTATAAAGTAAACTTTATAAAAAAAGAGCTAAAAGGGCAAGTTACCTGGGAGTTTGTAGATTTTGAAGAAGTGAAAAATATAGTTTAATTTTTAATGTAAAGAGCACATCAAGTTGGATGATAAATGTATACAGCATGTAAGCTATTTACGTTATATATTACAACGTACGGCACTATTTATTTAAATCATGAACTTCACACGCACGTTTTCTTTCTCGCTATTTGTTATGCTGCTCGCCCCGCTTTTTTCCGGCGCGCAAAATCTTACTTCAGACAGCATCGATGTTTTTATCAAAGACAAGATGCAAAAGAAACACATACCAGCCCTGCAACTGGCAGTGATACAGAATAATCAACTCGTTAAATTAAACAGCTACGGCATCGCCAATCTTGAAAATAATATTAAGGCAACCAATAAGACCATCTTTTCTATTAATTCTATAACCAAAGCGTTTGTGGGTGTGGCTATTATGCAGCTAGCCGAAGACGGTAAGTTAAAAACAACCGACCGTGTTTCCTTGTATCTGGACAGCCTGCCTGCTACATGGCAAAAAATAACCTTACAGCAAGTGCTAACTCATACTTCGGGGTTACCGGATATGTTAGACGAAGATGAACAATTGCTGGGCAACGGGATAGAAAAGTTAGCCATGCAAAAGGTAAAGGCATTGCCCATGGAGTTTAATACCGGCGATAAATTCAGTTACAACCAAACGGGTTACGTGCTGCTTGGGCAGATCATTACAAAATTAAGCGGTATGCACTTCACCAGGTTTATAGAAGAAAGGCAATTTAAAGTTGCCGGAATGAATTTGACCCGGTTCGGTGATTCTTATGATGTAATTCCAAACTCGGCAGGGGCGTATACCATGACAAAATTGGTAAACGGACAGTTTATCAGGAATCAGACACCCGGTGTGGGTTATATCCAATTCCCGTTGTTTTACCGAACTGCGGCAGGTATCCTGTCTACAGCTGGCGATATGGCTAACTGGATCATCGCGCTAAAAGAAGAAAAATTACTAAAGAATAAATCAAGCATAGCGGCTATGTGGCAACCGGCGATCCTGAATAACGGTAAAGTTGGCGGATTTAACGCGCTTACCAATGGCTACGCACTAGGATGGCCTACCGTAACTAGGGACAACCATCCGGCTGTAGGCCCGGTTGGAGGCGGTCGGTCAGCCTTGTTTGTATACTTAAACGAAGACCTTTCGATTGTTGTATTAACCAACTTAATGGGCGCCAACCCCGATCAGTTTATTGATGAAATAGCCGGTTATTATGTTCCTGAAATGCATGAAGCCAATGGTTTCGGCTTATCTCCCAATCTCAAAAAATTGAGAGCGGGATTATTAAAACAAGGTTTCGACCGGGCAATTAGCCTTGCTGCCGACTTAAAAAAGCAAGATGCTACCTTTAATATAGACGAAAATGCGCTGAATGCATGGGGATATCAGCTACTAAATCAGCAAAAACCCAACGAAGCACTTTCTATATTTAAGCTAAATACAACACTGTACCCTAACAGCGCAAATACCTACAACAGTTACGCAGAAGTATTAGAATTAACGGGAAATAAAAAGGATGCCCTGGTAAATTACAAAAAATCATTTCAACTAAATCCGGGAAATACAACAACTGCAGAGCGGATAAAAATACTTACTGGCAATTAACCATTAAATACAACATAGCTATGGCAACTTTTTCTGAACTTATAACAACTGATAAACCGGTACTGGTTGATTTTTCGGCAGAGTGGTGCGGCCCGTGCAAAGCCATGCCCCCCATTTTGAAACAGGTAAAAGATATGTTTGGCGATAAATTAACCATCCTTAAAATAGATATCGATAAAAATCAATCTACAGCGGGTGCTTACAATGTGCAAAGTGTACCCACGCTTATCCTTTTTAAAAACGGATTAACAAAATGGCGCCAAAGCGGTGTTGTGCAGGCATCGCAGCTAAAAAAGGTAATTGAACAATATGGGTGAGTTTTTAATTTGCCGATGGATTTCCGGAAGGTTGTTCTTCTTCAGTATCTTCGGTAGTGAAGTTTTTTTTGGCAAAAATACTTACCCCAATATAATTTTTAAGGTCCTCCATGTATATCCTGTGTTTGGTTTTCCTTTCCAGGTTTTCAAAGGCGAAATTTAACTCTTGCTCAATTTCGGCAATAATATTCCGTGTATGTACTGGGCTCGATGTTTTACTAATAACTTTACCACCAATACTTGCAATAAATTCACATACCTCAAGGGTAACATCGTCAGGTATTGATATGGTAAGGGTGGCCATCATTTGGTTAATTGTTATACAAATATAAATTAATTTATATTTATTGTCAATAAATTGTTAATGATGTGATATGAATCATGCTTTCGTACCGCAACGGCACATCCCCTTATGCCATTGCAGTGTAACGAAGCAAAATGGCTTAACTATGATTACCCTGAACTAGCAAGCGAGAGTTTGCCTTGGGCCATAGCAGCCTTAAATTTACTAGTTTATGATGCCTTGTAGTATAAGCCTAATGATCGGGTAGCTACTCCAAAGGCTGCTGTTTCTTCTGGTTGTTGTTCGTATTTGTTTTTAAGTTGTTTTAGTAATTCAAAACTAAAAGCGTCACCTACAGGTACATGGTTAGATAGTAAAGATTTAGGATGAAGTTTTAACTGACTAGTATGCACCAATAAATTAGCATGGTTAATACGTGTAAACCCCGAACCATCTGTATCATAAATTACGAAAGTATCTATTTCATTACCTTCTGCATCTGTGTAAACCACGCTGTCGTACTCTTTAAATTTGTTCATATAATTATATTTAGTTGGCTTTAAAAAGCTAAACAAGTTGTATGCCATTTTACAAATTCTTTAATTATGGGTTAAAAAGGCCGTTTGGAGGCCATAGGTAAGCTTTACTGTTATTTATAATAGTACAGGGTGTATTTTTTTTAGGAAACCAAGATGCAAAATATGAAATTAAAAGTGCCACTGGTGCTGTATTGAACAGTAGCGGAAGAATGTAACGCGGAGGCTGTTTTAATTAGAAAGTAAAAGCACGGCAGTTATTAAACCAAAAACGCCGGATATACCGGCGTTTTTGCTCATTATTCGGGTTGTGTTATTGATAGTACTTATTTGCCTTTTTCGTGATGTTCAAATTTAGAGTCGGAGCTGATTAGTAAATTAGCCTTAATTTTAGCATACAAAGCCGCGTTTGATGTACTGCTGATAATGATAGACCCATTGGTACGGGTTGTAGCATCAACCTGTTGCGCGGTTATACTGGTTAAAAATTTGGCTAAGTGCATGTTTAATTTTGTGAGCAAGCTTTGGGTGCCATCAACTGTGATATCGGCTACGCTGGCTTTAATTTCCAGGTCTTCGTTAAAATCAAACTCCACGGGCCAGTGTGTACCCCCTCCGCTTGTAAATACCCCTGTTAAAACTAAGGGCAGCGCTGCGCCCGGGGCTGCATGTGTTAATACTACGCGGAGTTCTACATTGGTATATAAACCTTTTTTGATGTTAACTTTTGATAGTAATGGCGTTAAAGCAAACAGATCAACGTTGGTTAAATTGTTTGATTGAATTTCCAGAGGCACACCATCGCGGGTGGCTTCGAGTTTAAATTTGCTGATATTGGCTACACCAGCTGTCCAGGCAAAAGCTTCCTGCGATACTACAGCGTTGGTTGCGAAACCGCTACCTCCAGGTTTGCTGAACGTAAATGTTGAAATAAAGCTGTCACTCTGCACCCCAAACGACAGATCGGTAGAGTCTGCCAAGGAAACTGTAGGACTTGTAGAATTGTTTTTTTGACAAGAGGTTAGGCTGGCTCCAATTAACAGTGCCACAATACCTAGTTGTAAATAAATACTTTTCATTGCATTGGTTTTTAGGTTACATTTAATGATATAAGGTAACTAGATTATTACGTTAACCTATAACCGTAAGTTGCTTTAATTGTAAATATATTTTGTTTTATAAATAATTGTAATTAAAAGTGGTGGTTTAAATTACATGACATTTTTAATTTGGAGTTACCACAACTGGCCACTAATAACAAAAACGTGGCTTAGGCCGGCTTTTATTTACTTTTCTAAAAATGCCATGATATCAATATTTTTCTCAATCAAATAATCAAACAAAGCAAAAAGAGTAAGGCGTTTAGCCTCGGCAACAATAAGCGTTTGGCCATTGCCGGATAATAATTTATTGAGGCCGGCTTTTAATTTAGCACGGTCGGCGGGATAAATAGTGCTACGACTATAGGTTTTGATAAGGTTTTGCCGGGCTTGTTCCAGCAATTGCATTTCTTTTTCTTCGCCGAAAGGTATTTTACCCATCGCGTTAATGCTATCAAAAACCAGGTTGCCATAATCGTTGTAGTAACCATCTGCTTTATATTTTGCAAAAGCGGTAGCTATACGGTTGGTCCTGATCTGTAATAACTGGGCGGGGCTGGGGCGTAAAGGTTCGGCAACTGGAGCCGCCAGCTTTTTGATGGCATTGGCACGCAGGCTGCATTGGTAATGTGCTGTTAAAAAGCGCATAAACGAGGCAACATTCAACCCATAAAAATCGCCAAAATGGTGCAATATGCCCCTGTTAATAGCGATGGGTATTTCGTCAATCCTGATGCCGGGGAGGTTTAGGGTAACTTCGGCGGGCATATTTTGCACCAGGTAGGTAATCTCATCATTACGATCAGTAACTTTTTGACCCATATCTGCAAAGGCTTTTGCCATGGCTTGCGCCAGTACATACTCGAGCTTGCAAAGCGGGGCATCAATTGCCCTGGCAGATTGTAGTGCCGCGGCAACCCGCGCTTGTAAGCCAATTGCTGGTAAGCCATTGTTTTGTAGTTGGTTATCCATGTTTAAGGGCTAGTTGAAACGCGTTTGCAATTTGCACTACACGGCCCTTTTGCGGCATCGTAGCACCAGCGGTGGCCGGGGAGGCATCGCCAATACTAGTTTTTTGCAGCCATTTTTTAGCGGTGAGGTACAGCGATGTATATTTTTTATTGTTTTTAAAATTTTCAATATCATCTAAAATCTCGTCAACCTGGGTTTTATTAAAACCAGCTGCTGTAAGTTTAAAAAATTCATCATCAAAAAGCACCAAATGGGCAAAGCCCCTGTATATATTTCTTTCTTTACTTTTTTCTTCTTTATTCTCTTTATTAGTTTTGTCCCGCTGCTGTCCCGTAACTGTCCCGCTACTGTCCCGCAACTGTCCCGGGGGCTGTCCCGGTGTGCTAATTTTTGCGTTGTAAATATCATAATTACAGATAGTTATAACGGTTTGAACTGTCCCGTCGGCTGTCCTGGTTTTGATCATCTGCTCGTCCGAAAGAAGTTTAATGTAATTACTGACCTTGTTTTTCCCCCAACCCCAACGGGTTGCCAGGTACCTTAACGATGCTACCAGTTCGCCGCGGCCCCATGCCACTAATTTATTGCCTACCAGCATATGGGTTTCTGTATCTGTAAACCGGGCCGTAGCCACCAGGTCAAGCCAGGCTTCAAAGCGCGAATACGCGCGTTTTTCTTCCCAAAATTCGTGCTTAAAAAGCTTGCGGTTGATGGGTATGAAATTATTGAGTTGATTTTTAACGTCCATAAAGTTTATTTAAAGCAACAAAAGCCGGTTTTTAGCGTAAAATGTTAAATAATTTGTTAAAATAATATTGATTATAGTGATATGTACATACTTTGTATATTTGTAAATACAAGTAACAAGCGCGAGTGCCTTAATTACTGATTTAAACCATACTCATAATATAATTTACTGACTTTGGAACACGGTTACGGAAAAGATAATAAGATATTTTTATGCCCCAATTGTGGGGTTAAATTTCACTCTCAGGTACACCGCCCATGGTACCTGAAAAAACTTTTTCCGTTTATACATATCCGAAGATACTTTTGCGCGCAATGTCTCCGAAAATATTATATGAAAATAAGATAGTGGATATAAGCTATTTATAATGCCAACCAAGTTTTTATAACCAGTAATTTTTCTTAATTTGCAATACCTTTAAATGCTTATTACAATGCTGGATACGGAAAATAAAATACCGTTAGAATCTCAATACAAATGTCCTAAATGTAATTCGCCATTTCATTTTCAGGTTAAAAGAAGCTGGTTTCGTAAAAAGTTTTTTCCTAATAGCCCCATCCGTCGGTTTTTTTGTGCCCGGTGCCTCCGCAGATATTATATCAAAGTTGACCCTGATAAATTAAAAAAAGGCTCCTGATAGATGGGTAATAGCTAGGCGTTTAAAAGTCAGTTGCTATGGCTATGCCGGCTCACCTGTTTCATTAAAATTCAATAACCTTCCACCTGTCTTCCGCACCCTGGGCAAAAGTTAATTTTTTTTTGCTCGTTAACATATCAATGGTTTTTTTTATCCGGACGGGCAAAGTTTTTTTACCCGTAATGGCATTAACTATCGCGCCGATCTGTACAGCGGTAAGCCATTCGCCGGTGTGGGTTTTAAATATCATTAAAATTAGCTCTTCCATGTTTGTTGTTTAGTGTTTAAGTTTAATAATAGGCTAACGCGTTAACCATTCTTTAATAATTTCCGGATAGTATTCATCCAAAAAAGCATCGATATCGTTTATTACATTTGTAAAGGGTTGTACGCTGCCCGAGTGGTGGTCGTACCCAAAAGCTTCCCAATGGTTTAGCCTTTCCGATCGTATAAAATCAATCAAAATGCGCCGTTTAACAACAATATCAATCCAATTTGGCCGGCCCATTTGCAGCGTATATTCAAAGCAGTATGCAACTTCAAAATCGCCGGAAGTGTTAAAGTTTATATCCTCTATGTAAATGGCTTTCTTATCGGTAAAAAGGTAATCCAATAAATTATTTTCAGGATTTACAATGAATGGTATTGTTTTTTCAAAGTTTTGTATTAAGTTTGTCATTGTAACTCAAAAATTTTTTAAGGGATTGAAAAATTTAAGCCTCGCGAAAGTGAGGCTTTTTTTATGACGTTTTTTTAATTTGGGGTTAATATGCTGTTGGCTGGTATTTACTGATTGCAGGTTATTTTATTATTAACAAGGCACATTATGCCAACAATTTATTAACTAACCTTTAGCTATTAACTCAAAAGATATTTGTACTACCTCACCCGCCATACCCTAAAATTTTCGGTGGGTTCTTTAGCTGTTGTAAATAATTTTCTTGATTCGAACGGGCCCGAATGGAAGTGCTGACTAATAGCTGCCTTTACCGAATTGTAATATTTATTACTGATACGGGCACTTTGGTTAACCTTCATTTTGTCCAGGTTGGCTTTCCAGTTGCGTTTAACAGGGGCGGGGATGTGGCTTTCTATTTGCATAATTGAAAAATGTTTTGTTACTTTGGTTATTACTGTACAAATATACAGATATTTCTGTATTTATCAAGAATAAAATGTAAAATTTATTTATTTTTTTCAAAGGTTGATATGAACGCAGAAAAAGTATTAAAAATAAAAACACAACGTCCTGAAACTATAGAGTTTATAGATTATTATCTCAAACTTAAAGGTATAGCATTTACCAATAATACCCAATTGGCAGCAGTGCTTGGCTATCGTACCAATAGTTCAATTACAGAGATTATAAAGGGAAGGCAAAATATTGATGTTGATAAGCTGGTTGTATTTAAAGAAAAATACAAAGAATTTATAGGTAATCCAAAAATATCAGTAATTAAACGCAGTAATGGGTTTGCTATCGGCGAAATTCAGCATCCCGATCAGGATTCCCCATTTATTGATTTGGGTACTGGCCAGTATATCATGATCGTTCCGCTGGTACAGGATTACGCTTACGCGGGATACCTATCTGGCTATCAGGATGATGAATATATTGAAGAACTGCCCAAACATAGCTTTGTTGTAAATAAGCAGCATAAAGGTAAATACATGGCTTTCCAGGTTATTGGTGATAGCATGAGCAATGGCACCGACGAGAGTATAACCGAAGGCAGTACTGTTACCGGCCGCGAAATACAACAGCATTTATGGAGCAGCCGTTTCCATATTCACCGCTTTAAAGATTATGTTATTGTACATAAAGAAGGTATCTTGATTAAAAGAATCGTTAAGCATGATGTTGAACTAGGGGTAATCACCTGCCAGTCGCTCAATCCTGATAAAGAGGCCTATCCCGATTTTGACCTCACCCTTGACGATTGCAGCCAGATATTCAATATTGTAAATGTAACGCAGATAAGGTAGGTAGTTAGTTAGTTAGTTAGTTAGTTAGTTAGTATCAAGTAGTTAAAAGTTAAAAGCAGAAAGCTAAAAGCGAAAAAAACAAAACAACTCGCAACCGGCAACTCAGAACTGACAACCTTTAACCCGCAACAAAGTCTAACTACTTGATACTAGCTACTTGATACTATATATTGATACTATTTAAAAATCAAAACCGAAAATAACTTTATCCCGTATAAAGCCAAAGAGGATTTTTATTATGCACAAAAAGCACCCGGAAGCCAACCACTATCCGTAAGTTATAATTTAACATAAACGTAACTATATCATTACTTTAAATAGTTGCAATTTAAAATTTTGATGTAAAATAATTATATTTGTATACCTTAATTATGATAAAATATTTGTAATGACTTCATTTACAGCTCCTTTTAAATACTATGCATACATAATAATGCTGCTATTACTTGCTGCAACGCTGGTGCTGCTTTACAAATTTGTTTATTTTGAAAAAGATATGGTATACAACTTTGGCTTTACACCGGTAAACTTACTAACACTGGGTATAGGTACGTTGGCGTTTGGGTTTTGTACAGCTAAATTGATATATAATATATTTACGTTTAGGTTTAGTGTTGAAATTGTAGATGCTCAGGTTACATTAATTGATAACATGCTTTTTAAAAAACAAAATGTTACCCAGCATATAAAAGGTTTCAGTGCATCAACAACCAGAAACGGCAACAGCAAAACTACCATACTTTACCTTGATAATGATCGTATCATAAATTTCCATAGGGCGTTTGTTACTAACCAGGTTTATATAGAACCTGCTTTTTTTAAATTAAATTTTAAATTTTTGGGTAACGAAATTTTAAAGCCCCGGTACATTGTTGGCCGCGAATATAAATATAAACAGGCTTCTTAACTTATTAAGAGGAGATTTCTGAGGCCTACTTCTGCCTATTGTTCTTATAATCATGTTTTTTCTTTAATATTGCTATATATTTAAAATGATGAAGCAAGCATGAGTTTTAACTCACACAGGGCCACCCTAATTAAATTATGCAAACCGATTTCATTGATGAGGAAGAGACTAATCCTTATTGGGCTTCTGTTTATCGCCGGGGCTGCTAAAGCGCAAACCGTATGCCATAGGTGCGATAATATGATGCTGATAAATGGGGTAGTTCTGGAAGATTCGGTTTCGAAGATACCACCGGCTTACCTAACTTTTGTTAAAAACCAACACGGGGTAGATTATTATGAATTTTCTGATGGAACTAAAAGTTTACTTGGGGGAGAATTTCATTTAGTGAGGACCGTGATCGGGGTCTATAAAAAAAGGGTGTTCGCTTTGCTGGAGTATTTCGATAAAAAAGATTGCGCCGACATTATCAAGCATTTTTCGGGACCCTATGCTCTAGGTGCAGAGCCTTATAAACTCTATACCAACAAAGAAGAATATATTTGGACGGGTATACTGGTTGATGTATTCCTCACCCGTGACATGACGGATACCAGTGGTTGCATTTCGTGGAAAAGCAAAAAAATGAACAAGCTTTGGAAGGAAGAGCAAAAAACTAACTGAAAGCGGACAATACTTCAAAACAACTGATATTTAAGGCTTCTTAACGCCTTAACAGGGCATATATCAGTTGTGCTTCTGCCTGTTGTAAAGCTTGATATAAAGTCCCATAAGGTATCCGTATTGTGATATTTTTTCTGTATTATTGCTATATATTTAAAATTATGAAAACTCAATCATTGCTGTTTTTAATATTATTATTCCCGGCGGTAGCTTTTTGCCAGTCTGTAAATTTTCCATCGGTAGGTAGTGCCGAAGATGCTTTAACCACTATTACAAAAATAGAGGTAAACAGTAAAAATACAATAATCACCTTTAAACATACGTCACCCAAAAAAGGCGACTGGATGGAACTGAATAAAAGCATGTACCTGCAGGATGCAAATGGCGAAGCCCAATATAAATATATCGCGTCAGAGGGGATCCCGTTAAGGCCCTTAAAGCATTACGCTACAGCGGATAACGAAGAAATGACTTTTAAAGTTTATTTTCAAAAACTAAAACCCGGCACCAAACAAATAAACGTGATTGAAAGAGCGCGGTCTGCCGAAGATCTGTCCAACGGTACAATTTACGATAATTTTTACAACGTAAGCCTCCTGAAATCTGCACCAAGGGTAACAAATGTTCGATTAATCAAACCAATTTCAGATACCGTTCGTAGTATGACGTCTGCCATTAATGCAGCTTCCCCATTTAATGATGCGATGGCATCCATGGGCCCAATGATGAGCAATATGTACACCAACATGTTAAATGCCCAGTTAAAAGTTTTTAGTGATCCGGCTACAATAGATCAATTAGCTAAAATAACCAAAAACCATTACGATGCCTTAATTAAAGTGGGCTTTACTGCCGATCAGGCTCTAAAAATTATCACTTCAAAACAATTGATATCAACCGATATCAACGGCAAGCAATAAGTTTCGGTAATTCATTATTGGTAAATTTTTATCGCTAATTAATCAAAAGTTAATAGTTGGTTAATTCTGACCTATAACCTATTCATAATTTGTTGCGTATAACTAACTAAGCGGTGTTTATAGCAATATAATTACTAATGGGCAGGCGGTGTTTACAAGTAAAACTACCTTGTAGCATGCCAAAAAGAAACTATTGATGGGCGTACTAACAGAAATTTTTAATTTTAAATATTTCAAAATATTTATAAACGCGTTAACTGCTGGCGTTGCAGATAAGCCCATGCGTAATGGTGATAAAAAAACAATAAGGATACTGCAAGCCCAGTTGGGTTCACTTTCGATAAAATACAGGGCCGTGTTTGAGTGCCGCAATCATTATTATATTTTGTTTGACAGGCAAATGTGTATTATCGACTATAACCGGGCGGCAAACATTCTGATCAGAAAGCTATATGGAAAGCATATGGTAATTGGCCATCATTTGTATAGCTATATACCAACCGAATCGCAAATTGGAGCCCTTAATAATTGCGAAAAGGTATTTGCCGGTAAAACCGTAGTTGCCGAAAAAAAGATAGAAAACCCATGCGGCAGCAATAGCTGGTGGCTGTTTCAATATTCGCCGGCATACAATTTAAAGGGCCATATTATTGGTTTAACCTTTAACGCTACCGATATTACAGAAAGAAAAGCCTACGAAGACAGAATTGAGCACCAAAATAAAAGACTGCGAGAAATAGCCATGATGCAATCGCACGATATAAGGGCGCCGCTTTGCACCATTATGGGCCTAATGAATTTAATTAAAGAGGATAGCTTTAAAACAACCCCCGAAACCCTGGTAATGATGGAAAGCGCCGTTAAAATGCTCGATGAAAAAGTACGTGGCATTGTTGAATACGCCAGCGACATGCCGGATGCCGAACCCCTTAAAAAGCTACAACCCAAAGCGCTTCATTTACCGGTTTCTAAGACGTACATATTATAGTCGAAAGTTAAAAGTTGTGAGTTGAAAGTTCCGGATTGTTTTTTAGTTGCGAGTTGACAGTTTCGGGTTGCGAGTTAAAAAAAGTTGCAAGTTGGAAGTTAAGGGTTGCGAGTTAAAAAGGTTCATTGAAAAAATACTTACAACCAAAACAACCCACAACTGG
Organism: Mucilaginibacter sp.; assembly: GCA_025352225.1. Classification (GTDB taxonomy): domain Bacteria; phylum Bacteroidota; class Bacteroidia; order Sphingobacteriales; family Sphingobacteriaceae; genus Mucilaginibacter. The sequence goes on along the minus strand of JANXTT010000156.1, from coordinate 78,084 downwards.
CAACCTTTAACCCGCAACTAACCCTGTCCTCCGTCGGCAGATCAGCTTCGGCAAAAACCCGACAGAACATGTAGGCCCGGTGCGGCAGGCGGGGCCTTTCAGGTTTTGCCGAAGCGGAGCCAAGGTGCGCAAAGGCGGCAAAAGATGAGCAGCCCGTGGTTCTGCCGGGTTTGTGCGCAAAGGCCAAAAAGCTGAAAGCCAAAAGCCAAAAGTACAAAGCAAAAAGTGCGCCGGGTGTCATTCTGAGCTTGTCGAAGAACGGAGCGCAGAGGCTCACCCACCATGCATCGACGGGCTCAGCATGACAGCTCGGTTTTATTTTGCGTAAATGATCAATATATTTATTGAATGAAAACATATCACGTTTACATTTTGCTTTGCAGGGATGGCATGTACTACACTGGAGTAACCAATGATTTGGATGTGCGATTGATGCAACATCAACAAGGTGCAGATTCTAAAGCTTTTACATACAAACGCCGTCCAGTAAAACTTGTTTTTAATGAAATATTTCACGATGTTAATCAGGCCATGCTTTTGAAAAACAAGTTAAAGGCTGGAGAAGAGAAAAAAAGGAAGCTATAATTAATGGGGTTATTGGGAAAAGCTTCCAGAATTATCAAAAACAGCAAAATAAAGCGGCAAAGATGTCATTCTGAGCTTGTCGAAGAACGGAGCGCAGAGGCTCACCCACCATGCTTCGACAGGCTCAGCATGACAGCCTTTTTTTAAAGTCAAAATTAAAAAGTAAACAGCGTCAGGGTGTCATTCTGAGCCCTTTGAGCGCATATAACTAAAAACAAACCCACAACTAAAAAACAACTAAAATCTAATCCTTATTGCCCACCCGGTTTCACAATTAAAATAGGTACGCTTACCCTATGCCTTACAGCATCAACGGTGGTGCCAAAAATAAGATCTTTAAGAGCTTTGTGGCCATGCGCGCCCATTACTAAAAAATCAATTTTATCGTCTGTTACAATTTTTGCAATGGCGTTGGCGGCGTGCCCATATCCAATTTGCGCATGCGCGGTATAATCCATCGCCTTTAAGGCGGTAACATATTGGTCCAGGTTGGTTTTGTCGCTTTGTGTTTCGTGGTCCAGGGCTTCGGTGCCGTGGTAGCGCGCGGCGGCGGTTTCCACAATATGGATCAGCGTATACTCGGCACTTCGGCCACCCTGCATTATCGCATGTCTGATAGAATCCCTGTCGTTGCGCGAAAAATCGATCGTAATGCCAATATGGTGATACGATATTTCCGTCATGTTATTAAGCGCGGTGGCTAAGCCATGCGGTACGCGCGCGGGTTTTTCTTGCAGTTTATATATTATCGGTTTAAAAAATATATAGAGCAGCAAAATAGTAATCGCTATCACCAGCGGTATCACAATGGTGTATATCCATATGGCGGACGATGGGTTGTCGGTTATCCAGGTTTTAATTTGTTCAATTACCAATTTAGCGTTCAATATTACAATTACGGCCGCGCTTATCCACGCCAGTATCTTCATTTTTAGCCCTATCGCAAATTTTCCCATCTTATCCTTGTCTGATGTAAAATAAATTAACGGAATAACAGCAAAGCCCAATTGTAAACTTAATACCACCTGGCTCAGTATAATAAGGCTGCCTAACGCTTGCTCGCCAAAGTAAACAATGGTTAACACGGCGGGCAAAATAGCCAGCACGCGGGTTAATAAACGGCGCAGCCACGGCTCAATACGCAAGTTAATATGCCCTTCCATAATAATCTGACCGGCAAGTGTGCCCGTTATAGTTGAGCTTTGCCCCGATGCAATTAATGCTATGGCAAATAGGGTAGGGGCCAGTGGGCCAAAAATATGTTGCAGCAATTTATAGGCATCCTGTATTTCGGCAACCTTAAAATACCCATGCCTGTAAAAAGCACTTGCCGCTAGTATTAATATGGCCGCGTTAACAAAAAATGCAAGGTTTAACGCAACAAAGGTATCAATAAAGTTAAACCTGATGCACGCTTTAATACCCTCATCGCTGCGTTCTATTTTACGGGTTTGCACCAGCGATGAGTGCAGGTATAAGTTATGCGGCATTACGGTAGCACCTAAAATACCAATGGCTATGTATAATGCGTTGCCGCTTAACTGGCCGGGAATAAACCCTTTTGCTACGGCTACGATATCGGGCTTTACAATAAACATCTCCACCAAAAAGGCAATGCCAATTATAAATATCATTGATATAATAAAGCCTTCCAGCTTGCGCATGCCCTTGTTCATTAAAAACAACAGCAAAATGGTATCGCATATTGTAAGGGATACACCCCATAATAACGGCAAATGGAACAGAAGGTTTAACCCTATAGCCATCCCGATGATCTCCGCCAGATCGCATGCTATGATGGCAATTTGAGCCAGTATATACAGGCAGAAGTTTACAAAAGGCGGGTAACTGTTTTTTGATGCCTGAGCCAGATCGAGCCCGCGCACAATACCTAAACGCGAGCTTAGGGATTGTAAAAGCAGGGCCAATAAGTTGGATGCAAACAATATCCATATTAAACGGTAGCCAAAAGCACTGCCACCGGCAAGGTCCGTTGCCCAGTTGCCCGGATCCATATAGCCTACACTAATTAAATACGCAGGCCCTAAAAACGCCATTATTTTGCGCCAGCCCAGTTTGTTTTCAGTTTCTACCGAGCCATGCACGTTCCCTAACGATTCTCCTTGTTTATTGCTCATATACTCACTAAAATGTTCTTAGCTACGTCTCTACTAATGTTGATGGTTTTATTATTGTTTAAATTTAAAGTAACAGAATGGTCATAATCGGCAATTTCAGTTAACTGTATCTGGTTGCCTATGGTTAGCCCTATTTTTTCCAGATGTTGTAAAAATGCAGGCGCATGCTCCCTTACGCCCATAATTATACCAACTGTATTAACCTCCAATGCCGAAATTGGTTTTAACTCCGCTTGTTTAAACCTGCCGTTGTTATCGGGTATCGGGTCGCCATGCGGATCGTATTTTGGATAATCTAAAAACTTATCCAGCCGGTCTACCAGTTCCGCCGATGTGATATGCTCCAGTTCTTCGGCCAGTTCATGCACTTCGTCCCACTTAAAATTGAGTTTCTCCACCAAAAAAAACTCCCATAACCGGTGCTTCCTAACAATGGCTATGGCAATCTGTTTCCCGGTATCGGTTAAACTCACACCCTGATATTTAGCATAATGTATCAGCTTTTTATCGGCCAGCTTTTTAAGCATATCAGTTACCGATGCCGCTTTGGTATGGGTTGCCGCGGCAATACTATTGGTGCTTACGGTTTCGCCATCAATAACGGATAGGTGGTAGATGGATTTAAGATAGTTTTCTTCGGTAAAAGAGTTCATTTAAGCAAATCTAATCATTTTTTTAGACTCATCTAAATTTATCTTTCAAAGAATTTATATTGCTGATAAGCTATTTTTTAAAAATTTTATTTTGTTAAGGATGGAAAATATATCTTTGTAAGTATATGGCTGCCGAAATTGATAAAACCGATCTTCAGATTTTAAAAATTCTTCAGGATAATGGAAGGATAACCAACCTGCAACTTTCTACAGAGATAGGGCTGTCGCCGGCGCCTACGCTGGAGCGTGTGCGCAAGTTGGAAAATGCTGAATATATTAAAAGCTACCATGCAGTTGTTGACGAGGAGAAGCTTGGTTTAGGTATTAAAACCTTCATCCAGGTATCGCTCGATTTTCATAAGAATAATACCATACAGGTATTTGTTGACGAGATTAAAGCCATTAAAGAAGTAACAGAATGCCACCATGTTACCGGCCAGTGTGATTTTTTACTGAAAGTTTATGTACGCGATATTAAAGCCTACGAAAAGCTGATAATGGATAAGATCAGTAAAATTACCGTAGTAAAAACCTTCCAGACCATGATGATCATGTCAACCAGTAAAAAGGAATCAATAATGCCGATGGAGTATTAGTTCACAGCTACATGTTAGTATACAAGGCCACTAATCCCTTATCCTGATATCGCGTTAATAATATCGTACTGGGTTATAATCTCAATTGTACCATGTTCGCTTTCAACCAAAACGGCGGTATTGTCTTTATTAATCAGTGCCGATATTTTATTGATACCCGTATTAAGGTCCACAAAAGGGAAGGGGCTGCTTGATATGCTTCTAACCGGTTGTGATTTTAGCGAAGGGTTATCCAGCAAGGCGTCTAAAATATCGCTTTCGGTAATTTTACCTATTACCATGCCTTTTTGAGTTACCGGTATTTGCGATATGTTTAATGATTTAATGGTATTGATGGCCTCGTGAATTGTTTTTTCGCAATCAATGGTTACAATTTCCTGTTTTTCTTTTTTGTTGAGTATGGTACGTGCGGTTAATTTGCCGTCGCTTAAAAACCCGCGTTCGCGCAGCCAGTCCTCATTAAACATTTTACCCATATAGCGCGATCCATGATCCGGAAAAATGATCACCACTACATCACCGGCTTTAAACCTGTTTTTCATTTGCAGCGCGCCCGCCACTGCCGATCCCGAAGAGTTGCCTACAAATATGCCTTCTTTTAATGATATTTCGCGGGTCATTAAAGCGGCATCCTTATCGGTTACTTTCTCAAAATAATCTATTAAATTAAAGTCGACGTTTTCGGGTAAAAAATCCTCGCCTATGCCTTCCGTTATGTACGGGTATATTTCGTTCTTGTCAAAAATTCCGGTTTCTTTATATTTTTTAAACACCGATCCATAAGTATCGATTCCTAAAATCTGAATAGCAGGGTTTTGTTCTTTTAAGTATTTGGCTATGCCAGATATGGTTCCACCTGTGCCAACGCCGGCAATAAGGTGGGTTATTTTACCTTCTGTTTGCTGCCATATTTCGGGGCCGGTTTGTTCGTAATGGGCCTGCGAATTAGATAGGTTATCGTATTGGTTGGGTTTCCACGAATTTGGAGTTTCGCGAACCAATCGCGATGAAACCGAATAATAGGAGCGAGGGTCTTCCGGATCAACATTAGTTGGGCAAACAATAACCTCGGCACCAAAAGCCCGCAGCGCATCAACTTTTTCTTTGGATTGTTTATCAGTAGTGGTAAAAATACATTTATAGCCTTTTATAATGGCCGCCATAGCCAGCCCCATGCCCGTATTGCCCGATGTACCTTCTATAAGGGTTCCGCCGGGCTTTAATAGTCCGCTTTTTTCGGCATCTTCAATCATTTTGAGTGCCATGCGGTCCTTAATAGAATTACCGGGGTTGGTGGTTTCTATCTTGGCCAAAACGGTGGCCTCAATATCTTTAGTTACTTTATTTAATTTTACCAATGGGGTATTGCCAATGGTTTCTAATATATTATTGTACCACATAGTAGGTTGCTTTTGGGTAACCGTGTTAGTTTAAACGCGGTTAACGCAAAAGTAAGTTTATATAGCGAGATATTTAAAAAAAGTATTGCGGTAACTAACTAAACGTTTGTATCCCAACTCAAGCCATATGCCAATCTAAATAAGGCACTATTAACAACGGTAATTGATGGTACGAACGGGGAGGGATGTTAAAAATGCCCGATAAAAAGCGCTCAAGCAATTGGTGCTTTTTATTTACAATGGTAAAAATCCGAATGGCGGCGGTGGCAGTAACCATTTCCAGATCTTGCCGGGTGTTTTTACGTTTTATATTTCTTAAAAATAATTTATTATAATTTGTTTTGGCTGCTATTTCGTCTGACAGAAGCGTTTGGGCATAGTTGTCTTCCATATCAGGGATGCCGTTTGATGATATATGGGTTACAAATATTTTGGAATTAAAGTTTTTGAGAAACTTAATCACATCTAAATCGCAATACCTAAGGTCGGTAAGGTAAGCGATATTGTCAAATTTATCAATTTGTGTTTCTTCGGGTATGAGTAACACCGGGCAATGCGAATTATTGATGATGTGCATAACCGGGTTTTCATAACCGGGAGTATATATATCGGCAATGTGTTGTACACCCATAATAATCATACTTACCTCGTGATCAATAACCAATTGCTTAATATTACCTGTGTTAATGCTATCAATATCCAGGCAATAAATTTCGGGCTGCTGGGTAGTAGCTCTGGACGTCTCTTTTTTTAATTTTTCGGCCAATAACTCAAGTTCCGAATATTTATCATCTTCGGGCCAATAGGTATTGTAAACCGATACATTACTTGCAATAGGCGTTTCTACCCCGTTGCATAATAATAAATTAGCATTACTTTGGCGTGCCAGGTTTAAAGCAGTATTAGCAAAACGATTTTGCCCTGAAACAGGGTTAATTAACACAAGAATATTTTTCATGGGGGGATTTTTTTAAACCGTTAATGAATGTTCATTGCGTGCATTTAAAAAATTAGGGAGATCTAATATATACATATTATTTTACAAATTGTTTAATTTATTTAAAATATTTTTTCGAATAAAAATATTTTATTTACCAGTGTTGTAATAACTATTAATAACGCTTATATAGGTATATTTTAAAGTGATTAAAAACCATACCTTTGCAATCCGTTTTTAAATAAAACAGTTACTTAAAATAATTCATGGTTAAATTCAACCGATTCACGCTCGATAATGGCCTCCGGGTTATTGTTCATGAAGATAAAACAACACCCATGGCGGTGCTCAATATATTATATGATGTTGGCGCACGTGATGAAAACCCCGAACAAACTGGCTTTGCGCATTTATTTGAGCATTTAATGTTTGGAGGATCGGTTAACATCCCCAATTATGACGAACCTTTACAGCGTGTAGGCGGCGAAAACAATGCCTTTACCAGTAACGATATTACCAATTACTATATCACCCTGCCTGCTGTTAACATTGAAACGGCATTTTGGCTCGAAAGCGACCGTATGTTGAGCCTTGCCTTTAGCGAAAAAAGCCTGGAAGTACAACGTAACGTGGTGATGGAGGAGTTTAAACAACGTTATTTAAACCAGCCTTACGGCGATGTATGGCTGCACCTGCGCCCGCTGGTATATAAAAACCACCCCTACCGCTGGGCAACCATTGGTAAAGAATTATCACATATTGAAAACGCGCGGATTGAAGATGTAAAAGCCTTTTTTAAAAAGCATTATAACCCACAAAATGCCATTATGGTGGTAGGTGGCGATATTGATACCGAGCGGGTAAAACAACTGGCAAACAAGTGGTTCGGCTCTATCTCCGCCGGAGAAAAGTATAACCGCGATTTACCTCAGGAGCCTTTACAACAGCAGGCCAGGCGGCAAATTATAACTGCAAAAGTGCCTCTTAACAGCATATACATTGCTTTTCAAATGCCTGGCCGCAGTGATGATAGTTATTATATTACCGATTTGATATCTGATTTGCTTTCGCGCGGTAACTCATCACGCTTGTACAAAAACCTGCTGAAAGAAAACCATATATTTAGTGAAATTCATGCTTACATGACCGGCAGTTTTGATACTGGTGTATTTGTGCTGGACGGTAAGCCATTGCCCGGCGTTACCATGGAAGATGCCGAAGCTGCAATTTGGGAGCAGCTAACTATTTTGAAAAATGAAATGGTGCCGGTTGATGAACTGACAAAGGTTAAAAACAAAACAGAGTCTACCATGGTTTTTTCGGAAACATCGTTGTTAGATAAAGCCATGAACCTTGCTTATTTTGAATTATTGGGCGATGCCGACCTGATTAACCAGGAGGCGGGACATTACCTTAACGTAACCGCCCAGCAAATAAAGCAACAAGCGCAAGCCTTGTTTACTAAAGAAAATTCGTCAACGTTGATATATTTAGCCGAACCATGTTAAACAGAACCTTAACGCCCGAATTTAAGGCGATAGACCATATTAATTTACTAACCCCTGGTTATACCAAATTTAACAACGATTGTAAATTATACTGGTTTAACTCTGGCGAGCAGGAGTTGGTAAGAATAGAATGGATATTCAATAACCTTAGGTTTGATATTGAAAAACCATTGCTTAACGTTGCCGTAAACACCATGCTTAATGATGGTACCAACAGTTTATCAGCTTCGCAAATTGCCGATGCTGTTGATTATTATGGCGCGTTTTTACAAGTTGATTACGGGTTTGATCATTCGCAGGTTACTTTATATTGTTTAAATAAACACCTGCAAAATACTTTGCCGGTTATAAAAGATATTTTGGTAAACTCTGTTTTCCCCGAAAAGGAATTGCATACATTTATCCGCAACCAGCAGCAAAAGTTACAGGTTAGTTTACAAAAAAATGATTTTATAGCCCGGCGAGCTTTTAACAGGTCTGTATTTGGCAATACCATGTATGGGCTTAGTGCCGAAGCTAATGATTACGACACTATAAAACGTGATGACCTGCTCTTGCATTATCAGCAAATGTATCAGCCAAACAATTGTACCATATTAGTTGCAGGTAAGGCAGATGATGATATTATCAAATTAATTACCCAAAGTTTTGGCAAGGATTGGAATAACAACGGTAAAGCTGATATCAGTCAGCCAGAAGCTGTTGCTAACGCCGAAGAGTTTCACCTGATTGAAAAGCCCGACGCGCTGCAGTCCGCTATCCGTATCGGCATACCAACCATTAACCGCATGCATCCTGATTTTCCGGCGCTGCAAGTTGTTAATACCATTTTAGGCGGGTACTTTGGTTCCCGGTTAATGGCCAACATCCGCGAAGAAAAGGGTTACACGTATGGTATAGGTTCGGCCATGGCCTCAATGAAGTACGCGGGCGCGCTTTTTATTGCTACCGAAGTAGGTGCCGATGTTACCAGAGCCACCATGCAGGAAATAGAAAAAGAACTCCATATACTTAAAACGGAACTCATTAGCCATGAGGAACTGGGGCTGGTAAAAAACTACATGCTTGGCGCGCTGTTAGGTAGTTTAGAGAATGTTTTCTCGCATGCTGATAAATTTAAAAACGTTTACTTCTCCGACCTTGATTATGAATATTACGACCGTTATACTCAAGTGGTTCGCACCATCACCGATAAGGAAATATTAGACATAGCCAACAAGTACCTCGATTTTAATAAATTCCATAAAGTAATAGTGGGGAAATATTGATAATTAATTGGCCGTGGTGGTTTTAGTTAACGCCGGGGGCTTACGCTTATCCGCAGGCAGGTCTATAAATTTTTTATAACAATCATTAACATAAGTTACAAAGTTAAACCCAGGGCTTTTATATGCCTTAATTTCGGGCAGGTATATGGCAATAAAGTTGGTTAATGTTTGCCCCCGTAGCGGCACAAGCTTAGCCACATTTTGCGCAGAAAACAGCTCATCAATTTGGTGGGTGGCAACAGAATCGCTGATGAGCTTTTGTTTCAATCTTTCCTTTTTGCTTTCGCCGTAACCAAATCGTATGGCTATTCCGCCTTTATCATGCCCGCTTGCATCTTTTTGGGTAACAACGGTTTGCCCTTTTAGGGTCGGGTCGGTAAGGCTGCCAGTTTTTACACGGCTCGAATTAACTTTTACCTCGTTAAGCAAATTGTTTTGGGGTTGTAAGTATACTTCGAGGCTATGGGCATTAGTTATAATCAGGGTGTCTTGCAAATAAGCATAACCATGAAAAATTAGCGCGTCGCCCAGTTTAACTGGTATAACAAACTTTCCGGCGGCATCGGTAACTGTTGTTTGCCTTGTTTTTAAGTTGATCACCCTGATGGATTGCAGCGGGATATGCGTTTTATACTCATACACTTTACCGTTTACCTGTATTTGGGCGTTGGCAAATGAGAAAAAAAATAAAATAATAAAAACAAGTAAAATTGAACGGGCCATTTAGTATGGAGCTTATTAAAACTATACAACCAACAAATCTAGGGCTTGTTAACAAAGTTATTAACAAAAAAAAATTATTAACAAAAAAAGAGAAAGCTTTTGGCTTTCTCTTTTTCATTAACTGACCTCATTATTATCATAAAGAACGATTGGTTGGTATGGATAATTAATAATTGTAACAAATATATATCCCAACAGCTTTGTTACACTACTATTTTAACAATAATTAACGCTTATTTTTCCACAGGTACCCTTTGCTAATATGTTAATAACTTTACTGGTATGCATTTTCTTCAATATTTTTAAATTTTAGATGTCATAATCATACCAATTACTGGGGCGATGTATAAATAATAAATAAAGTAGTGCCGTATAGCGGGCTCAATTAAGTATAAATTGGTTTTTTACGGTAATTCCGGCAATAATTTTCATCTTTGCTAATTATAAAAATTACGATGAAGTATGTTGTTTGAACAGATAAGTGGTAAACCCTTTTTTATTCTGGGTCCCTGTGTAATGGAAAATCAGGACCTATTATATCAGGTAGCCGAGAGGGTGGCAGTAATTGGTCAAAAATTTAATGTGCCTGTTATATTCAAATCATCATTTGATAAAGCCAACCGCACCTCTGTACACGCTTACCGTGGCCCCGGGATTGAAAAGGGAATGGAAATGCTCAACAAAATAAAGGAGCAATTTGGTTTACCTGTAACAACAGATATCCACGAGCCTTATCAGGCCGCTATTGCCGCGCAAGTGGTTGATATTTTACAGATCCCTGCCTTTTTATGCCGCCAAACAGATCTGCTGGTAGCGGCCGCAAAAACGGGTAAAATTGTAAACGTTAAAAAAGCGCAGTTCTTATCCGGTCAGGACATGTTTTACCCGGCACAAAAAGTATTGGAAGCAGGTAACAATAAGGTTATACTTACCGAACGGGGTAATATGTACGGTTATAATAACCTGGCGGTTGATTTTCGCAATATATATGATATGAAGCAGTTTGGCCACCCCGTTTGTATGGATTGCACACATTCTGTACAAAGGCCCGGCGGAGCTGGTGGTAAAACCGGCGGCGATCGTACTTTTGTGCCCATGATGGCGCTTGCCGCAAAGGCATTTGGAGCCGATGGCTATTTTATGGAAGCCCACCCCGATCCGGATAACGCCCTGAGCGATGGCCCTAATATGGTTAAACTGGCCGATTTGGAAAAGGTTATTGAACCTTTAATTAAATAATATTAGTTGGCCAAAATGAAAGATATTGCCCAAAGAGTTTTTAATGTTGAGATAGCAGCGTTACAGCATGTTGCCACTTTAATTGATGATAGCTTTACCAATATTGTACAAACCATATTGCAGGGCAAGGGTAAATTGGTGGTAACGGGTATTGGTAAATCGGGCTTAATAGGTAAAAAAATAGCGGCTACGTTATCAAGCACCGGTACTTCAAGCTTTTTTTTGCATCCCGGCGAAGCTTTTCATGGCGATTTGGGTATGATAGGCGCAGATGATATCATTATCATGATTTCCTATTCGGGCGAAACAGACGAAGTTTTAAAGCTTATTCCTTACCTCAAATTCAATAAAAATATACTTATAGGCATAACGGGTTCCCCCGAATCTACTATCGCAAAAAATTGCGACCATAACTTAAATGTAGCTATAACACAGGAAGCTTGCCCGCTAAAATTGGCACCAACATCGTCAACAACAGCCACATTGGTTATGGGCGACGCGCTTGCTGTAGCATTAATGGAAGCCAGGGATTTTAAACCGGCAGATTTTGCACGCTTTCATCCCGGCGGAAGCTTGGGGCGTAAACTTTTAGTTAAAGTAAAAGATTTAATGCGGGTAGATAATTTGCCCTTTATCGCCATCAATGCCACCTTTGCCGAGCTGGTAATTAAAATGTCTGAAGGTAGGTTGGGGATGGTTATTATTGGCACAGCAGATGATGTTAAGGGTGTGCTTACCGATGGTGATTTGCGGCGCGCCCTTGTTAACAACGCCGATACTACAAAACTTATCATTGCCGATATGATGACCCGTAACCCGGTTATTATTGATGAAGAAATATTTATAAACCAGGCTGAACAACTCATGATAGAAAAAAAAATAGCTACAGTACTGGTAGGAAATTCGAACCGGTTTAGTGTGAAGGGAATATATCAGATCTATAATGGTAATTAAACCAGTTAAATTTTAAGCTTTTAATGAAAAAGGAAGATGTATTAACTGAAATAAATAGGCACACCGAAGTTGCACAACTGGTGTCGGAATTATTGCCTGCCGCTATTTCAACCGCTTGCCAATTGGTTATAGAAACACTACATAAAGGCAACAGAGTTTATTTGTTTGGTAATGGAGGCAGCGCCAGTGATGCCCAGCATATTGCCGCCGAGTTTACGGGCAGGTATGTGAAACATAGAAGAGGGTTGCCTGCCATTGCACTCACCACTGATACTTCGGCCCTTACCGCCATAAGTAATGATTATGGATATGAGCGCGTGTTTGAACGGCAGGTAGAAGCATTGGCTGTAGCAGGCGACCTGCTGATCGGTATTTCTACCAGTGGCAATAGCCCTAATGTAATTAACGCGCTTAAATATGGGCAAAGCATAGGTTGCAAAACATTGGGCCTTTCGGGCTCGGGCGGAGGTGCCATGAATGCTTGTTGCGATCTGAATATTGTAGTTCCGGATAACGTAACAGCTCGCATCCAGGAAATGCATATCCTGATAGGCCATATTATTTGTAAAGCTTTAGATGAAAGCTTTGATTAGAAATTATTAAAAAACCAATCATTTTTGCAACCATATGCCGATAAAGATGGATAGTGAAACAAAACCGGTTAATATATTAGTAATAGGTGATCTGATCCTCGACGAATACATTTGGGGTACTTGCGAAAGGATATCTCCTGAAGCTCCCGTGCCGGTTATAAATGTCAATAAAATATCGCATATGTTGGGCGGGGCAGGTAATGTTATAAAAAACCTTATCGCACTGGACGCCAATGTTAAAATATTGGGTGTTATTGGCAATGATGCGACTGGCCAGGTAATTAAAAACCTTTTTCGGGAAGTTAATGTTGATACCGACAATTTAATTGTTGAAGCGGACCGGCTTACCACAAAAAAAACCAGAGTACTTGCCGTAAAGCAGCAAATTGTGCGGTACGATAACGAATCAACACACGATATTACTGCCGAAACCCAATTAAAACTGGTTAATAACTTACTCGCCTCCATTAACGATACCGATTTGATATTAATATCAGATTATAACAAAGGGCTTTTAACCGAAGATTTTTTACAGGAAATAATTGGTTTGGCTAATAAATTCAACGTTAAAACCATTGTAGACCCTAAGGGGCGCAGTTATGGTAAATATAGAGGTGCCTATTTACTTAAACCCAACAAAAAGGAGGCCGAACTAGCAACCGATAAAAAAATAAGCAACGAGCAGTCGTTATCAGAGGTGGGTATGCAATTAAAAAACAACTTGAGCCTAAATTATGTAGTGATTACATTATCAGAAGATGGAATGGCAATATTTGGTGATCATTACACAAAAATCCCCACCAAAGCTCAGGAAATATTTGATGTAACAGGTGCCGGCGATACTGTTTTAGCTTGTTTGGGTTATTGTACAGCTAAGGGTTACGTTATAGAGAAAGCATGCGAATTTGCAAACCACGCGGCGGCTATTGTGGTGAGTAAAATAGGGACCGCTACTGCTACTCTTAACGAAATTAATAACCATATTAGGGATAATCAATAAAACATAAACAAGATATTAAGGTGTAAAAGGTATGATTTTATGAATACTAAAAGGTTTGGTTAAGTAACATTTTATTGAAGTTGGCAATTTAAATTGCCGAAAGCTTTAAGTAATAACAAATTGATATATTTACAACCTTGTTAAACATGTCTATCTATAAAACGTTTAATACACCAGCAAATTTAAAAATAGCCATTATTGGCTTAGGTTACGTTGGTTTGCCTCTTGCTGTGGAGTTTGCGACCAAGTACCCCGTTATAGGATTTGATATTAAGCAAAACCGCGTAGATGAAATAAATAGTGGCTTTGATAATACTTTAGAGGTTGATAATGAGAAATTGCAATCTGTTTTACTTCATGGTGATATAACCGGCCTGCATTGTACAGCTAATTTTAATGATATTATTAATTGTAACATCTATATTATTGCCGTACCAACCCCAACTGATAAGCATAACCGGCCCGATTTAAATATACTAATCAAAGCAACGGAGACCGTAGCACGTTTGTTAAGGCCCGGAGACGTTATGATATTGGAATCGACGGTTTATCCGGGAGTTACAGAAGAAATATGTGTTCCAATTTTAGAAACAATTTCAGGTTTAAAGTTCAATCACGATTTTTTTGTCGGTTACTCTCCTGAGCGTATAAACCCTGGCGATAAATTACATCAGCTTACTAATATTTTAAAAGTCACTTCGGGCTCAACTCCCGAAGCCGCTTGTTTTATTGATGATCTTTACTCATCAATAATTAAGGCAGGAACACATAAGGCCCCCAGTATAAAAGTTGCCGAAGCATGTAAAGTGATAGAAAATTCGCAGCGGGACATTAATATCGCATTTGTTAACGAATTGTCGAAAATATTTAACCTGATGGGTATAGATAGTCATGATGTATTGGCTGCTGCGGGCACTAAATGGAATTTTTTAAATTTCAAACCCGGTTTGGTGGGGGGACATTGTACCGGAGTTGACCCTTATTACTTAGCTCAAAAGGCTCAGGAACTAGGTTATCATCCTGAAATTATATTAGCTGGCCGGCGCTTAAATGACGGTATGGGTAAATATGTAGCTTTAGAGGTAATAAAATTGATGATAAAAAACAATATTCAGGTTAAGGGGGCTCGTGTATTGGTTTTGGGCTTTACTTTTAAGGAAAATTGTACTGACGTGCGTAATACAAGAGTTATTGATATCATCAAAGTGTTAACCGAATTTGAAGCAGGGTATGAGGTATATGACTCATGGGCTAACCCAAAAGAAGTTATGCTTGAATATGGCATAACAACACGAAAAAACTTTATTGAACTAGGCGGTAGTTATGATGCTATTATATTAGCTGTTTGTCACGATGAGTTTAAATCTTTGAATTTTGAAAAGCTAAAAAAAGAAAAAAAGTCAATAATATATGATATCAAAGGAGTTTTAGAAACAAATGTAGCGGATGGACGGTTATGATATTTTTTCATATTGTTTCTCAGATAATTCGTAACATTGCAAAAAAAAATGCTTTTGTCATTTAAATTAATAAAAAAAATGTTAAGCCTAGTCTTTAAGCCAACGTGTAAAATAAAATATCTTTCCTGTGTAATTATAGCTATCTCTTTATCAATCACCTTTGGAAATATAGGAATTATTAAAGCTCAAACCCCTGCTGCAGCAACAGCTCCGAGTGAAGTTAAGGCAGACAATCTTAATGATGGCCAGGTAAGAGATTTGATGCAAAAAGCGCAAGCATCCGGGATGAGTGATGAACAAATCCGTCAGGCAGCTTTAGCTAAAGGAATGCCCGAAGCCGAGGTTAATAAATTACAAGCCAGAATTAACATCATCAGAACTTCAAAAGATGATAATGCTGCCGATAAAACTAAAAAAACAAATGGCCGTCAGGTAAATGGAGATGATAAAACAAATCCAGAAAAAACTGATACCGAAAAAGCTAACAACGGGCCGAGATCATCCGCGTCGACAATATTTGGGTCCGAATTATTTAATAACGATAATTTAACTTTCGAACCCAATTTACGTATTCCCACTCCCCAAAATTACAAACTTGGGCCAGATGATCAGATAGTTATAAATGTGTACGGTAACTCGCAAGTTGATTGGCGGTTAAATGTTACGCCAGAAGGAAATATACAAATACCGGGTATTGGACTTGTAAATGTTAGTGGTAAAACCATTGAACAATCAACGGCTTTAATAAAATCTAAATTAATACAAAATCATTATGCCATAGGGCATGGAACTAATGTTGCAGTAAGTTTAGGCAATATACGAAGTATTAAAGTTATTTTGGTTGGCGAACTAAACAGGCCAGGTACCTACACTTTATCTTCACTATCAACAGTATTTAACGCTTTATATGCATCAGGTGGTCCAAGTGGTAATGGTTCATTCAGACAAATCGAAATTATCAGAGATAATGCAGTTATCAGAAAGCTTGATGTTTATGATTTCCTGTTAAAAGGGAGCCAAAAAGATAATATCAAATTAGAGGATGGGGATATCATAAGAGTGCCAACCTATAAAGTACGTGTATCGTTATCAGGGCAAGTTAAAAGACCGGCTATATACGAAGTTATTCCAGGTGAAAGTTTACGAGATGTAATTAACTTTGGAGGCGGGTTTTCCGACCTGGCTTATACTGCAACTATTAAAGTGCTTCAGGTGACGGATCAGGATCGACGGGTAACTGATATAAAATCAGCGGACTTTAATAATTATATACCGCTGCGTAGTGACCAATATGAAGTTGAACGCATTTTAGATACTTATGAAAATAGGGTGAGTATTTATGGTGCCGTTATCAGACCCGGTCAGTTTGAACTTTCTAAAGGCTTAACATTAACACAATTGATAACTAAAGCATCCGGCTTATTACCAGATGCTTTTACATCGAGAGGCTTTATAAGCCGTTTAAAAATTGACAATACCACAGAACTTATCTCTTTTGATGTTAAAGCGGTTCTTAATAAAACTAATCCGGATATTACTTTGAAAAAGGAGGACGTAGTTAGTATACCATCAATATTTGATTTACGAGACCAATATAAAGTGACTGTAAATGGCGAGGTAAGGACGGGGGGAGATTATTCCTATGCGGAAAACATGACAGTTGAAGATATCATAGTTCAAGCCGGTGGATTTACAGAGGGTGCCAGTCCAAAACGTATTGCAGTTGCTCGACGAATTAAAAATAGTGATCCCAATCAGAAAAACACTCCTGTAGCAGAGGTTTTCACCGTAGATGTTGATGATAAATTTAAATTGAACAATATTCCATTCAAGTTAGAACCATTTGACGTAGTGTCGGTTTATAATCTGCCAGGATATGAAAAGCAAAAAACTGTTAGAATTGAAGGCGAGGTTCTCTATCCCGGTACATATACACTTAGTACCAAAGACGAAAAAATATCAAGTTTGGTTAAACGTGCAGGTGGTTTAACGATTTCAGCCGATGTTGAAGCAGGGTCGTTAAAAAGAATAGATAATATGGGAGTTGATGTAGAAAAGAGTAAATTAAATGTAGGTGAATTACAAAGCGAACGGTACCAACGCCTAGAGCATTTGCAAAAAACCTTAAAAGATTCAACCAACAGTGAAATAAAACAATTAAACAATGAGTATATTGGGGTAGATTTAAAAAAGATTTTAAAAAAACCGAATTCTAAAATTGATTTAATTTTGCAAGAAGGTGATGTATTGCGCGTTCCAAAAGAACAACAAACCGTGAAGGTAAGGGGTGAAGTGTTGTTTCCTAGCTCAGTTGTTTTCGATAATTCAAAATCATTTAGAAGCTACATAAATAATTCCGGAGGTTTTGCACCTAATGCATTAAAGCGCCGTTCTTATGTATTATATTCTAATGGTACTGTTGCAAGTACCCATAATTACTTTTTTTTTAATAGTTTCCCACGAATAAAGTCAGGTAGTGAATTGGTTGTACCCAAGTCGGCTCCGAGTAAAAGGCTATCAGTACAAGAAATTGCGGGGATAAGTGGTGCCTTGGCATCTGCCGCAGCAGTGCTTATCGGTGTTCTTAGCCTTGTCCGACGATAAAATGTAATAATATTTTTTCAAGATTGTTATTATTTAGCGTTTTAAGAAGCAGACTGGAAAATACTAATGTATCTATTTACGAATAGTCATTGAACGAAAAATCTTCAATAAAAAGAAATTTAATCTAAGGAGCTTCGTCTGAAAGAATATATTGTCTACATTGATAATTCTTTTTATAGATATAATAGGCGATAGATACGCCTATTGTAATTCCATATATAAAGCCAAATTAAGTTTTGCTTTATATATGGAAAAACCTGCGGGAAATTCCTCGGGACTGTGACGGAACAAATGCCTTTCCCTATACGACGCATTCTCTAAAAGGCAGATCTCCTATACAAGTCGTAAACGAATTTGCTGATAAAACGCCCGTATATGGGAGGAAGTCAGTGCTATATCGTAAGACCACTAAAAGAAAGAATCAAGGTGCAAAATTATTAGCTTGATTCTAAGCGGAAGTGAAACGATCTCTGTAAACCTCACAGTTTTATTAAGTTAATATTTCAAATTTACCCCAATGAATCCTGTTAGACCAGTTATTCTATTTTTAGTTTATTTTCGAATTAAATGGTTCGCCAAATCCACATATTGAGAAGTAACTATTTCTTTTGAATATGACCTTTCAATCAAATGTAATCCTTTTTCACCCATGCTTGTTAATTGAGATGCATCGTTTCTCACTTTGATCAAAAACGCTATTATGTCATTGCATTTATCGGTAAATTCTGGTTGATTTATAATACAGGCACAGCCAACCTTGCTTAAAAATTTACTTATTGGTGTGTTTATACCGGATGTTATAAGTAATGGTTTTGCACAGGCCATAATGGTATAAACTTTTGAGGGAAATCCCTGACCTTCCATTTCTGGAGACATAAAAATAAATTGGAGATCAGCATATGAGATTAAAGCTGGCATATGTTCTCTTGGCTGATATGGAATAATATGCACATTTGAAAGCTGGTTTTTAATAATTTGATCAATGAGGTAATCCTTCATAACTCCTTCGCCAATAATCCAAAATTCAATATTATGGGATGAGAGCGCTTTTGCTACAAAGAGTAGAGGTTCCCAATCTTGAGCATGCCCTAGGTTGCCGGCGTACATTATCTTCAGAACATCGTCTTTGAGAGGAAATAACACTTCATCAAGATTATGATTGAATACGGGTTTGAATAATCCGGTATCTACAAAATTGGGAATTACATGTAATTTATCCGGGTTTATAAATCGTTCAACAATAGTGTTATAGAATACTTTATCTATTGTTACAACAGCATCGGACCGATTATAAATAAATCTTTCCAGCCATTTTAAAAAGTTTATAACTGGTTTAAATTTAAGGTTACCTTGATTGATCAAAAAATCAGGATAAATTTCCTGAACATTATAAACTACTTTTGCTGATTTAATTTTGCCAATTAATAGATTAATAAAACCTATTGTTAAAGGAGGAGATGGAGATAAAATGATATTTATATTTTTTTGGAGTAGACCTATGATTATTGATAAAAAATGCCAATAAATAAATCCTAACATCCTTAATAAAGCACTTTTAAATTTTTTTTGTGGTATATGTATAACGGGTATATTATGAAATTCGCTTACATAATATATTCCCCAAAGCTTAGCATGTAATGGTTGTTTTACTAATTCTTCTGCAACGAGGTTATAATGAGGGGTGGTTGTTAATACAACTACATCGTAACCGCTTTCCTTAAACTTGATAGCAATATCATTATACAAGTACGCGGTTGAAACACCATCCGGACTAAAAACAATACTGTGTATGAGGATTTTTTTTTTCATTAATTATAGTAATTTGTTATTCGCTCCAAACAACTCTCTTAATATAATCAACATAACTAATTATAATTCTTACTACTTTATCTGATACATTTGGCATGGAATAATCGGCCACTGGCCTGAAATTTCTTTGTTCGCCTACGTGCTGATATTGTAATTGTATCAATCCCTGCGTAATACGTTCGGGGTTTAATCCAACCATCATTACCGATGCTTCCTCCATCGCCTCAGGTCGCTCATGGGCCTCTCTGATGTTTAATGCTCTAAAGTTTAATGTAGATGATTCTTCAGAAATTGTACCACTATCTGATAATACAGCAAATGAATGCATCTGCAAAGCGTTATAATCATTAAACCCCATAGGCTTTAAAAATTGTATTTCAGGACACATAGCAATTTTTTTAGTTTCGATCATTTTACGTGTACGAGGGTGAGTACTTACAATGATTGGGTACTTATATTGCTCAGCAATTATATTTAAACTATTCATCAGGCCATTAAAGTTCTTTTCACTATTAATGTTTTCTTCCCGATGGGAAGAAACTACAAAGAATTCATTTGCTTTTAATCCTAATTTATTTAATATATCAGAATCTTTAATTTGAGGCAAATAATAATTTAAAACCTCGAATATTGGCGAGCCTGTTTTAATAATACGATCAGCAGATATCCCCTCACGTAATAAATATTCTCTGGCTATATCGCTGTATGTTAAATTAATATCACTGATATGATCGACTATTTTACGATTTGTTTCTTCTGGTACTCTTTGATCAAAGCAACGATTACCAGCTTCCATATGAAAAATAGGAATATGTCTTTTTTTTGCCGGTAGGGCACATAAACAACTATTGGTATCTCCTAATACCAAAAAGGCGTCCGGTTTTTCGCTTTCCAATATTGGATCTATATTAATTAATATTTGCCCTATTGTTTCGGTGGCTGTTTTACCTGCTGCATTTAAAAAGTGATCCGGTTTGCGCAGGCCCAAATCATCAAAAAATATTTGATTGAGTTCATAATCATAATTCTGACCTGTATGTACCAGTATATGCTGTATGGATTCTGATTGATCTAGTGCAATCAAAACTCTTGATAGGCGTATGATTTCTGGCCGGGTACCAACCACTGTCATCACTTTTAATTTTTTAATCGTTCTGCTCATAAATAAAGCTTGTTTTAAACAGTTTCAAAATAGGTATCAGGGTCAGCTGGATTAAAAAACTCATTGATCCAGAATATAGTGTACAAATCATCCGAACCGATATTTTTAATGTTATGTGTATACCAAATAGGCATATCTACATAGGCCGGCTCCGTGCCTGAAAGATAAAAATCTAAAACATCATCTGTGGCTATTTTTCGTAATTGAATCAATGCTTCGCCTTTGATTACTGCAAAACGTTCAATTTTACGAGTATGGTAATGGTTTCCCCGGGTTATTCCGCTAACTGTGGTTGAAAATGAAACTTGGCCTCCGTCATTTAGTTTAATAACCTCAACAAACGCTCCCCTTGCATCAGTGTGTTGGGTAAACTTAACAGGAAAGTGTTGTTTAACATCCATATAGCATCTGAAGGTGTTAAATAGGTTAAGTTCAAATGTATTGGACAAATTAGGAATTACTCCTCCTTCCATGTATTGTTTTTTGAAGCCATCTAATAATATTAGGATGTCGGAAACTTTGTACGCAGAAGTATGCGGTATAGTAACCAAATCAGCATCGGTATGGTTTCTGATGTGATGAATTATTTGTTCAACCAAGTCTTGAACATAGATCAATTTTACGGTGCTATCTACATCAATTTTGGGTTGTTCATTTTGGGTTAGTTGATGACAAAATGTAGCAATGAAAGAGTTGTAATAAGGGTGCCCAAAAGGTCCGAATACATTAGGAATAACTAGCCCGGTAAATTTGCCTCCCGCATTTTTGGCCCAGTTGGCTAAATGTTCTCGTCCATCTTTTTTGCTTTTTCCATAAAGATTGCCTTTTTCTTCTTGTGATGAAGAGGAAAATAAAATATGTGCCTTGCTTTGTGCGTTTTGTAACGCACCTACTAGTTTTTGAACTAGGCTTACATTGTTCTTATAAATTACATTTGCATCGTTATGCCTGTTCATTGCAGCTAAATGTACAATTACATCACAATTGGAAACAAAATTATTTAGTTTAGTTTCATCATCGAACCAGTCGCGATGATATTCTATACGTTCAAATTCTTGAGGAAAAAGACCTAGTGTATTATATAAATGCTGGCCAATAAATCCTTTCTGACCTGTTATTCCTACTTTAATCATTAGTATAATTATAATTTAAAAAAATAATGCAAATTATGTTTCCCAATTAAACCATAAATCCGGATCAAATCTATAATTATCTTGTGCTGATTGTTCAACTGTAAAATCAGAGAATACAGTAATTATTGAATGAGGTTCAAGTGCTTTAAATCCATTTGCATAGCCGCCTGGTATATACAAAATACCGGGGCTACCGGCAGCCAACACAAATTGTTTTAAATCGAGGTAGTTTGAAGGATTTTCCCAATCGTTTGGTTTTATAGCAATAACTTTGAAACTACCACTTGATACATAGAACCATTTTTGCTCTTTTTTATGACCTTGCCATGCCCTAACCATATTTATATCAGGATGTTCAATGAAGTAAAGCCTTTTAACCTCATCCATTTTAAAATCGTTTATAAAAGAAACCGTCCCTCTTTCATCTTTATGAGATCCCCCTGCTATAAATTGTGGTTGTTTAATCATTGGTTATGCCGGATATTGTAAGGCATCTTGGTTGCCAAAAACTTCTTTTTTAATCAATGGAAGTTGTGATAAAAGTACTTTCATGCCCTCAACCCCTAATTGTTTAGTGTTGTGCGAATGGTAATCCTCAATTTTGGAAATATCAGCTTCTCCTTCAGAAAAATATTGATTATAATTTAAGTTTCTGTTATCAGCCGGAATTCTATAAAAAGCGCCCATATCTTCAGCTTTTTTCATTTCTTCCCTTGTGCATAAGGTTTCATATAGTTTTTCACCATGTCGTGTACCTATAATTTTAATTTCATTATTGGCATTACATAATTGTTTTAAGGCTAATGCCAAATCGCCAATTGTACCGGCTGGGGCTTTATTTACAAATAAGTCTCCCTGGTTACCATGTTCAAATGCGAATAGCACCAGTTCTACAGCTTCTTCAAGCGACATTAAAAAACGTGTCATATGAGGATCCGTTATGGTAAGTGTTTTACCTTCTTTGATTTGCTTTAAAAATAGAGGTATTACGGAGCCTCTTGAAGCCATTACATTGCCATAACGCGTTAAACAAACTGTGGTTGTATCGTTAATAATGTTTCTTGAAGCCGCAATAGCAACTTTTTCCATAAGTGCCTTTGATATGCCCATTGCGTTAATAGGGTAGGCAGCTTTATCAGTGCTTAAACAAATTATTTTTGTAACTTTATTAGCAATGGCGGCATCAATAGTATTTTGGGTGCCAAAAACATTGGTTTTGGTAGCTTCCAAAGGAAAAAACTCGCAGGAAGGTACTTGTTTTAAAGCTGCTGCATGAAACACATAGTCAACACCGTGCATAGCTCTTTCTATACTATTATAGTCACGAACATCGCCAATATAAAATTTTAGCTTTTCATTTTTAAGCTGATTGCGCATGTCATCTTGTTTTTTTTCATCACGACTGAATATGCGTATTTCTTTAAAATGATCAGTATGTAAAAATCTATTCAGAACAGCGTTTCCAAAAGATCCCGTCCCGCCGGTTATTAAGAGTATTTTATCATTAAGCATAAGTTGTTTTTTATAAATTAAGGATAGATGGTTTTTATGAATTCTTAAAGATTAATTCGTCCTTCTCTTTTCTATTGGGATAATTGATTAGGACAGCCTTATACACGCCTTTAAAAACAAAGAGACTACCTGCTGCAACACCTATAACACCGTGTTTTTTTATAACTTTACCAATATCATCCAAAGAGCCTGCACCACCTAAAACGGTTAAAGGAATAGATACTACGTCTCTTATACTGTTTATCAAAGTCATATCAAAGCCCTTCATGGTACCATCCTGATCGATGGAGTTTATTACAATTTCGCCGATACCTAGCTCCTGTAATTTAATTGCAAACTGAAAAGGGTTTAAACCGGAAGCTTTTTTTCCATTATGAGTATAAATTTCGTAGCCTCCTAATATTTTTTTTTTAACGTCAAGCACGGCAACTACACTTTGTGTACCAACACGGTTAGCTATTTCAGTAACTATTTCAGGACGATTAATAATAGCCGAGCTCAACGCGATCTTTTCAATACCTAATCCAAAAATGCGATGTGCCTGTTGCACGGTTTTAACCCCTCCACCATAACATAATGGCATACGGCTTTGATTGGCTAAACGTTCTATTAAATTGTAATCCGGCTCCCGGTTGTGTACGGAGGCATCGATATCAAAAACAGCCAACTCATCTACTTCTTTTTCATTAAATATTTTAACGGCGTTAATAGGGTCGCCTACGTATTTGGGGTTTTTAAAATGTACAGTTTTTACCAGTCCTTTATCATGAATTAGAAGACTGGGAATAATTCTGGGTCTTAACATCAGTTACAGTTTTGCAAAATTATGCAGTAATTTTTCACCATAATTATGGCTTTTTTCGGGATGAAATTGAACCCCGTAAACATTATCATGTTTGGTAGCACACGTAAATTCAGTACCATAAAAAGAAGTGGCAATAATATCGTTCTCATTATTACATTTGAAATAATACGAATGTAAAAAATAAAACAAAGCATCTTTCTCTAAGTCTTCAAATAATTTAGTGTCCTTTATAGGCTTTACATCGTTCCATCCCATATGAGGAAGTTTTGTTTTTTGATTTATAGTGTTTTCATCAAATTTTTTAATTTCGGCGTCTATCCATCCAAGACCTGGTAAATTGCCCTCATCGCTTGAATTGCCTAACATTTGCATGCCTACACAAATTCCAATTACAGGTACTTTTTTTTGTAAAACCAAATGATCAAGTTCGTTTCTCATTCCTGATCGATCAAGTTCAAACATTGCATGATCAAATGCTCCAACACCAGGCAGAATAAGTTTGATAGCTCCATTTAATTCATCTGCATTTTTAGCTGTTTTTACAGGTATATTTACCCTTTTAAAAACATTCACAAAGGCGTTAATATTGCCTAAACCGTAATCAATTAATACTATCATCTAAACAATCTTTTCTCCAAACCTAATAAGCTCATCATTTTTGAGCCCAACTTTATAATACCTATTTTGTTTTTATAATCTTTGTACGTTTTATTAGGCCCATTAAAAATTGAGGTGAGTTCTTCTATGGTCAAGTCCAATTTATGAGCCACATATTCAAATTCTTTTTCCAGAAATTGCTCATCTAATTCAGGCTTTGAAATCCTTTTTAACGCTTCCTCCCTGGTCATTTGTCCGGTTAATATCAGGCTAGAAAAATGGGCTCTTCGTTTTTCAAATCCAAACTTTTTTGGAAGCCAATAATCTTCATAAAACCTTGTAAACCGCGATTCATGATGTTTATGCAAGAATTTTTGCCAGCCAAATTTTTCTTTCAATAACATCTCTGCTTCTTCTTTTATATAAGGTACTAGATTTAACGGTTTAAATATCTCCATGCCCAGTACATATTTATAATATATTTTATATACCAAAATATCTACTATCGGGAAGGTTTTTAGTGGACGGCTCCCAAATTTTTTATGAATATCCATAACCAAAGTTTTATCAATACCTGGATATCCACCCCATTCTTCAGGCTCCCGGCAACATTCGGTACTGAAATTACCACCTGTTAAAACATATTTAATTTTATTTTTATGTGCAAATTGGTATAAAGCTGAAAAGAAAGCATAATCTTGCACCAAATCTTGATCTGGGATTTGAGATTTAAAAAACGCTAATTGTAAATCTTTAATTTCTTCCCAGTTTATTACCTCGGTATATAGATCCAGTTCTAAACCATCTACCAAACATTCTATATTTTCTACAGCCTGTTGGGTATTCCAACCGGCATCAACGTGAAATATAAGGGGCCTTAAACCCATTATTTCTTTAGCCACAAATGCGCAATATGAACTATCTAAACCGCCGCTTAATCCAATAATACAATCAAAATCTCTATTTTTGCTTCCTTTTTTTATCTTGTCGGCAATACGCATTAACTCCTGTCTGCCTGCATCGCCAGTATGCCAGTTGGGCAGAATATTATTTCGAAAATTTAAGTAATAGTCGCTCTCTCCTTTATCATTAAATATGATATTGGGGTCTGAGGTATCCATTATTGTTTTTGTACATATTTGGTATTCTTTGTAGTCCATAGTTAAGAAATAATAATTATTTACAGTTTCTTTAAGAAACGATAAAGATACTATAATTCAATATATATCCTGCTTATATCTTAGTTAATCGCACATTATGTCCGTTCTAACATCTATCAAAACTTGTTCCAAGCCATTTTCTTTAAGAGAATAAGTTATTATATTCTGCGATTTGTAATCATATTCTAAAAATGAATTATAACTTATGAATACCTTACAATACAAATTTTCGGTGCTTTTGCTAATGTAGGTTGCATACGATAATAAAACATCCTTCCTATCGTCGTATGCATGGTTTGGATGTAGTTTAATGATAACAGGGCATGTACAAGTTTTTCTTAACTCTTTTAAAAATGCTATTTCCATATCTATCGTTGGATAAGAAGATGCTAATAAAACAGCATTCTTGCTAAACGGGGTTTCTATTAAATTCGTCGTTGATAAATATGTTTCAGATTTTTCTATTTTGAAATATTTTTCAAAAATTGGAATAAAGCTTTTATGTTTTACGAATAGCAATGTAACGTTCCCGAACTTATTTTTAAAATTAAGGTTGCCATCTATAAATCCATGTTGTACAATATAAACTTTTGTAGAGGTGTTTGAAAGTATATATGCCCAGCGTTGATAGTGATCGTCGGTAATAAAACTTTGATCGGGGTTATTTTGAATATAGTTTATTAACATAATAAGTATAGTCGCATCATAAGAATGCAAAACCAAATCAAACATTTGTTTTTTATTGTGCCAAATAATTAACCAATATAAACACAAGCAAGCTTTAAAGCTTGTATAAAGTTCCTTAATACTGAGTGACTTGCTAAGTGTTTTATAATTGAAAATGTTATAATCTATATCGCAATAAGTTATGTTGCTCAAATTTAACGCTTCGCAAATTATTTTTTTGTTATTAACAGTGGTAGCTATTACATGTAATCCATTTTGAGTTATCTTTTTTTTATAAACGACACGTATGAGGAAAGAACATATTGCCAATAATACTGTTCTAAACGGAATTATAAAAAATGATGCCCAGATAAAAGGCCAATATAAAAATTTCAGCTTTGATTTTAAGGATACTTGCTTCATTAATTTGTAGTTCG
This sequence comes from Mucilaginibacter sp., assembly GCA_025352225.1. GTDB lineage: Bacteria > Bacteroidota > Bacteroidia > Sphingobacteriales > Sphingobacteriaceae > Mucilaginibacter. The sequence goes on along the minus strand of JANXTT010000156.1, from coordinate 51,145 downwards.
GCAAGTTCGAGAATTTATTGTCGTGATATATCCTATTTCTAATATCTATATCTAATATTATTTCGTTTTGTAAGGCGGTAATAAGAAGTTTTGCTATTTGTGATGATTTGGCCATTATTAATATAGAATTTCATTTAATCATGCAATGTTTAGTCCTACTGTAGACTGCTTTCTGTCGGTTTATCGTATTCGAATTTGATACATAATTTACATATTACATAAATTATTAAATATTGAGCAATATAGATAAATACTTCCCATGGTATTAATGTTCCACGCATTGTGCTAAATATTCTTTGGAACTCCATTATATATATTGGCATTATGTGGAAGTTTCTCTTAACTATTGCCGATCTGTAAAGTTTTGAAACAAAAAAGGTGTAAATAGTTAGCATTATCCATGAAAGCCACGGACCATAATAATTTAAGTATAATTCTGTATCCAAAGGCCATTGTTGGGTAGCATGTTCTTTATACCACTGATCCGGAAAAAATTCTTTGGTTAACATTACGCTTATGTCAAAATTTGCATCTGGCCCCGCAAGGTCAAGCATTTGCATCGGTTTAATGAAGATTTGGAAAACTGTTTGAAGCAGAGCAGGGTCTCTTGTTTTTACAACATAATCATGTAATTGAAAAGAGTTAAAATAACCTACTAGCATTTCTATAAAAAAGGGTCCGCTGGAATAAAACCCCTCGGTTCGTATTAAAGTTCCTGTATAAAGCAAAACAATAAAGGCTATTGCCAAAATTAAAAACCACTTAAATTTAAACTTCACCATCATTAAGTATGGTGAAAGAAAAACGATAAGCAGAAATATAAATCTACTTTTTATACCATTTACAAATGATAACGCCATAATTAATAAAAGTGTAAAAAGTAATACTTTTTTTTGTTTAGAATAATAAAATTTAATGCCTAACATAAATGTAACAATGTTGCCTAGCACTATTATAATTACATTTAGTAACCCATGCCCTTCTCTTTTACTTAAATAAGTCATACTATAGTCGCTCAACCAACTTTGCAAACCAGCAGTAATTTGAATGAAAACTAATATCAGAAAGAAAGTTAAAGCATATAAAACTTTTAAATAATTTTCATTAAGTATCACTTTAAAATTCTTTAAGTTTCTAGCTTTATTATCTTTTGAAAACCAAAAAAATGTGAAAAATAAAACCAGGAAGGTAAATTCAGCTTCAAAAAAGGTGTATTTGGAAAAAGTGTTCCAAAAAATTACTTGTCCCCATGGTAAAACGTATTCCCAGTTAATGGCATCTAAAAAAAAATTTAGTGAACTTGATAATACAACATACAAACCATAAAACGCAAATATCATATTATTGGGATGAAAAATGTATTTGGGAGTATAGATAGTATATGTTATTAGTATTATTAGCGAAAGGTAAATACTACCCCAAGGAGCTAAAGCAATTAAAAGGTTTAAAACAACCAAACTAAATATATAAAATATTAACCTCATTAGAATTTGTGTTTAGGCTGTTAATCGTTTTGGAACAAAGGTAAAATTTTGGGCTTTAAATGAAAAAATAATGATGTTAACATGGCAAATTTTATAATATATACAAGTATAAGTTTCATTTTTATAACCTCAAAAAATATAAATATTGCTCCTAATATTACAATATACATATAGGATCTTAATATATTTACCCGAAATAAGTTTACTATTTTGTTTGCAACAATCATGCAAGCTAGAGCCATTAATAAGTAAGCTAATAACGTTGTTACGGCAGCTACTTTATAGCCATAAACAGGAATTAGTAGAATATTCAATGTAATATTTACAATAGTTACGCTAGTTGAGATTATAGAAATCAGATAGGTTTTTTTTACATAGGCAATAATCCTAACCCATATTTGAAAAAGTGCTGAACATAGTCCTCCAATAGCCACAATTGGAATTAAATTAAACGAATCCTTATATTTCGGAGTTATAATCAGGGATATAACATCAGCCCCGAATAAAACGGTTCCGAGCGTTGATATTACAGCTATGTAATATATAGCATCAGAATCCGTAGCTACTTTAGTATAATTTTTATTGTTAAGATTTTTATAGAAAGATAAGTTAAGCGTATTTAAGATGGCTGATATAACCATAACAAGTAAAATTCCAACATTATAAGCTAAGCTATATAATCCTGTTGTAGACTTTCCAAAGAAATGATTGATTATGATTCTATCGGATTGTGATAGTAACGCCAAACTTAACATATAGGGTATCAACGGAATAGAATATAACCCCATTTGTTTAAAGCACTCTTTATCAAATATCAAGTATAAATCGGCCCAAATTTTTTTTGTTATATATATGCACAATACAATGTTTACAAATATATCAGCAAAAAAAATAGCCAGAAATTTATCTTTCTTTAAGACTACTAAGAAAAATAAACTTATTAAAAAAGCTCCCATGGCTTTGATTGTAATGGTTTTTAGTAGCAGAGAACTCATTTCATTGAAAATAGCTATTTGAGTAAATATTGATTCTATAATTGATCCATAGGCAACAACAAGCATCAACATAATTACAGTTTTGGGGAGCGATAAGTAAGTTTGGAAATATGTTATATTGAGCGAAATAATAAAAAAAACTAAAAGCGAGATAACGGTAACAGCAATAAATGTTGTTGAGAGTAATTTGGAATAAACAATTTCTGGTGAATAAATGTATCTCCCGATAGCGGTATGTAAGTTAAATGTTAAAACTATAGCTAAAAGACCTAAATACGAACTATATAAATTTAATATACCATAATCAGATGTGGTCATAAACCGGGTATACAAAAATATAGATAGTATAGGCACTAGTTTACTAAGTACAGCTATTCCCAAATGATTTTTAAGGTGAAATATAAAAGAGGTGTTGCTAGCCATTTGTAAAGTAATGTTTGTACTGGATAAAATGAAAATTATTAAATTTGCATTTTATGAGGGTAAATTTGGTTTATTTAACTTTTTTAAAGTGCTGATTAACTAATATTTATTTTATAAGCATACATGGGCTTTCTTACCACTCTTGCAATTAGATTTTCAACAACGCTCTTATTTATGATGCAGCGGTGGAGGTCGGGAATTTTCTTACTGAATTTTCAGACTTCTCACTAACAATATTGGGAAAAACCTCTTCCAACCCCTTATGACATGCTGTCCATTTATATGCAAATACACTCTCTTCTGACTTGATAGGATATTTCATAAACCCTTTTAAGTTCCTTTTACTAAGAGTGGTGATCACACACGCGTAGGTCCGATATATACCTTTGCCTTTTTTCTCTATAGGCACCCTCACAATTTGCTTACGACCCCTGATGCGGCCTATAGCTGTATCATTCTGTTCCTGTACATACGTCTCGTCAGTCTCTAATTTACCACCAATTGGGAAGTTAGTACTACTTTCCCTTTTCTTCATTACCTTCCTTTTAAATAAACAGAAGATTTTTAGCCTCAACGCTAATTTTCTGCTGAGTTCAGTATTCCTGATGCCATTTTTAGTGATTGAAACATAGATATCACTGTTGCACGCTTTTAAAATAGAGAACTTATAGCAGTGAAAAAGCGATTCCGCATAGGCTGATTCTACATAACAGCAATCGTTACATCGACGTCCTTCCAAATTATTTTCTTCACAGTAATGCATATGGCCACAATTCTTCAAACTATATCCGCTAGACCACTTATGGTCAGCTAAATATTTAACGCAGATACCCTTTGGGGGGGGAATGATCGGAAAATTCAATACTAAAAGGGTCTTAAATTGTTGCTTCATGTATCTGATTTGTTAATTTATCTAATATTTAATAAACACCTATTTCAATAATTTTTTATTAATTATATCACTGAGTTTTTCAAATAGCTTTCTATGTCCATTTTGATTTAAATGGTGAAAGTCAGACATCATATCAGTTTCGATAAAATCATTTACACATATATAGTTACTATTAGAATTTGATTGTATAAGAATTGAATTGTAAGATTCAATTCTTATTTTAATTCCAGATATTTTTTTTTCATAGTTATCCACTGCAGGTAAAATACCAATCCAGTAAGTATTGGGGAATAGCGTATTGAACTTGTTTATATAAGTTTGAAAAGTGTTTGGAGAAGTGTATGTTATTTTTCTGGTTCTTCTTAAGAATGCGCTGTTTTTTTTGATGATTTTTTCCAACAGTTTATTAACGAGGGGTATTCTTGAGATAATATATTGTTCGATCAAGGTTAACGCACGTGGAGCACAGTCAACTATTCCGGATTGAATAAACACCATATCGGGCTGTAACGTAAAATGAAAATAGGATGTGTGATTATATAAATCAACCACTGTTGATCCGCCCCTTCCTTGGTGGATTATATCACAATCCTTAAATTGATCTTTTAACAATGAAATGTAGGTGTTTTCATACATTACCATTTCAGGCGCATCTCTGGGGAAGCCTAAAGAATCCGTTATAAATAGAATTTTAAATTTCGAATCCATTAAGTATTTTATTATAAACTAGTTTTGTGTTTGTAATATGATCAGTTAATATCAATAATCTGGCTTTATCATTGGCTAAAAATGCTTCGACTTGATTAAATAGGCCTGGTTTAAATTTCTCATCTATCACTTTATCAAATTCATACGAATCAATTGAAATAGTACCTTTATTTTGAATAGCAATTTCTTCCAGAGGCTTTAAATATATCCTTCTTTTGTTTGTTAACAGCTCAATTGACCATCGCCCGGCACTTTCCCAATTAGATATGTAAGAGAATAAAGTACCATCAACTGTAATTCCAGCCCCAGCAAAGTTTGTTTTTTTATGCCAGGTTAAGCTGCCTTCTTTAGAATAAGCACTCCAGTTTTGGGGTAAACCGCCAATGAAAAATGCCAAATCAATAACATGGGTACTATTGGCAAAAAACCAATTTTGTTTTACCCCTTCTGCTTTTTCTAAAGGTTCAATTTTGTGAGCCCATTCTGTAAATTCAAAATGCATAGATTTAAGTCCGCCATCTTCGGCAATTAATTTTTGAACTTTAAAAACAGATGCATAAAACCGGCGATTGAATGCAACAAAAATATTTTTTGCAAAGTCAGTTAGTATATTTTCATTGTTTACTAATTGATTTATGCTTAGAGCTGCAGGTTTTTCAACCAATACACGAGATATGCTCGTTTCTTTTAATACAAGTAATATCGGAATTAACATTTCAACACCTGTTGCAATGATTCCAACAGTATCAGTTGTTACTTCATTATTTTCTAAATATTTTTCCAACCCACCTACAAATGGTTTTATTCCTGTTTTACTTTCAAAAGTTTTGGCTGATGCAAAACCCCTGCCAATTACTATAAAAGATTTATTCATATCCTGAAGAATATTAACATAATCTATCGCCATTGGGCCTGTACCGATTAAAAGTATCTGGTTCATGTTATAGGACAAGCGTTGGTTTGTTGACCGGTTATTTTGTTGTATTTTTCAAGAACTGCTTCAATAAATGGTAGGTGAGCTTTGCAGGCCTCTTCATATGATGGAAGTTCACAGTTTCCCGATTGAAAGATATCATTTACCAAATTTGCAGTTAGAGTACTTTGAAAATCCATAGTATAATTTTCAATCTTCATTTTATAATTATGTTGTTTACTTATACAGATCGTTACAGCATCACTTGCTTCTTGCACCGTCCAACGATCTACTGGAGTAGAGATATAGATCGTAACCGGCTCTGGATTTCCTTGAAATGAAGTAATTGAAAAATGACTATTATTTTTCAAGGTTCCTTTAAGTGTTCCGGTAAATTCAACATAATTGGCACGCTTACTTTTATGTATAACATCATCTACCCAATTCATCTCAATAGTTTCAATTTCTGAATTAGTGAGATAAGAGAACAAGTCCAAAAAATGCAAAGCATTACAGGCTAATCCCCAATTTCCGCCAACAACATTAAACATAATCGTAGAATTATTTTTCTTAAGCTCTTTTTTTAAAACCCGGTACAGTTTCATCATTCTTCTCGGATGGTTGACCCATGTTCGTACACCTTTAGTAGAGATTAATTGAGAGATTTCGTTATAAGCTTCTACTTCCTGAAATAAAATTTTCTCCAGGATGAGATAACGAACCTCATAATTAATTAATAATTTTGAAACAATGTCTTTTCGGATATTAGCACTTGTTGCTATAATGGATAAATCTAATGTTTTTGGGACTGTCGCCCAATCAGTGACGAAATTTAACTTGTGGCTATGCTTTATTTCTTCAGCTCTTTTTTTTGCTAGTATAATTGATTCGGTAGCAGGCTCAACGACATAAATTGCATGTTGTCCGTTTAAACGAAGTAAGCCTTGTAGATGCCGGCTACCCAATTGACCAGCACCAATTAATAAAATATTTCTTCTTATATTGCTGTCCATCCACCATCTATTATTAAATTCTGTCCCGTTATATATTTAGCATCGTCTGATATTAAAAACGCCACAGAAGGCGCAATATCAGACGGTGTGCCCATTCTTTTCATAGGGTTTTTTTTAGCATACCTAGTTACAAATGATTCTGGTTGATTATCAAAAATACCACCTGGTGAAACCGAATTTACTCTTATTTGATATTCGCCAAAATATGAAGCCATGTATTTGGTTAAATTAATTAATCCACCTTTAATTGCAGAGTATGCGGCAGGCATAGTCATCTCTGTGCCTTCATATACTCCAAAATCTGGCCCAACAACCCCATAGATAGATGCCATATTTATTATTACGCCGGATTTTTGCTTCATCATTTGTTTAATGACAATTTGAGAGATACAAAAATAACTATTGAGCTGCCAATCAACATTTGTTTTCCACGATTCATATTCAATATTTTCAAATTTAGCACCCCAATCTTTAGTTCTTGGATAGGCATTATTAACTAATCCATCAATTCTGCCATATAAATCAATAACTTTAGAAACCGCACTTGTTACTGAGGCCTGATCGGTAATGTCACAATATAAATTACTCAAATTACTATTTGTTTCATGATTTATTTCAAAGTTGATACAAAAAGCCCCTTCTTCCTTTAGTCTGGTAATAATACTTTTACCCAATAATCCATTGCCGCCGGTAACTAAAATAATTTTTCCTTCTAATCTATTTATCATTCACCAAGCAAAGTTTAAGTATGTCTATTGATTCTGAAATAGTATTCATAAGTGGATCTCTGTTTATTAAGCAATTTATAAAATAATGCAGCTGCAATTTATAGGTATCGGCCATTTTAAAATTGCCTACAGCAAATATAAGTTTATTATTATCATCAATAATTTCTCCGGTAATCAAATTTACAACCCAAGTACTATGCTCAAATAAAATCTCAATTGTTCTTTTAGGCGTTCTTCTGTAATAATTTAATATTACGCTGACTGCAAAGTTAGGGTATTCAAGTATATAATTAGCATAATCGACAGATTCAAGGTTTAATGATGAATTATTTTTTAATACGGCAGAATGCTTTTGAGGTAAACCTAATAGCCACACTGCATAATCTAATTCGTGAAACAGATCAAGATGAACGCCCCCGCCCATTTCTGCATGTGCGCTATATGCTTTTTTGTAGTCGACCTCAGGGCGCCAATCTGGTAAATATGAACCACAGTAAATATTTACCTCATTTATTGTGGTTAAAATACCAGCCAGATTTTCTTTAAGAAAGTTAATACAAGGGTGGAACCTCAAATTACATGCGACATATGTTTCTAGTTTCTTATTATTTATTTTGTTAATTAGGCTCTCCGCATTATTTAACGAATTTAAAACTGGTTTTTCAATAAATTGAGGAATTGACATATCCGTCAAAATATCTATTGTTGAATAATGTAAATAAGTAGGGTTAGATATAATCGCAAAATCAAACTTAATAGATGTATTATTTAGCGCATAAATATTTGTTATACCTTTTTGCTGAGTTGCACCTTCCTTCGATCGCAGTGCATAAATATTAACAGGAATTTGAATGGTGCTTAATGCAATTATATGTTTTTGTGCTATTGAACCTAGCCCTACAATTAATATATTCATATAAAAAAATCAACCTTATTATTTAATATTAAGAATTCTAGAAATTCAAAATCAATGCGATGGTCTAAATCAAAGCAAATATGTGGCATTAGATAAATTAAAGATTTATCCGTAATAGGAGATTTAAGATTTAAATCAAAAAAATTTCTTTTATACCAATAAAAGGAGGCGTTTAAATCGAATACTTCAGGTGCCGACTGCCTTGTTATAACTGTTCCATCATTGTTTTTTTTAACCAGAGAAAAGAAGCCATCGTTATTTAATTCAACCATATTAAAATAGGGATTGCGCGAAGCTGGATTAACTGAAAATAAAGTTAATGCGTTTTCATTATTCAGGATATGTTGAAATGACTCTTCGAGATCATCGAGGGTTCTTAATGGTGATGTTACATCCAAATCGAGTATATAATCAAATTTTGATCCGTTCGTTGTTTCTTCATAAAGTATCAGGTCAACAATGGTATCTATTTTGCCAGCTGTATCTGTTGCTAAATGAGGTGGACGAATGTATGTTGTAAACATGCCTTCTGCCTCTGCTAATTTACGTATTGCTTCGCTGTCAGTTGAGAACGCTATTTTTGCATTGTGTTTTTCAGAGAATTTTTGCGCTATGTGGATAGTATAATTTATTAGGGCCTTACCAGCAAGGCTTATAATATTTTTACCGGGAATACCTTTTGAACCCCCTCTTGCACAGATCGTGATTAAAATATTCATTTTAAAATTTAATTTGTTTTATATCGTTTTGCGCTTTTTGAAAATCTTCATGTTTCCCAATGTCTAACCAATAACCAATTAAAGGATAGGAAATTACATTTAAACCTTCTGCTATAAGTCTTTCCATTAAATCTGTTGCGTGATAATGTTCATTTTGGGGAAGAAACTTTAAAACGTTTTTTTTCATTAAATATATGCCTCCGTTGGAATAATAGGTGTAAGTTGGCTTTTCTTTAAAACTAACTACATTGCTTTTATTAGTTTCTAAAACCGCATAAGGAATAGTAACTTCGTATGGAATTGTTACTATCGAAAAATCGGCATTTTTGCTTATGAAATCTACAAAAAAGTGCTCATAATCAAGGTTGGTTAATAAATCGGAATTTGTTACCAATATATAATCATGTTCAAAATTGTGTATTTTAGAAATAGCACCAATAGTTCCAAGTGGCTCGTCTTCCCAAACATATTGAATATTCATATTTCGGTTATTGCCATTACCAAAATATTGCTCTATTTGCTCTCCTAAATATTTAACAGAAATCCAAAAATCATCAATTCCATATAAAGATAACCTATCCAGATTATGTTCAATAATAGGTTTATCGCCAACTTTAAGCATTGGCTTAGGGGTGGCATCTGTGAGCGGTTTTAAGCGAATGCCCCTTCCTCCAGCCATAATTACGGCATCAATTGGCAGATACGATTTTAAAAAGCGAAAATTAATAACATTTACAACAACGTTGTTTTGATCTATAACGGGTAGTATTTTATATCCGCTGTCTCTATAATTTATAATCTGAGGTAAATTATAGTTTTTACGCTGAATATATTTGGGATTAGGTTGGATAAATTTATCTACATCGTCATCCAACGCCAACTCATTTAACAACCCTCTTCTTACATCTCCATCAGTAAGTGAGCCCATAAGTTGCCCTTTTAAATTTATTACAAATAAAATTGCGTCATAACCAAGCTCATTCAGCATTTGCAATGCAATCTTAATTTTGCTTTTAGACTGTATTAGGTGACCTCTATAGTTTGGAATGCTCATGTGACGTTAACGATTTTAATATTTGAATTATTTTGTCTGTAGCGCCACCGTTGGAATAGATGTTTTCATTATTCAATATTTTGGATTTTTCAATATCTGAAACAGCTCTAAGTATAGCATCGTGTTCAATTGAAATATTAATAACATTTTTACTGATAGCCCGACCTTTTTGTCTGTCGCCCAGGTTTATTACATATTTGCCAAATGAGGCTGCCTCGATAATTCCGCTGGAGGTATTACCAAGCAAAAAAGCGCAATGTTTCATTGCTGTAAAGTAACTAATTGACCCCAGGTTCTCTATTAAAAAAACACGATCAGATGTTGTGAAATTATCAGTTAATTCTTTCCGGATGATATTTCCGGCAGTATCGGCATTGGGCATTGTAACCAATACTTGGTAATTTTTCAAATCGTCAATAGCATTAACCAATTGGCGGGCATAATGTTGATTTTTTGTGTAATTAACCGTTTCGGGATGAAAAGTAACCAATATAGTTTTTTTTGAAAGATCAATAACCCACTTTTGCTTAAACTCTTCTACACTTATTAGTTTTAAATCAAGTATATTATCTAAACCTAATGCGCCTACGTAATAAATATGTTGCTTATCATCAACAAGTTGTGCAATTTTGTTTGCATATTGCTGGGTTGATACAAAATGATATTTGGCAGCTAAGGTAATACCATGTCTGAAAATGTTATCAATGGCGCCAAGTGTTGTTTCGCCACCATGTAAATGTGCAAATGGTATTTGAAACGGTACTCCGGCCATTACCGCCGAAAACATTTCGTACCGGTCTCCCAAGCAAAAAACCAGATCGAATTTTTGAGCGTTCTCTCTCCAAAAATCAGCAAACTTGATAGTGGTTAATCCCATTGATGTGGCAACAGATGCGGCTGAATCTGTCAGCAGTATGCTTTCTACCTTGTATTTAACATTAAAGCCAGCAGTTTCTATTTGCTCAACCGTACAGCCATGGAAATGTGACAGATGGGCTCCAAAGGCAATTATTTCTATCTGGAACTCCTGATCCTTTTTCAGCTTTTTTAGCAGCGGAAGATATATTCCAAAATCAGCACGGGAGCTTGTTAGTATACCTATTCTTATCATACAAAATCGGTAAGTAACAGTTTATGGCCCAAAGGTAAATCATGTAATAGTATTTTACCTATTAGAGAGCGGAATTTCATTGGCGAAATGCCATCACCAGGCCTTAGCATTTCTAAATCTTCTTCTTGTAATTTGTCGCCTTTTCTTTTATTAGTTTTTAAATGTATGCTTTTTCTGGCAATTGCAATGTTCTTTATTTCGGATGGGCTGGGTTCTTTAATACTGTTTCCTATGGCTTTTTCCAAATTGCGAATGCTGGTGACCATCGCCTTTAATTCTGCCGGCTCTAACGACGCTGCATGATCAGGGCCGGGCAATGTTTTATCTAAGGTGAAATGTTTTTCTATAACCGTGGCACCCAAAGCTACCGCCGCTATTGGCACCTCAATACCTAGTGTATGGTCGGAGTATCCAACTTCAACATCGAATTTCTGCCTTATGGTATCCATAGCCAATAAATTCACATCAGCGTATGGTGTTGGATATTCTGTATTACAATGTAATACAGTAATTTTGGCCTTTGATATTTGTTTTAAGGCTGTTATCGTTTCTGCAATTTCGTTCATGGTACTCATGCCTGTGGAGATGATTATCTCTTGAGCGATATGTGCAACTTTTTCTAAGTAAGGTAAATTTGTTAGCTCGCCCGATGGTATTTTGAATAATGTTAAACCTAAGCTATTCAAAAAGTCCAGGCTATCCAAATCAAATGCGGTCGAAAAAAAATTCACTTGTTTTTGCCTACAGTAATCGAGTAATAGATAATGGTCCGCTTCTGATAGTTCTAACTTTTGCAGCATTTCTAGCTGGCTTTCAGTAGTATTACCAGTGTTAATATTTTGGTAACTGGCTTTTTTAGCTTGTTTGCTAACTAGTTTTGATGCTTTGAAAGTTTGGAATTTTACATAATCAACACCCGCGTCTGCAGCAGCATCAATTAATTTTTTGGCAGTTTCAATATCGCCATTATGGTTTACACCAGCTTCCGCAATGATCAGCGTTTTATTCATCTCACTTTTGTTTAGCTGGGTTTCCATATACTGTTAAACCATTTGAAACATCTTTTACAATTACCGCTCCGGCACCAATAATTACGTTATCACCAATTTTTATTCCTTGTTTTACAACAGCATTAGCACCAATAAACGTTTTTTTACCAACTGTAACATTTCCGGCCAAAACCGCTCCGGGAGCAATGTGGCTATAATCACCTATAAAACATTCATGTTCAATTACGCATGAAGAGTTGCAAATTACGGCATTCCCTATTTTACTGTTTGAGTTAATTACAACCCCCGGCATAATTACAGTTCCTGAGCCGATTTGTACATGTAAAGATATAAAAGAAGTATTATAAATAATTGAAGGGCAGGCCACCAGCTCTTTATTTAAATATTCAAAAATTGAAGCTCTGGTATCATTATCACCGATTCCAATAAATACATTATTTTTTTTTAGCATGTTGAGAACGGAAATATCATTTTCGCTCCCTAAATAATTAAGATTGTAAGGATTTTTTGATTTTTCTTCCTTGTCGCAATACCCTAAAATGTGATATCCATTAGCTAATAAAATGTCTGCTAAAACAAATGCATGTCCGGAGTAGCCAATTATTATTGCTTCTTTTTTCATAATCTTACACTGCTCGGAATATTAACTAATCGGTCTGCAATCCACTCACTATTTGATAAATCAGCTCTTTCACAATTTTCGAACATGGGTAACCTGTGCATTAGTTCCCACACCGGTCGGCTCATTACGCCATTGCTATTCATGTAAGTTAAAAAGTCTTCCCTTTCGGTTTTATCATTTAGCAATATTGCATTCAGCCAATAATTTGCCCTTGTGCCCGGTAGTTCCACACAAAAATTAATACCTAGTGACTTAAACTTATCGTGATAAAGGGTAGCTAACTCGCGTTTATTATCAACAAATTTTGCTAACTGCTCTAATTGTGCACAGGCTAAGGCCGCGTTTAGGTTAGGCATTCTGTAATTATAGCCTATATTATCATGTGTAAAGGCCCAGGGGTGTGGTACTTTAGCTTGCGTAGTTAAATGTTTGGCTTTTTTAGCCAAACTTTCGTTATTGGTAATTAATGCGCCACCACCACCGCTTGTTATGGTTTTATTTCCATTAAAACTGAATACACCAATATTGCCAAATAAACCCGTATGTTTTCCTTCATAGTAACTGCCTAATGATTCAGCAGCGTCTTCAACGAGTGTGATATTCCAGTTGTTGCATATTTGGGCAATTTCCTCAATTCGGCATGGGAATCCAAATGTATGCATCGGCACGCATGCCTTTATCCGTCGGTCAGTTTTAATATTATATGCAAATCCATCAGCTTCTATTTTTGCATTTTGATTCAAATATTTGCTTAGTGCATCTGGCGAAAGGCCCAATGTATCTTTATCAACATCAATAAAAACCGGTTTAGCATCAATGTAGCTTATAGCATTACAGGTTGCAATGAATGTAAGGCTTTGGGATAATACCTCGTCATTGCGGTTAACATCTGCTAGCAATAATGCTAAATGAAGTGCGTTTGTGCCATTTACAATAGCAACTGCATATGATGAGCCGGTTATTTCGCACATCATTTCTTCAAAACGATCAACATATGCACCTACCGAAGAAACAAAAGTAGAATCTAACGTATCCATCACGTACTTACGTTCATTCCCTATAAATACAGGTGCATGCAAGGGGATGAATTTTTGCTCAGGGAATTGTTTTTTTATAAATTCCGATATGTCTTTAAAGATAGCCTGCATTATATATTATATATATCAGCTTTATACTGCTTTAAATTATCCGGGTTTTTAAACCACTCAATAGTTTCTGATAAGCCTTGTGCCAAAGTATACGAAGGTTTCCAGTTGGTATGCTTAAGGATTTTTTCATTTGATCCGTAAAGTCTGAAAACTTCAGATTTTTCAGGCCGTAACCGTTCCTGGTCGGTAATGATTTTTGCATTAGGATTAATTTGTTTAATTAATTCTTGAGCGAGGTTGCCTACAGAAATTTCAGATTGCGTAGCGATATTACAATCATGCCCGATTAGATTGTCAGATTTAGCAATTTCTACAAACCCATTAACCGTATCTTTCACAAAAAGAAGATCTCTTGTTGGAATCGTATCACCTAATTTAATTTCTTCTTTACCATTTAATAATTGGGTAATTATAGTTGGTATTACAGCCCGTGCCGATTGGCGTGGGCCATATGTATTAAACGGCCTTACTATGGTTAAAGGCAGGTTAAAGCTTCGGTAAAATGAGTCAGCAATACAATCTGCGCCTATTTTTGATGCGGAGTACGGAGATTGCGGCTGACGAGGGTGATTTTCATCAATGGGGATGTACTGCGCTGTACCATAAACTTCGGAAGTAGAAGTAACCAATACGCGTTTTACTTCCAAATCCTTTGCAGCTTGAACTATATTTAAAGTCCCTTTAACATTTGTATCTATGTACGAATCTGGAGAGTGATAGCTAAAGGGTATAGCTATTAATGCTGCTAAATGGAATACAACATCAATTTCTTTAATTGCGGTGCGTACACCATTAGGGTCGCGTATGTCACCTGCAAAAATTTCTATTTCATTTAATAATTCTTTTGAAAGAGAATCTAACCACCCCCAACTATTAAAAGAATTATAATAAACAAAAGCTTTTACCTTACAGCCTTCATTCAGAAGTTTTTCAACTAAATGGCTTCCAATAAAGCCATCGGCACCTGTTACTAAAACTTTTTCCCCTTTTAAATTCATTAATTGTTCAATAAATTATGAAATATTCGTTTAAACAATAGATAGAATACAGTCAAAAAACCGGCTATAATTCCACCCAATATCAAACCTTTCAATTTCCCAACGGCATCTTTTTCTAAAGGCAATATTGGTTTATCAATCACTTGTATCAATGGTGTTTCCTTTCTTAAAGAAACTTTGGACACCTCCAGATTTTTAACCAACTCCGTTAAAATTGCCTGATTAGCTTGAACATCCACTTGCTTATGTTGGGATGATGCACGTAATATTTGCCGCCCGGGATTGGCATAAGGAATTGCATCTATTGATGAGGCCACCCCATAAATAGATGTATTTAATTCACGCCTTACAGAATCAGTTTGATGCTGTAATATAGCAACGTTTTGTACGGATTTTTTAGTTTTAGTATCTACATAAAAGTCAGACACTGTTTTGGCCAGTACTTCGACGAAATATTTAGAAAATAATTCATTTTCAGAATTTACTACTATGTTTACGATGCTTAATTTTTTATCTACTTTGATCACAGTTAGATTGTTTTTGAGTATATCCTTGTAAGATATCCCTAAAATACTATCTTGCTTTAGAGAAAAGAGTGAACGCTTAGCCTCTGGTAAGAATTGTATGTTTTTTAATTCGGCGTTATTTTTCCATATCTCGCGGAATTTATTGAAGGAGATATATAATTCAGCTAATGTTTGTTTCTTCCCTTCAACATTTACGGTGGTAAGCAATGTTTTTTCTACCATTGACCGGGACTTCATCAGTTCTAATAGATTATCGCCCGAAAAAGCTCCACCGCTACTGCCACCAACGTCAAATCCAAACTGGCTTGCTAATCCAGCAGCGGCCCCGAGGCCTCCTGATTTATCATCTTCTAATGCGAAACTTAATTCAGCCTTGTAAATCGGTTTTTTTAAATAGGCGTATGTAAGCCCCAATGCTCCGCCAATTATGCCTGAAATCAAAATTACTAACCATTTTGACAACAAATAGCCCCACCAATCGTGTATTTTATAAATAAGTTCCTTTATCGAAAATTCGTCTTCTTTAAGGCCTATCGTGTTTTGACTATTAACAGATTTATCCAAGTGTAATAATATTTATGATTAAGTTAAAAAGCGGCATTTATATTTGTATACAAATCACATTAAGTGTTTTCATAATACCAAATATTTAATGGAATATCAGTTAAGATTATATTCTTGGTGCTAATTTCAGCTAAATTTTTCATATTGGATCCTAAAACAAGGGTTGTAAATGTGATGCAAAAGTATAATTTTTAAATGAAAGTAGATAAATTATATATTTCGTTTTTTAATAGAGCAAATAAAAAAAGGTAATCATATTGATAAAAGTCATTTTTAGTCTCAGTTCGTGTCCGTATTTTAAAACTTATTTTTTATTCGACGTACAATAATCATTATTGCTTGTGAGGTAAATTTTCATTATTCATCTTTGTGCGAGTACCATCTACTTTTTATGCTAAATATCCTTTTCATTATTTTTTGTGTATGTCAACTCATCCACCTCCGGATAGCCGAGAAATACATATCATTGATAAACCCCAATAATATACCATACATTAACTTTAATAAATAGCAATGGCATTAAGTAAATTATTAATAACCGGCGCCTCGGGTTTTGTGGGTATAAATCTTACCCGTTATTTAAAGGGAACCGTTGACATTGATTCCTTATCGCGCGATAATCTGAATAACATCCCGGCGATTTCGTTAAATGGCTATCAGACAATTATTCACCTTGCAGGTAAGGCCCACGATCTCCAGAAGGTTGCTGTACCGGCCAATTACTATAAGGTTAATTTTGAGCTCACAAAACAACTTTATGACGCCTTTTTGAAATCAGATGCAAGGCAGTTTATTTTTATGAGCTCGGTAAAAGCTGCTGCGGATACTGTTGAGGGAGTTTTAAATGAGGATGCCCTACCCAATCCTCAAACGCATTATGGTAAATCAAAATTAATGGCCGAGGAGTATATTCAGAGCCGAGGTTTACCTGAGGGAAAGTCTTATTTTATCCTTCGCCCTTGTATGATACATGGCCCTGGAAATAAAGGAAATTTAAACCTGCTCTACAAGTTCGTTTCAAAGGGGCTGCCATATCCATTAGCTGCATTTGAGAACAAACGGTCGTTTTTGAGCGTTGAAAACCTTTGCTTTATTATTAAAGAATTGGTAGAACCAAATGGCATCCCGCCGGGAGTATATCATGTTGCTGATGACGAAGCACTATCAACTAATCAGATCGTTTCATTATTATCTGAGGGCCTGAATAAAGATCCCCGTTTACTGCATGTACCAGCAAAGTTAATTTCATTGGTGGCGAGGATCGGAGACTTTCTTAAACTACCTCTTAATACTGAACGCTTACGTAAGCTTACCGAAAATTATGTGGTTAGCAATCAAAAAATAAAGCATGTGCTGAAAAAGGAATTACCTTTGTCTGCACGTGAAGGGATTTTAAAAACAGCTTCGGCATTTAAAATTTCAGACAATAAGTAACTTAAATAACATGAACGTTTTTTGTGTTGTGCCGAACATTTAAATGTATTTGACTATTAAGCATGTATAATTTATATTCCTACCTAATTTTCGCACTGTTGCTTTATGTTACAGTAATCCTTTATTTCTACATTGCAAACCATTATAACATTATTGATAAACCAAATCATCGAAGTTCACATAAAGATATTACGATACGAGGAGGAGGCATTGTTTTCCCCATTTCCGTAATGATTTGGTACTTGTTTTTTAATCCAGAATACCCTTTAGTGGTTTTGGGTTTATTGTTAATTACTTCAATAAGCTTTATTGACGATTTAAAAAATATTTCAAGAAGCCTTAGGTTACTCTTTCATCTGGTAGCGGTATCCCTTGCTTTATGGTCGCTGCAGGTATTTGAATTGAACTGGATTGTTATTGTGCTATATTATATAGTATTTGTTGGGATAATTAATGCCTATAACTTTATGGATGGTATTAACGGAATAACAGGGCTATATAGCTTGGTGTTGTTTGCAACACTAATGTGGATCAATCAATACCAGGCTATGTTTATAGATATAAACCTGCTGATTATGCTAGCTGAGGGAGTATTGGTATTTCTATTCTTTAATTTCAGAAAAAAGGCAAAATGTTTCGCCGGAGATGTAGGTAGTGTGTCTTTGGCATTTATTATTGTTTTTTTACTTTTTAAACTGATAATGCATACAAATCAATTTTATTATATTTTATTATTGGGTATATATGGTATAGATGCAGTATTTACTATAATGTTAAGGTTAAGCAGGGGCGAAAATATTTTTAAAGCGCATAGATTGCATTTATATCAACTGCTTGTAAATGAAAAAAAACTAAACCACTTATTAGTTTCTACAATATATGGCACTATTCAATTGCTTTTTAACGTGCTCATTATATATTTAATAAAAGTAAATCAACCATTGATGGTAAGTATAGCTTTTGCTTTACTGATCATTTTTTATTTAATTGTTAGATTTAATTTGTTTAATCAAAAAACAATACCTTAACTCTAGTGTTAATGGTTAAGAAATCTTATTTTTTATTATTACTAACGGAATAAAAATTAAATAAGGTTTAACTTTATTTAAAGTAAAAAGTTAGCTGGTTTAAATAAATTATATTAAAATAATTAGTATTTTTGCCGCACTCCTTTACGGGAGTAGTTTTAAGACGTTAGTATTGAATAAATAAACTTAAAAAAAATCAAGATTACGATAATAATTATTTTTTTTGCATTCCTTAAATTGATTTATAATAGTAATATCTGTTGATTCATTTGGTTTTTAAGAAATTACAATGGTGATATTTTTTATGTTTAATATACAAGTAAAGTAATAAAAGAGCTTATTTATAAAAGCTTCAAAAAAATCGATAAAAAAAGTGCAACTTTATTATCGGAAAGTTCGTAAAGCGGTTATTAATAAACTTATAATATTAATATTCTTGTTTTAAGTTAATGTAAATTGTAGGTTTTAACTGGTCTTATTATTGAGCATTTACAATTTGTAAAAACAAATACAACTACCAAAAAAAACATTTATACCATGTTTAAACAAATCAACGTAGTACCTAGATGGGTAATATTCTTACTTGATCTCGCCTCCTGCACTATTTCACTTCTATTTGCTTATTGCACCCGGTACAATTTCCATATCGAAAAAATAGATGTTTCTTCGCTCGAAAAAACTCTGCTCATCTTTTTAGTTATTAATTGTATAGTGTTTGCCATAGCAAAAACCTATGCTGGTATTGTGAGGTATACAAGTGCTCAGGATTCTTTCAGAATATTGTTTTCTGTAGTGCTGAGCAATATTATCCTATACTTTGCGCACTGGTCATTGCTGCTATTCCATATAGACTCCAATATTCCTGTTATCATATTAATTATTAACGGCTTATCAAGTTTTTTATTGTTGATGACTTACAGGGTACTTGTAAAATACATGTTTATGTATATAAAGAACCTCAAGTTGAATAAAAGGAGGGTGATTATTTATGGGGCTACAGAAATTGGTATAACTACTAAAAGAATATTAGATCATGAGTCTGAGCTAAACATGAATATTGTGGCTTTTTTGGATGATGACGTGCGGAAGTGTGGCAAAGTTGTAGAGAACGTTAAAATATATCATATAAAAGAATTTGAACGGTTAATTAAATCAGAAAGAATAAATGATTTGATTATAGCGAACGCAATTCTGAACCCGGAGATAAAAAGTACTTTAATAGATATTTGTTTAGCTAACAATGTTCATATATTAAATGTTCCACCAATCACTAATTGGGTTAATGGGCAATTTCATCCCAGCCAGATTAAAAATATAAAAATTGAAGACGTGTTGGAGCGGGAATCCATTCAGATTAATAATAAATTAATTGAGAACCAACTATACGGAAAAACAATATTGGTTACCGGTGCTGCAGGTTCAATAGGATCTGAGCTTGTAAGGCAATTAATTAAATACGAAGTAGGGTTGATTATATTAAATGATATAGCCGAAACAGCACTGCATAACTTACAATTAGAATTACAAGATAATACAATTACTAATAATTTTATTCCATTTATTGGTGATGTAAGAAATATAGAAAGGATGTCTTATCTGTTTGATACATACAGACCCGATTATGTTTACCATGCATCGGCGTATAAACATGTACCAATGATGGAAAACAACCCATCCGAAGCGATAAACACCAATGTTTTGGGCACTAAAATTCTTGCCGACCTATCAATGAAATACGGGGTAGATAAATTTGTTATGATTTCTACAGACAAAGCTGTAAATCCAACAAATGTAATGGGGGCATCAAAAAGAATTGCCGAAATGTATGTTCAATCGTTATTTAACTCGTTTTCTAATGAGCTATCTATCTTGAAAAGTAGCACAAAAGCAACGGAAAAATCTGATAACTGCAAAACAAAATACATTACTACCCGATTTGGTAATGTACTAGGATCAAACGGTTCTGTAATACCGAGGTTTAAAGCGCAGATACAAAAAGGCGGGCCCATTACTGTTACACACCCCGACATTACACGGTATTTTATGACCATACCCGAAGCTTGTAGTTTGGTTTTGGAAGCTGGCTCAATGGGTAATGGTGGCGAGATTTTTATATTCGACATGGGTAAATCTGTGAAAATTGTTGAGCTGGCTAAAAAAATGATTAAACTTTCAGGCTTTATAGTTGATCAGGACATAAAAATTGTTTATACCGGGTTAAGGCCAGGTGAGAAATTATACGAGGAACTGCTAAACGATTCGGAGCTTACAATGCCAACCCACCACGAGAAAATAATGATTGCAAGCATTGCTCCTGTATCATATAGCTATATTAACAAAAATATAAATGAGCTACTAAAAATGTCGGCATTGTTTAAAGACTCGCTTGTAGTTAGGAAAATGAAAGAAATAGTTCCCGAATATAAAAGTGAAAACTCTATATTCGAAGAGCTTGATAAAGAGATCAGCGCAGCCGCAGTTTAATATATAATTTGTGTATACTAGTTATCCCTAAATAAGCACAAAAACATCTTATCCGATAGGTTTGGTTAAATATAATCAAACCTATTTTTTTTGAAAATAATTTAAAGTTTAGGAGTATTTAATCAAATATGATCAGCCACTTATCTTATATATTAAAAGAATGTAAAAACTTTTTCTGTAATTATATATATAGACTTTGTGGAATAGTAATTTAGTAGTAATTTAGTATTCTCTTAAAAGTAGGGTTTACTATATATGCTTCACAGGTACGCAACGTTTTTTAAGGCAATAAACCTCACTGTTGATTACTTCGTGCTTAACGTATCCATGATAGCGGCTTACGTTATTTTAGATAATTCTTTTATCGTATGGATAAATAACAAACAATATCTTCCTGTTGTTTTAGTGTTTAATTTGATATGGTTATTAGCTGCCAATATAACCGGTTTATATGAGCATGTTTTAAACAAGGATTCAGTAAAAACCTTTGGAAGTGTGTTTCAAACATATTTATTATTTGTAAGTTTAATTTGCTTCACTATTTTAATTCTTATTGGCACCAAGGCCTATTTTATTACACGTCAATATTTATTTTACGCTATAGTTTTGTTTGGGTTTCTTTTAGGGAGTTGGAAAGTTATTTTTTTAGCGATCAGGAAAAGTGATAGGGCATTGCTAAATGACTCGCGTAAAGTGGTGATAGTAGGAGCAGGCCGAGCCGGGAATGAACTTCGTAAGTATTTCAAAAATAACCCTTTTAGAGGGTATAACTTTTTGGGTTTTTTTGACGATGAGCGCTCAAAAGTAATTGAAAAAGACCTTTATCTGGGTAATACAGCCCATTGTATGGACTATGTTTTAAACAATAAAGTTGACGAAATTTATTGTGCACTATCATATTCTGATCATGCTATTATAGAACGGTTAATGGTGGATGCTGATAAAAATCTGATTCGATTTAAGATAGTTCCCGAATATCATGAATACATAAAAAAGCCTACGTTTTTACAAAGCTTTGGCAATATACCTATCATATCCATACGGGCAGAGCCGCTCGAAAACATGTTGAACAGGGGTTTAAAACGAGGTTTTGATATTTTATTTGCCTTATTTATAATCATTTTTATTTTTAGCTGGCTATTCCCCATATTGGCTATAATAATAAAAATGGAAACTCCTGGCCCTATTTTCTTTAAGCAAAAACGCTCCGGAAGAGATAATAGCCCTTTTAATTGCTATAAATTTAGGAGCATGCGCATCAATAACGAATCTGATAAAATGCAGGCCACCCGCGGCGATTCGCGAATTACCAAAGTTGGTTCTTTTATGCGTAAAACCAGTTTGGATGAGCTGCCGCAATTTTTTAATGTACTGATAGGGAACATGTCTACCGTTGGCCCAAGGCCACATATGATAAGCCATACAGAGCAATACTCGCAACTGATTGACAGGTTTATGGTGCGGCATTTTTTAAAACCGGGCATTACCGGATGGGCACAGGTGAATGGTTTGCGCGGCGAAACAAAAACTACCGAAGCTATGCTTGAGCGTGTTGAAGCCGACGTTTGGTATCTCGAAAATTGGTCGTTTATACTAGATGTAAAAATCATTTTCCTTACTTTCTGGAATTCTATCCGAGGAGACAAAAACGCCTTTTAAAAGTATTGAATTAGAGTGCCCGATCCCAAAGTATTTATTGATCAATTAGGCCGGCAGGTTGCTGTTAACTATCCGCCGCAGCGAATTATTTCTATTGTACCATCGCAAACAGAACTGTTATTTGATTTGGGCCTCAATGCCGAAATCATAGGCTTAACAAAGTTCTGCAATCATCCCCGGCATCAGGTTATAACTAAGGTTAAGGTTGGCGGCACCAAGCAGCTTGATATGGCCATGATACGCAATTTAAAGCCTGATTTAATTATAGGGAATAAAGAGGAGAACGAGCGCGCGCAGATTGAAGCCTTAATGGAGGAGTTTCCGGTATGGATGAGTGATATAGTCAATTTGCAGGCAGCGTTGGCCATGATGAATAATATAGGCACCCTGGTTAACAAAGCTGATGAGGCTACTCTAATGGTAAACGCAATTGAGGAAAGCTTTAATTCGATAATAAAAACCTCGACGCTTAGCGTTGCCTACCTGATATGGCAAAAACCTTACATGGCAGCAGGTAAGCAAACTTTTATTGATGATATGCTGCAACGATGCGGTTATATAAACGTATTTAAACAGCAGCGGTACCCGCAAATTACCGAAATTGAAATACAGGAGGCAAACCCCGATGTAATTATGTTATCGTCCGAACCTTATCCATTTAGAGATAAACATATAGGCTTTTTTAAAGCGATGGTGCCTAAAGCCCGTGTAATACTTGTAGATGGCGAAATGTTTTCGTGGTATGGCAGCCGTTTGTTAAAAGCCCCGGCTTATTTTAAGCGGCTGATTGATAGTGTTGTTTGATAATTGCATCATCAACGGCTTAAATAAAACCAATATTTTTTCAATTAAGGTTTTTAGTTTTCAGTTTTTACGCTACATTTGCAGTCCTTTAAAAAACCAAATAAAACGCGGAAGTGGCGTAATTGGTAGCCGCACCAGACTTAGGATCTGGCGCCGCAAGGCGTGGGGGTTCGAGTCCCTTCTTCCGCACAAAGCATCAAAACAGTCTCTAGGGACTGTTTTTTCTGTTACTGGACATTGTAGACACAAATTTAAACTTAGTTTAAAAAAAGAAATTAGTTTGGAAAACTGATCAGCAGTTGGGTCAACTTATTGCGGTCTTTTTTACTCATTGCCGGATAAGCAGGTAAATAAACAAGATTTTCCAGCATTAAGTCTTCGGGGTTGGATATAGCACCAGGTTGATTGAGCATTATTAAACTGGATGCTTTTTGCGAGGCATCAAAGCCATTGCTCAGCAAGTAACTGATGAGTACGCCCGGATCATTGGTTTCCACAGGCATTACCCAATAGGTGTGTTTTTTATTTTTAAAACCAATTTTATAATTATCCGGAATATTCGGTAAAATATCATTGGCTAATTGCATTCTTGCGGTAATACTATGCTGATTGAAGTTGCTGAGCTTTTTGTTCAGTAGTCTTTTATTTGAAGTAGAAGGCCGATAGCGGATCTGTTTAAAAATATCGCCGCCGGGGAATCCTTTCGTAAAGCCATCCAATACTTTTTCAAAATCTTTTCCAATAGCCATCACTAAATTATAAAAGCCGGTATAAATGGTTTTGTTGGTGAGTAGCTTTACAAAGGCTACTTTAAATAGCTTTTTAAAATAGACTCCGCTATTTTGCTGATCATAATGCTCATTACGCTTAGCTATCTCAGTATACAAAGCCCGATCATTTATTTTAATCATCGCTCCACTAATTGCTGTATTGGTTTTAATAAAGCCAAAACTAAACATCACCACATCCGATGCTGGGTTGCCATTATACACATCTCCGGCATAAGCCTGGGCGCAATCCTCAAATATTACTAAATTGTGCCTTTGGGCTATAGCAATTAGCTCATCGGTTTCCATAATACCGCCAAATAGATGGGTTATTAATATGGCTTTGGTGGCAGGCGTTATAGCATCCTCTATTTGTGCCGGCGATATATTTAAGGTATGCTTATTAACCGGGATAGGAACGGGCGTCAAGTTATGGCCAGTAATAATGTTAAACATATCAGGTATATTGATGTTTGTCACCAAAACCTCGGAGCCAGCCGGAAAATTCAAGGTGCTTAATACAAGGTCAAAACCTGTACGTACCGAAAGGCAGATCAGTTCTTTTGCAGGTGGAATAACAACGGATTTTTGAAATTTAAATATATCAATCAGGCAATAATACATGCCTGAAATTAGATCCGTATAGCTGATATATAATTTACCTCTGGGTATCATGTTACAATTTATGTAAAATGCTATAATTATAATTGAAAAGTAATGATATATTAGCGTATTGCCAAAGCCATATATGCGCCTTAAACAAAAACTACCCGTAACCTATCTGCTATTTACTTTTAACGGTCGTTTATCAAAAGGTGCTTTTTGGCTGGCTTCCCTGTTTTATTGGTGTACCTTTTATGTGCTCTATAACCTATTGCTATTCAGCATAGGCGAACAAGCTACCTTTATATTATATCCTTTATTATTTTGGATTATTACTGCAACTTCCATTAAGCGGTTACATGATCAGAACTATTCGGGTTACTGGATGCTTGCTGTTTTGATACCAGTGCTTGGGCCATTATGGCTGATATGGCGATTAGGATTTAACAAAGGTAATTATACGGCAAACCAATACGGCTCGGTACCCGGTTCCGCACCTGATTATCTTAAAAATGATGAAGGCCGGGAAATTCCGCACCTTAAAACCGATGAACGTATTATTGATGATGTAACTCGGCTAAACCCGGTATTGGTAGCTAAAATAATGCGTCCGGCTTCTATTGAAGAAGTCTGCGAAATTGTTAAAAACACCACCGGAGCCATCTCCGTAGGCGGCGGGCGTTTCAGTATGGGTGGGCAAACCGCAAGTCCGTATAGTGTTCATGTGGATATGCGTGGGATGAATAAAGTATTAGAATTTTCGGCAGCAGATAAACTCATCAAAGTACAAACCGGTATCCGCTGGTGCGATATTCAGCATCATATTGATGAATATAATCTAAGTATTAAGATCATGCAAACCTATGCCAACTTCACTGTCGGTGGAGCTTTAAGTGTAAATGCACATGGGCGGTACATGGGAATGGGGCCGGTTGTGTTATCGGTACGCTCCATAGATGTGGTATTGGCCGATGGTGCATTAGTACATGCCACACGTAAAGAAAACCAGGAGGTGTTTTTTGGAGCAATAGGTGGTTATAACGGCATCGGCATTATCGTTCAGGCTGAGCTGGAACTGGCCGATAACCTCGCCATTAAACGCATCGATAAAAAAATGAAGGTGGAAGAATACAAAGATTACTTCTTTAAAACCATCCGCGATAACCACAAAGTTGTTTTCCATAATGGCGATATTTATCCGCCAAAATACAAGCGCTTACGTGCGGTGAGCTGGATAGAAACAGATGAAAAGCCAACCGTTAAAACACGGTTAATGCCTTTGAAAGAATCTTATCCCTTGGAAAGATATTTCCTATGGTCGTTTACCGAAACACCGTTAGGTAAATGGCGGCGCGAGTTTTTTATAGATCCATTATTGTTTAAAGGGACGAAGATCCATTGGCGCAACTATGAGGCGGGCTATGATGTAGCCGAACTTGAACCACGCTCGCGCACTGATAGCACCTATGTTTTGCTGGAGTATTTTGTGCCGGTAAATAGTTTTGAAGAATTTGAACAGACTATGGCCGAAATATTTATCCGGTTTAATGTGAATGTGCTGAATGTTTCCATCCGTCATGCTAAAGCCGATCCGGGGACTTATCTGGCATGGGCGCGTGAAGAAGTATTTGCTTTTGTAGTTTATTATAAACAGCGTACCGATGCCGCATCAAAACACGCGGTAGCTGTATGGACACGTGAACTGGCCGATGCAGTGACAACTGTAAACGGCGCATACTATCTACCTTACCAGGTACACCCAACAACAGAACAATTCCATAGAGCCTATCCCAACGCGCAAAAATTATTTGATCTGAAAGCACGGCTTGACCCTGACTATAAATTCAGGAATATATTTTGGGATACCTACTATCAACCTTTAAAACCATAAAACAATGGCTAATCCAACATCCGAATTTAAAGCAGTATTTAACGATACCAAGTGGAGCGATGATTTTTACCGCTTTTTGCAGGTGATATTCCATTTATATCCCGAAGATAAATTTCACCAGCTGATTAAAGAAGAAACAGCTACCGGTAAAACCGATGAAGAGATCTATAAATCGGTGCAAAGCAAGCTGAAAAGCATTAAGCCATTTTTATCGGAACTGACTTACGCATTACCAGCACTTAAAAAACAAAAAAAGGAAATAGTTAGGCAAACGCTGGAATTATTGGGCGGTATAAAACAGATAGACGGTTATGCCGAGATCGGTTCTACTGGCCGCTATATTAGTCAGCTTAAAAAGGAGACCAAAGTTACCGGCCCGCTGTATCTCATCAATGATATGGCCCCAACCAACTCACCGGGTGATATTATGGAACGCGGGCAGTTAGGTAAGCTGGGCACTTTTGTAGATATTAACGGGTACGAGCCTATCAATAGCTCGGTTATTGCCGATGCAAGCCTGAATGTGGTTACCTGCTACATTGGTTTGCACCATTGCCCGGTAGCTAAACTGGATGGGTTTGTGAAATCTATTCATCGTATTATTCGTTCTGGTGGCTCATTTGTTATCCGCGATCATAATGTTAAAACACCAGAGATGGCCACTTTTGTTTCATTAGTGCACACAGTATTTAATGTAGGCTTGAATGAAACCTGGGAATTTGAAGCGAAAGACTTTAAGAATTTTAAACCCGTAGATGAATGGGCCGCAATTATTGAGAAAGCTGGGTTTAAAGATGCGGGTAAACGGATACTACAGGATAAAGACCCGTCCGACAATACCTTAATGTTGTTTACCAAAATATAAGCATGAGAAGGCTAAGGATACTGACATTCATTTCGCTGCTACTGGCCATAATAACGTTTGCTATTAAAAACAGGAAGCCGTCTACTGTGCCTGCGGGGAAGGGTTTGTTGGTTGATAAGGCCTGGCTGACTATTAATCGGCATCCGTTAACGCCGCAAAAAGATGCGCGCCCTCCCGATCAAACTTTTTTGACCTATCCTGAATGGTTCCTGGTATTTAGTCCGGCTGAACAGGCAGATTACTTTAAAACCCACACCTCCACCACTTTTCCCTACATGAAGCATGTTGATCAGCTATGGGGTGGATACGGAGTAGTATACCATCAGATCAAAGATAACTTTCCATTCAATACCGGCTATCATGCAATGAATATGGTTATTGCAGGAAGCACAACAGTTGAATACAGCATTAAATCCTTTTACGAAACCATTATAGGCCGGGTAACCGATACCCGTCCCAATGAGGTAATAACCGCCGAGGATAAATTTAACGCCGACTATGCCCACAGCTATGTAAAATTTATTGAGGCTTTGCCCTGGTACGAATATGATTTTACCCACCAGCTTAAAACCTTATGGAGCAATACACCCTTATCAGGCCCGCACTTGCTACGTAAACTGGAACGCCGATATTATTTAACCACTGAGCTAATGGTTAAAAGCGGTTATGGTTGGTTAATAGGCCTCGGCACTAAATCGGCTTATGAAACCGCCTCGTTGCAAACCGCTGTTATTATCAAAATAACGCCGGGTAAACTTAACGCATTTGATGGGGATAAAAGCACTAAAGTTCTGTCGGATAGTGCAATTCTGCTTAATTTGCCCCGGTATGCCGAGTTCAATCAGGCTGCTTCCCTATTGGCCAAAAAAGGAATTGTTTTTAAAGAAATTGCTGGTAATAACGGGGCAATTATGCTCACTATTTTAACCAATAAGCCTATAAAGGTAACAAGCAATTATAAAGTATTATTCACTCAACCCATCATAACTAAACCTGGTTTAAGCAGAATAGCGATGGTAACAACGGTTGGTAATTTAAGTACTACCATCAAAACACTTTTGGATGATAAAGTTACCATTGAGCATGTGTATGACTACTGATATTTGTATTCGTAAAACTATAACAGCAAAGCCAATTTAAATTTGATAATTACTCTATTGCGAATGCTTTTGTGTTTGCGATAAAGTAATTGTTTTCAATAACAGATTATAAATTATTTTCTTACATTTGCGTCAACAAAAACGCTATAAGTCTTGAGCCATGTAATCGCCCGCGCATAAAATCAATTTATGATCTTTCCTATCTCAAGGAAGGGAGCGAATTTCTATTTCTTATTTTAATCTTAAAAATATGGCTATATCACAAAAATATGGTCGTACCTATCATTATCCGTTTTCGCCGGGCACAACCAGCGACGACCGTATAGCGCACGACTACTGGGAACAATTACAGTGTATCCCCAACTTAATACACACCGAGAAACTGGATGGTGAGAATAATTGCCTTTCCAAACTCGGCGTTTTTGCTCGCTCACACGCGGCACCAACTACGTCATCCTGGACCGAAAGTCTACGGCGTTTTTGGCAACTGGTTAAAAATGATCTGGGCGATTTGGAGATCTTCGGAGAGAATCTGTATGCGATACACTCAATTGAATATGGCATACTGGAATACCATTTTTATGTGTTCGGGATACGTGAGCATGACCGGTGGCTTAGCTGGGAGGAAACTCAATTTTATGCAAATATGCTTGATCTGCCTACTGTTCCGGTAGTTAAGACAGAAAGTATACCGAAGGAACGAGATATATTTGAAGCGGAAATGCTGATACTGGTAAATGGCCCGGGCGCGTTTGATCCTTATGATGTGTATGATCAGAAAGCAACAACCATGGAAGGTATCGTTAGTCGTAATGCCGATAGCTATTCCGTTGATGCTTTTGCGCAAAATGTATTTAAATATGTACGAAAGGGGCACGTTAAAACCGATGAACACTGGACAAGGAACTGGAAACGGGCACCATTAACAAATGAAGGAGGTAAGTATGTGGACCTTTAGTGAAAACAAAGATTGGACATATCTAGAAGAACAATTTAATTGGGTAAAACGCATGAACGATGTTCAGCAAGATCCGCGCTATCATGCCGAAGGCAATGTGGCTATACATACGCAAATGGTACTGGCTGCCTTGAAAATTGAACCAGCTTTTCAGGTCTTGTCTGTAGAAGAGCAAGAAATACTATGGACAGCCGCATTATTGCATGATGTTGAAAAATATAGCACTACGGTTTTCGAGGCTGATGGCAGCATTACGTCAAACGGCCATGCACGTAAAGGTTCCCAGTTTGCAAGGCTATTACTTTACATAAATGAGCCTTCGCCTTTAGCTGTTCGCGAACAGATCGTTGGTTTGGTGCGGCATCATGGTTTGCCGATATGGTTGTTTGAAAAGCCAGATCCATTGAAAGCGTTGGTAAAAGCCAGCATGGAAGTAAATACACAGTGGTTGGCTTTGCTGGCTCGTGCTGATATGTTGGGCCGTGTTTGTGACGATCAGGAGGAGATGCTTTATCGCATCGACTGCTTTGAAGCATTGTGCCAGGAAAATGATTGTTGGGGCAAAGCCCGTGAGTTTGCATCAGGGCAGGCACAAATGTATTATATGCAACATGATGATGCTTACCTTGATTATGTTCCGTTTGAAGAACCTACATTTGAAGTGATTTTAATGAGTGGTTTGCCCGGTGCAGGCAAAGACACATTTATTAAAGAGCATTACCCGGATTGGCAGGTCATTTCTTTAGATAATTTGCGTATGGAACGTGGTATTTTACCAACCGATAAGACAGGCAACGGGAAAATAATACAGGAAGCAAAAGAGCAGGCAAGGGTTTATCTGCGCAGGCAAGAATCCTTTATCTGGAATGCTACCAATACCACCAGCCAGATGCGAATGCAACTCATCGATCTATTCACCACCTATAAGGCAAGGGTGAACATTGTTTATATAGAAGTATCGCATCAGCATTTGCCTGGGCAAAATAAAAATCGGGATGCCGTGGTACCTACATCGGTTATAGATAAACTAACCCATAAACTGGAAGTGCCGACTTTGTGGGAAGCGCATGAAGTAAGCTACCATGTGAGTTGAGCACAAATAGACCGCCTTATGAAATTCATGAGGCGGTTTTTTATAGATATTCCTGCTTCATCTTTTAATTTTTATACTATTTTTAGGGCAAAACAATACAAGCCTTTTTCATCAATAATCAGATCGATTTGCAACTAACAGAAGACCAAATATATGCCCTCGCACCCGATGAAGCTTCAAAAAAAGCCGGGAGAGATTTGGCTGTACCTGCCAAATGGGTTACTAAAGGATTTAACCATCAGGCCCTTTGGGGCGAATGCCAGGGCAGCGGCAGCAAGCCGTATCAAACACAGGTTGATTTGACTGCTATCGCTTTCAAATGTTCGTGCCCAAGCCGTAAATTCCCGTGTAAACATGGTATTGGTTTATTATTATTGCGCGCGCGCCAGCCAGGTTTATTTTCTAATACGGATACGCCCGCCTGGGTAAATGATTGGATTAGCAAGCGATCTGAAAAAGAAGAAAAGAAAACCGAAAAAGCCGAAAAGCCAGTTGATGAAACGGCTCAGGCCAAACGCCAGCAATCGCGCGAGCAAAAAGTAAATTCGGGGATAAACGAGTTGTTGATCTGGATAAAAGATATTGTTCGTAATGGCATCTTAACAGTTCCCGAAAAGGAAGTAGCTTATTGGGATAATATGGCCCGCCGTATGGTTGATGCCCAGGCATCAGGATTAGCTGCAATGGTTAGAGAGCTTGGAGCAGCCGATTTTTGGAAGGAAGGCTGGCAAAGCAATTTTATGGATAAGTTATTGAAGTTATACCTCGTTGCCGAAAGTTATCAGCATTTGGCAGGTATTAATCCATTATTACAACAGGATATACGCTCGGCTATTGGTTTTACCTTTAATCAGGATGACCTTAAAAAGCAGAATGGCCTAACCGACACATGGTTGGTTATTGCTAAAGAAACTCGCGATGAGCAACAGATCACCGTTGAGCAAAATTGGTTATACGGATTGAAAAGCAATCAGTACGCGCTTGTTTTACAGTTTATAGCACGCGGGCAAGTGGGTCAATTATCATTGAGCACGGGCATGTATCTGGATGCGGAGTTAATCTATTTTCCTTCAGCTGTACCTTTCAGGGCTATAATTAAAAATTACACTATTGCCAAATCTGGGGTTGCCTTTGGTATACAGAGCTTTACGGGCTGGAACCAGGTGGCCGAACAAGAAACCGGATTAAATAGCAAACTACCTTTCAGAAACGAAATGCCATTTATAGTTGCTGCACTAAAACCGCTGCATTATCAAAAGCAATGGTGGCTGCAAGATCAGGAAGGTTTTTTATGCCGCATAGTTCTGGATTTTAAAAACATATGGCAACTGATGGCCCTAAGTGGTGGAGCCCCTTTAACCATGGCTGTAATCGGTAAAGAGAACGAGTATCGCCCATTAGGTGTATGGTATCAAAACAATTATAAAGCCATCTGATGAAAGCCTGGGAATATGTAATTAATACCGCTATGCTGGGTACTCACAAACCGATACCGGGGAATGCAGAATTGCCCAATGAGGTGGCAGAAATTGTAGCAATGATCGATGCTGTTGAATCGTCAGATAAAGAAGCAAAGTTTTTGCAAAAAGCGGCTGCAATTTACAACTATCGTCAATGCGGATTTACACTAATTGAGCAAAAGGAGTTGCCGACAACCATAGCACCTGATGAAGCAAAACCCTATTGTTCCGAAGAGGCTGCGACGATTTTAAATGATATCCTAAATGAAGATAATACAGCCCTGCTGATGCTATGGTTGAGTTGTTGTAATAATGGTGAAAGGCTACTTTTGCCCGATGTTTTGCCCGCTGTATTAGATGCTGCATTAAAAGATAAATTGTTACAGCCATTGGTTATTACGTGCAGCGGTAACCGCGGATTGTGGTTAAGTAAGTTAAATCCGGTCTGGAATTATTTTGGTGCAATATCCGATCAGGAAACATGGGAGACTGGTAAGCCTGATGAACGGGTTAATGTACTTAAAAAGTTAAGGCATTCTAATCCGGAACAAGCAAGGGAATGGCTACAGCAAACCTGGGCGCAGGAAACCGCGGCAAGCAAAGTGGATTTACTGAAAACACTGCGTGTAAATATAGGCGCGAACGATTTTGAATGGCTGGAAGGTTTGTTGTACGAAAAAGGACAAAAAGTAAAGGACGAGGCATTAGCCTTACTTAAATTGATACCGGGCTCATCTATCGTAAATCAATATCAGGATTTATTGAAAGAATCTGTTATCCTTAAAAAAGAGAAAGCTTTATTTGGGATGATGACCAAGCTATCCATCCAGCAAAAGTTGCCGTTAAATGTAGATGAAAGCATTTTTAAATCAGGAATCGAAAAATTAGCTGGTCAAAAAGCCTCATTTACAGATGAAAGTTTTATTTTACACCAACTGATAAGTGCCGTGCCGCCATCGTTTTGGGAAAAGCAGTTTGAATCTGCGCCGGCACAGGTGTTTGAATATTTTGAAAAATACGCTAATGATAAAGTACCCGCTTTAGGATTGGCTGTTTCGCGCTTTAAGCAGAAAGAATGGATCTCTTACTTTCTGCATCAGCCAGGTTTTTATACCGACTTTTTGGATATGATGACCACTAACGAGCAGGAGAAATATCTTGCACGGTTTTTAAAGATAGAGGCAAAAAACACGATCCATTATGCCTTGAGATTAAATCACGAATGGGGTACTGAGTTTGCAATACTGGTACTTCGTGAAATGGCTAATCATCCTTATGAATATAATCGCGCTTTCTTTAATAAACATACCAAACTAATCCCGGCAGGCATTATAGATCAGCTTGAAAAAGTGAAACCGAAAGATGCTAATTTGCAAAATGCCTGGGAAAAAGGCAAAGAACATTTAATTAAATTACTGGGCTTAAAGCAACAAATACTTAAAGCTTTTAACGTATAAATACCTTAATATGTCACAGCTATTACGTCAGCATGCAGAGCAATTATTTGCTCACGAACTGGAAGAACTTAAAAAACAGGACAATGATAAGCGCCCGGCCAACTGGGTGCTTTCGCCGCAATCGGTAGTTACTTATCTGATAGGTGGTAAACTCAAAAACGGATTTCAGGTATCACCCAAATATATCGGCAACCGCCGCCTGATGGAAATCGCTGTGGCCACGCTCACTACTGACCGTGCTTTACTATTATACGGCTTACCGGGCACAGCTAAAAGCTGGGTAAGCGAACATTTGGCGGCTGGCGTAAGCGGCGATTCAACACTTATCATTCAGGGAACCGCCGGTACCAGCGAGGAATCAGTGCGTTATGGCTGGAATTATGCCCGGCTGATAGCCGAAGGCCCTTCAGCGGGTGCATTGGTAGAAACCCCGGTAATGCGAGCTATGAAAGATGGTAAAATCGTCAGGTTGGAAGAGTTAACCCGGATAGGTGCCGATGTGCAGGATACGCTGATCACCATTCTGTCCGAAAAAACATTACCTGTCCCTGAACTTAATATGGAAGTTCAGGCTATAAAGGGTTTCAATATTATTGCTACCGCCAATAACCGCGATAAAGGTGTTAATGAATTATCAAGCGCTTTAAAACGACGATTCAATACCGTGATATTGCCCTTGCCTGATTCTATTGAGGAAGAAATTGATATAGTACGCCGGCGGGTAGAAAGTTTTGAAAAGGTGATGGAACTCCCGGTAGAACCACCCGCGCTACAAGAGATCCGCCGGATTGTAACCATTTT
Organism: Mucilaginibacter sp.; assembly: GCA_025352225.1. Taxonomy (GTDB): domain Bacteria; phylum Bacteroidota; class Bacteroidia; order Sphingobacteriales; family Sphingobacteriaceae; genus Mucilaginibacter. Next base: position 16,916 of record JANXTT010000156.1, on the reverse strand, counting down.
CCGCGAACTGCGCAGCGGTGTAACACTCGATGGCAAAACCAAAATTAAAATGCCTACAGGTACGCTAAGCACCGCCGAAGCCATTTCGGTAGTGAATAGTGGCTTATCAATGGCTGCCTACTTTGGCGATGGGACTTTAAAGGCGGCAGATGTGGCGGCCAGCATTATTGGGTCGGTAATAAAAGATCCGGTGCAGGATAAGCTGGTTTGGCAGGAATACCTGGAAACAGTAGTGAAAACACGCAGTGACTGGAGCGATATTTACCGCGCCTGCCGCGACTTATAATTAACATAACAGCAATAGATGGCCATAAATATATTAGGCATACGTCACCACGGGCCCGGTTCGGCAAGAAATGTGAAAGCATTCCTGGAATCGGTTAAGCCGGATATTGTACTGGTGGAAGGGCCACCGGAGGCTGATGCCATGCTACAATGGGTGGGGCATGCCGATCTGAAACCGCCAGTGGCTTTGCTTTGTTATCAGCCGGATAATCCGCAGTGTTCGGTGTTTTATCCCTTTGCAGATTTTTCGCCCGAGTGGCAGGCTATCCTGTATGCGCGTAAGCAAAACATTCATGTGCGTTTTATGGATCTGCCTGCGGGTAACCAAATGCTGATAGAGAAAGAACAGCGTGAACAAAAGGAAGAAGATATTTCCGTTAATCGCGATAAAATCAATCTGGAAGCACAATCTTATGAACACTTAAATAAAGCCCCCATCAGCTATTTATCGGATGCGGCCGGTTTTACCGACGACGAAAAATGGTGGGAACATACTTTTGAATATCGCTTAAACAACGATGAAGTATTTGATGCTGTAGCCGAAGCGATGCAAGCCCTGCGTGAAAGCATCCCCCAAAAAGATAAAAAACTTGAACAATTGCGCGAAGCTTATATGCGCCGTTCTATCCGGCAAACCGAAAAGGAAATGTTCCACACCATCGCGGTTATTTGCGGAGCATGGCATGTGCCCGCCCTGCAAAATAAAGCATCACAAAAAGATGATAACGAATTATTGAAAGGTTTGCCTAAGGTAAAAATCGAATGTACCTGGATACCCTGGACATTTAGCCGCTTAAGTTTTTACAGTGGCTATGGCGCCGGCATTAACTCACCGGGATGGTATAATCATGTTTGGCATCATAAGCACGATGATGGCACTTTGTGGATGGCCCATGTTGCCCAATTGTTCCGCAAGCAGCAAATGGATACTTCAGTCGCGCATGTTATAGAGGCTGTGCGTTTAGCCGAATCACTTGCTTCGTTACGCGGACTGCCAAAGGTGGGATTAGAGGAATTGAATGAAGCTACACTGAGCGTGCTCTGTAACGGCGAAAGCATCTTATTGAAGCTTGTACATGATGAATTGATTGTTGGCCATCAGATAGGCGAAGTGCCAGTTGAAATACCTAAACCACCGCTGCAACTGGATATTGAAAAACAGCAAAAGAAATTAAGGCTGCCAGCTACAGCCGATTTTAAAGATTACACACTCGATCTTCGTAAAGATACTGATCTGGAACGGAGCATTTTTCTGCATAGGCTTACTTTATTGGGCATCCAATGGGGCCGTCAGCAACACGTTGCGGGTAAGGGAACTTTTAAAGAACAATGGCGCCTGCAATGGGATCCCGGGTATTCTGTTGAAATTATAGAGCGCGGCAATTTAGGCAATACTGTTTTAGAGGCTTCGGCAAATAGTGTTTTAAATCAGGCGAAAGAGGCTACCGACCTGAAAGTGATTAGCGATTTGTTGGAGAAAAGTATCCCGGCCGAACTGCCCGAAGCTATTCAGATGTTAATTCATCGGTTAAACAACTTAGCGGCTGCATCGGCTGATGTGATTGAGTTAATGGAAGTTGTGCCGGGGTTAATTACCGTTGCCCGTTATGGCAACGTACGTAAAACGGATGCCACAATAGTATTAAGTATCATTAGCAGTATCATTACCCGTATCTGCATCAGTTTGCCTAATGCCTGTGTGGCTATTGATGATGATGCCGCCCAGCAATTGCTTGGTTTATTTTATAAATTAAATGATGGTATTAACCTGATGCAGGAGCCCGATACAACTTTAAGCTGGCAGCAAACTTTGCAGATAATTGCAGGTAATAAAAACACATCGCCGGTAGTTTGCGGTTACAGTATACGTTTGCTAAACGATAGTAAACTGTTAACTGCCAACCAATTGATGCAATACTTTGGCTATACGATGTCTGCAGCTACCGCACCTGTGATTTCAGCGGCCTGGCTGGAAGGCTTTTTGAAAGGCAGTGGCACGTTATTGCTGCTCGATGAGCACCAATGGCAGGTAATTGATAACTGGGTATCTGGTTTAAGCGATGATATTTTTATGCAGGTGTTGCCATTACTGCGCCGCACATTTGCCAATTTTTCAAGTCCGGAACGTAGAAAGCTGGGGGAAAAGGTGCGTACAGGTGGAACTGCCGGCCAACAGCGCCCCACCGTTATTATAAACTTTGATACAGAAAGGGCCAAACAAGGCCTGCCAGTAATTATGGAACTATTAGGTTTAACCATTAACAACAGCGAATAGAATGGAGATTGAAGCACCACACCTGCGTAAATGGCGGTTGATCCTGGGTGGCCATCAGCAGGAAGGAACACAGTTTGATCTGGATGAAGCCGACCTGAAAGTTGACCGTACGCTTGAAGCGTTATATGATAGTGATAAAAGCGGAGGCCTGGGTGCGTCATCACCAAACGTGAGCCGGTGGCTGGGTGATATCCGCACATTCTTTCCGGCTAGTGTAGTGCAGGTAATGCAACAAGACGCATTAAAACGCCTCAATTTAACCCAGATGCTTTTTGAAAAAGAAATGTTGGAAAACATTGAGCCCGACGTGCATTTGGTAGCCACTTTAATGACCCTGAGCCGCGTAATCCCTGATAAAACCAAAGATACAGCCCGGCAAGTGGTGCGCAAAGTAGTAGATGAACTGGTAAAAAAACTGGCCGAACCTACCCGGCAGGCTATAACCGGAAGTTTAAACAGAAGTATTAGAAATACGCGCCCCCGCCACCAAGAAATTAACTGGGGTGCTACCATTCTTAAAAATCTAAAGCATTATCAACCCGAATACAAAACTATCATTCCCGAAAGCCGGGTGGGTTATGGGCGCAAGCGGTCGTCACTAAAAGATGTAATCTTATGCCTTGATCAAAGCGGTTCGATGGGTTCATCCGTAGTTTACTCGGGTATATTTGGTAGTGTAATGGCTTCTATACCAGCTATTAAAACAAAAATGGTGGTTTTTGACACTGCCGTTGCCGATTTAACGGAAGAGCTGACCGACCCCGTTGAGTTGTTGTTTGGTGTACAGCTTGGTGGAGGTACGGACATTAATGCAGCCTTAACTTACTGTCAGCAAATAGTGACCAAGCCTGCCGATACTGTACTGGTGCTGATTACCGATTTGTATGAAGGTGGTAATGTGAACGAAATGCGCCGTCGTGCTGTTGAGCTGGTTGCCGCCGGAGTACAGCTTGTTGTACTTTTGGCATTGAACGATGATGGGGCGCCTTCTTACGATCATCGTAACGCCCAGTTCCTGGCCGATTTGGGTGTGCCTGTTTTTGCCTGCACTCCCGATAAGTTTCCCGATCTGATGGCTGCTGCCCTTACTAAACAGGATATTGGTTTATGGGCTGCTAAAGAAGATTTAATTGTAAAGCAGTAACTGGAAAAACTAATCTCATTGACCCTTCTTCACCAATTTGCTAATTCGAAATGATAGATTCGTTATCAGCAATTCGCTATTGGTGCAAATCAGACAGGAAATGGTTCGCGATTTGTATAGTAGCCACTACTATAGCGCTCCCGGATTGGTTCGAACGGTATAAAATAAATTGAACAACTATTTTTCTGTCTCTTTTAATGATTTGATTACAAATAAAATGCCTTCAAGCTGTTCTAATTGAACCACTACTACTATCGCAGTGTTTTTATATTTAAATACACAGTAAACTATCTGTAATTGTATAAAGTAAATCAGCCAAATTTTAGGGTAAGCAATCCCATATCCCCACAAAAAACAAACAGGATTTAGCCATTACTGTCAAGATAGTGTTACAATAGATTTAGCTTTAACATTATTTTTGATATTAGATTAATTATCTGTTTTGAAGATACTAACGAATTATGAGAACCTTGCTACTAAAAATGCCCTTTTTTGTTTTTCTACTTGTTTTGATGGTGAGTTTACGGTGTTACAGCCAGGCACCTATTGAACTTTCCAATAAAAATGCCTCCGACCAAGCCCGCGCGTTGTACAAATATTTACTGGCTATGCGCGGTAAAGGGATTTTATCGGGGCAAATGGTATCCAACTTTGGCCGGGTTGATGAGTTAAAATACATTGCCGACGTAACCGGTAAGCAGCCCGCTATCCGTGGGATGGATTTTATAGATAGTGCTAAAAATAAAGATGAAGTAAAGTTTGCCAAGCGTTGGTGGAAAAAGGGAGGCATACCAACAATAATGTGGCATTGGGGTGCCCCAGGCATTGGGAACGGTTATCCTAATTCGCAAAAACCAATAGATATTGATAAGTGCTTTGAAAAGGGCACGCGCGAATACGCAGCCTTTTGGGCGCAGCTTGACGAAAAGGCGAAGCTGCTTAAAAAACTGCAACGAGCGCACGTGCCTGTATTATGGCGCCCTTTCCACGAATTAAATGGCAACTGGTTTTGGTGGGGCAAGCAAGGCCCCGAAAAATTTAAACGCCTATGGATAACCATGTACAACTATTACGTTAATAAAAAGAAATTGAACAACCTGGTTTGGGTACTATGCTACACCGGCAAACCGGATAGTGCCTGGTACCCCGGCCGCCAATATGTAGATATTGCCGGTGCCGATACTTATGACGACAATAGCGCTCACCTTGCCATGTACAACAATGTTCGTAAAATAGCGGGAGATGCGATGCCTATTGCTTATCACGAATGCGCTACGCCGCCCAACCCCGACGAAACACTTTCTCAAGGCGCGCAATGGTCGTGGTGGATGGTATGGCATACCGGTCATATTACTAAAGTGAATAAGGACTACCTCAAGTATGTTTACCATCACGATCAAGTTATTACGCTTGATAAAGTGCCTGATATTATGGGTGTATATGGTATACACCGTTCATTTTGGTATCATTTAACACACTGGTAGGATAAATGATTTCCTCGCATCTAAGATTTATCAACCCGCTTTAAAGTAATTTAAAGCGGGTTGATATTTTGTAAGTAATTGGGAACTATTCAATTTACGTCTTCCTTGAGATTAGGTTGGCCCTTACCGCCAGTGATCAGGCTGTGCAAACTGCTATTTATATACTTGCTCCATCCCTCGTAACAGATGCTATAACATTCAAACTCCGGAACTAAACCAATGTGCGTGAACTCGATTTTAGTTTTATTATCTTTTTTAGAAATCTCAAAACTGATCTTTGTATCCTTCCATTCGGTTTTATCTTTAGTGAAAGCAAAATAGTTGTCCATAACAAGCCAAACGACTTTTTTATCAGGGACTAATTCTATTATTTTCATTTTGCAAATATGAACGTCTTTGTACCGATAGGTAAATTCACTACCAAGTTTGTCTGTACCACCTTCGATCTCTTCTGACCACCATCCACGAACATTATTAATGGCATCAAATACCTCTTCAGGAGTTTGATCTACCAATAAGACGGTGGTAAAATCTGCAGCAATTTCGGGAGCTGCCATAGTGCTTTTTGTCATAAAAATTTGATTTGTTTTTAGTTAGGCAATTTGTTATTTAACAGCGTTTCTAACGTTTTTAGTTTCGATGTCCAGAACTCATCAAAGTAAGAAATCCACTTGTGCAACTCATTAAATCCATCTTGTTTCAGCGTGCAACGCCTTTCCCGGCCAAAGTTTTGGATGGAAATAAACCCCGCGGTATACAATATTTTAATATGCTTTGAAACGGCCGGCCGGCTCATATCAAAATTTTCTGCCAGGCTATTGATGGATAAACTATCCTTTGAGAGCAGCATCAGCATCTGCCTCCGGCTTGGGTCGGCAATTACCTGGAAGGTATCAAGAGTTGGTTGCGCCATGTTTTGAAGCGTTTAAGCGGTCAGCAATCTTATGTATATTTTTAAGCCAACCATCAATCATAGAATGGTACAGGGCAAAGTTTTCCATTACGGTAAAACCGCTATGCTCCAGAAACAGGTCAGTACCTTGGTCCCTTGGTTGCAAAGTCCAGAAAACGATCGAATCAATACTCGTGCTGCCATCCTCCGGCCCGCATTTCCATGAATAGGAGAGTTTTTTGAAAGGAACGATATCTAACACCTTGCAATAGAAGATTCCGCTGAAATTGAGGCTCGGTACAGGGTTTGTCCTGAATTGGAAATTATGACCTATAACTGGCTGAAAGTCATTTTTCATGAGCCATAATTCCATTAATTCTGTGTTGGTTAAATACGCCCAAACGGCCTCGGCCGGGTGGGGGAAGAAAAATTGGTGTTTAATACTTTCTGTCATAATGGGTAACTTTTAAGTTACCCAAATATATAAGTAACTTTTGAGTTACGCAAATGTATTTTAGAAAAAATCGGTGGAGTTGTTGTTAAGTTGGGATTGGGGGATTGATTATGATTTTGTTGTCAACTATTAACATTTAATTAGATGCAAACGAAATGGCCAGGAGCATAACTCCGCTAATAAACATTAAAAATTATAGAAATATGCTTATATCATTTATAGACCGAGCTCCTGTTTTGAATAAAATAATCCCACTGAATTTTTAATGCTTTCATAAAGGTGGGGTAAATTATTAACCATCTAAACGGGTTTATTGCCATCATATACAGCCGCCCGAAAACGCCTTTTGGCTTAACATAAACGGTCATGTTTACCTGATATTTGTTTTGTGGCTCCTCTGTTTTTCCAAGATGGATTGCAGCTTGTACAATGCTGTTTTCCAATTCAAGGAGCAACTCGTTTTCCAAAAAATAAACAGGCACAAAATCATCTACCTTAGTTTGAGGTAAATCTTCAAGATTTAAACTTTCCGCTTTTGCATAGCGTTCTCCAATTTCACCCGTAATAATTTTTGTTGTACTAACTTTATTATCCCAATTAAATACATTTCCTAAATACATACGGAATTTAAAAAGCACTCCAACTAATCCTGCTTCAGCAGTTTTCTTTTTGGTTGCTATTACTTGCTCCAAAACATCCGTTAGGGTATCATCTTGGTCCAGCACAATTGGTAAAAGCCAAACATCTTCAATTCTAAAGTCCTTTAATAAATTATGAACTTTCCAAGGGTATTTTATCTGATCTTGATTAACTATTTTCATTTTTTCTGGTCTGTTGCTGGTATAAGTGCCGCTAACGGTTAGCAGATTTGTGATGGGCGGACTTTTAATAGTGGAATGTCCGTCCGGAGAACTAAACAGTTAATGCTCAAAGATAGATAATAATGTCTGCTTGAGTCTATTTGGGTTGGGCTTTTATGCAGCACAGGGATTAAAAAATCAAAAAGTAAAATGTTTAGTAAATTCATAGGCAATTAATGATACCTTTACACACAACACATGGAAGAAAGAAAATATTTAACTACCTGGAGAAAATACATTCCCGTAATTCGGTTACATCTAAAAAAAAGCCTTATTGAAGAACAGAATTTCAAACTGAACATCACCGATTTTGAATCTGCCGGTGACAGGGGAAAATCTGGTTATACTTTTAATATCGCTATGGAAAACGGTAAGGTAACTAACAACATCAGCGGCTCGGCTGTTGCGCGCGATCTTTATGAGGCATTAAAGTCTGATGAAGCTATTAAGGCTATGTTGCAGGATAAAAATATAAAAATAAGCGTTGGTAAATCTTTTGTACTGAGTATAAAAACCACTCATATCTCAGCTTATAAATAAGTATTTCTGTAAAGCACTAAAGGCGGGTTAAAAGTTTAAAATAAACGATACCCGAAGCTCAAATTAAACATGCTGATTTTGGTATCGGGATAGCCATCTTTGCTCAAGCTATTTAGCCCTATTTCGTAACGGAGGTCAACGGTGAGTTTTTGTACATCAATACCACCGCCAATTTGCCATGCCAATGCCTGGTCTTTATATTCAAAATGGGTAATATGATCATAAGCTGTGCTTAAGCTTTGGTTTTTGTTTACCACAAATGATATCACGGGGCCCGTGTTAATGTGGCCGCCAAAACCTAATGCGCCAAAACTTTTACCCGCTAATATAGGTACATCTATGCTGGTAAATTTTACCGTATTATCTTGCCCGCTTGCATCTTTAAGTGTAACGTTTTTGCCAGTGATATAAATCTCAGGTTGTAGCTGTATGCCCGATCCGCCTATCCTGGCCCAAAAGCCGCCTAAATAACCTGCCTGGTTATCGCTGTTAAGTGTGCCGCTTGTTGATAGCCTGGTTAGGTTAGTGCCCGTTTTTACGCCAAATTGAAAAGTGGGTAACATTTTAGCAACCTGTAATGCCATAGGTATGGTTTGTGCTTGTGACACTGCAACAGTTGTTATGATAGATATTACCAATATGAGCTTTTTCATGGGAGTGTAGTTATTTAGATAAAGGTAAATATAAATATAAGATGTAATAGGCAAGCCGGAAAGTTGCCGGGGGGAGTTCTAAACTTCTTTTTGCAAATCGCGGGCGGTTTTGGTTCTGCCATCGTGGCTCCAGCCTGGGGGATTAAACAGGTACCTGAGTTTATTAACCAAGCCGGGAGCGTTTTTTACATCGGCGATAAGCGCTTTCCATTCGTGGAAAATTATGTTGACTGGCCCCAGGTTCGCGGGTTGTTTTGTAAGGCCGTATACTGTTTTTTGGGTCAGGTTTTCACCATGAAAGGTGCCAAACAGCCTGTCCCAGATAATAAGTACCATGCCCATATTCTTATCCAGATAGGGGATATTTGACGCATGATGCACGCGGTGATGGGCGGGTGTAACAAATAGCCATCCGTACCATTTTGGAAGTTTGATTTTATATTGCGTATGCACCAGGTTGCCATATAATTGTGTTACAAGGTAAGCGTATAAGATGTCGAGCGCGGTAAAACCTATCAGCGCAAGGGGCAGGTAAAAAAACACCCGGTATAAAGGCTCAAACACGGTTGACCGGAACCCTGTTGAGAAGTTAAAATATTCGGAAGAATGATGGGTGACATGCATGGCCCAAAAAACTCGGCAATAATGGCCGGCATAATGGAGCACCCAATATAAAAAGTCCTGGAGGATGATGAGTACGAACCAATATACAACCGCGTTTTTGATGCCGGTAAAGCGGAAACGATAGGTATAATCCAATATAAAAAAGGTGGCTCCTTTTACCAGTAAATTAAGGCAAAATGCCAACCCTGTAAGGTAAAGGTTATTTAAAGTATCACGTTTTTGATAATATTTTCGATTTTCCAAATAGCTAAAGGTCATTTCGACTAATGTCAAAACAACGAGCATCATCAGTAATAACAGGGCAGCTTTGTCTCTAAGCTCAAGCCGGTGCATAAGTTAAGGATGAATAGTATTTTAAACTCTCGCAAAGTTCGTCATCAGTGCAGATATTATCAACAACAGCTACACCTATCTGGGCAAGTAACGAGCAGTTAATTTTACCACCCTGGTTCTTTTTATCCTTTTTCATGATGGCGTTTAGCATGGTATAGCACGATTCATCAAGTGGATATTTACCATAAATGCTCAATAACCTTTCTATAATCTCCTGCATGGCTTCGAGGGGCAAACCTGCTTTTTGATGAGAAAGATAGGCTTCGCAAATCATTCCGGCAGCAATAGCTTCACCATGTGTTAAGGGGTCGGTATCGTGCTCTAACGAATAGCTCTCTATGGCATGGCCAATGGTATGCCCAAAATTTAGTATCTTTCTTAACCCGCGTTCGGTTGGATCTTCGGTAACCACTTTGTTTTTAATAACTACCGATTTATAAACCAAGTTGGAGTCGGGATTATTAAGGTCACTGTTTTTTAATAGCTCCCAGTAATCAGCGTCGGCAATGAGGCCATGTTTAAGCATTTCTGCCAACCCCGATTTAATTTGCCTGGCGGGCAGGGTTTTTAAAAATGCATGCTCTATAAAAACCGCTTTGGGCTGTGTAAAGGTGCCTATTATATTTTTAAGGTTATCAATATCAATACCTGTTTTACCACCTACCGATGCGTCTACCTGCGAAAGCAGGGTAGTGGGGATATGAATAAAATCAATCCCTCTCTTATAGGTTGACGCTGCAAAACCACCTAAATCAGTTACTACGCCGCCACCTAAATTAATAAGCAAGCTATTACGGTCGGCACCAAAATCAATCAGCATTTTCCAGATGCCTACACAAAAATCAATGCTTTTGCTTTCTTCGCCGGCATTTATTTCTATCAGGTCAAAATCATCTTTGTTTGTTAGCTGCTCTTGTAAATAAGGTAGGCAATGGATAGCCGTATGCTCGTCTGTTAAAATAAAAAAGCGCGAGTAATTTCCTTTTTCAATAAAGTTATTTAGTTGAGCGGTTATGCCATTAAAATATATAGGGTAGTTAATACTTTCTAATTTATCCATGTTTATTTTACCAAAATTTTATTGTTGCGAAATTCTACGATGTCACCTTTTCTAACTTTAAGGCGTTTGCGGGTATCAACAGTGCCATTGTATTTCACTTCACCCTCCGAAACTACAATTTGGGCCTGGCCACCGGTTTGCACCAGGTTGGTAGCCTTTAATAATTGTATCATCGGGATATAATCTTCGGTCAGTTGAAACTCAATCATTGCGGCGCAAAAATAAACTATTCGTGGAATAATGAGTTATATAACGCAGATTTTAATAATTGAATACAGCATACCTAAAAAATCACAACAAAAATCAATTGCACTTTCCTTTGTATTAATGAAATTAACTTTAATTAAAACAAGTATGTCATATGTATGTTACATATTATATAAAAAGACACTAATATAATTAACTATGAAAAAGATCAGTTTAATGCTTGTTCTGGCATTCTTTGTCGGAACGATTCAAAATTTAAAGGCCCAGATGACAGATACAACTAAACATGTAGAGGTTAAAAACAAAACCAAAACAAGGCGTAAAGGGCGTAATTCTACTCAAAAAACTATTATTAAAGGCACAGGCGGTGTAACAGCTGCAGGCACTCCAAATGGCACGGTTGTTAGTGCGCCAACACCAACAAAAACAGTTGTGGTAGAGCATACACCCGTGGTTGATAATACACCAGCAGTTACCAATACAACTAATATAAACACAACGCCAGCTGCCGCTAGTAAAACCACAACCGAGTCGAAATCAACACCAGTAGTTACACATTCACAGTCAACGGTAAGTACAACCAAAACTTCAAGTTCGCATGTGGTGCATAGCACTGTGGCCCATCCAGTACAGCATGCTACTGTTTACCATAAAAAGGTATACCATAAAAAACCGGCTGCTGCAACCACTACTAAAACATCAACAACTGTAACAAAAACAGAAGATAGCCAATAGGTTATCTTAATTGATAAAACAAACCGTAAGGCTGTTGCCTTACGGTTTGTTTAGTTTTATAAAAAAGTATTTGAAACTTATTTGTAGTTGAACGCTTAGTAACTATAGTAATTAAATTTATATTAAAACAACATACCATGAATACGTTAAAGAAATTTGAGTTGATGGAGAAAATTGTTCATGAGTTGAATGATTTGAAAAACAGCCAGCAGGCGCTGATGCAAAAGCTCGGTAAGATAGAGGTTGATAATATTGAACTTGGGGATAAAAGATTGGAAAAAGACCTGCCGGATATGCACCAGCGTGTAGCTGATAACCTGGACACCATTTCTGGAATATTAGAATATTTTGCCAGCAAGACTGATGATTATGAAGACAAAAACCATATTCAGCAGTTAAAAGAGCAAGAAGCTTTAAAGTTATAAGCTAAGGGCTCCCGAAAGGGAGCCCTCATTGTTTTATTCCACACTTTTACCCTTCATGGCGTGGCCTATGGCATGGTCCATCAGGCGTTCGGCAAACGGACGGGTAAATTCATTCACTTCTTCAATGCTTTTATGGATCAGGTCCTTATCGCCGGTTGTTAGTGCCGCTTTAAGGGTTTGTAAATAGGTTGCGGTTTCGGCAATTTCTGATACACTTAACCAATTGTTGTTTTTTTCAATAAAGCGTTCTACCGTATATACCATTTGCTCGCCTTCTGTACGGGCTTCTATCAGCATGCGTTGTGCAACATCGTCTTTGGCATGGGTAATGCTATCTAAAAGCATTTGCTCAACTTGGTCGTCGGTAATGCCATAGGTTGGTTTTACCTCTACTTCTTGCTTAACGCCCGACCGTAATTCCATAGCCTGAATCTTTAATATACCATCCGCGTTAAGCAAAAAGTTAATATCAACTTTAGGAAACCCCGCCGGCATTGATGGTATGCCTTTCAGGTCGAACTCCGCCAGTTTACGATTTTCTTTGATGAGGTCACGTTCGCCCTGGTAAACGGCTATCTTCATATTCACTTGCCCGTCTATAGACGTTGTGTATTGCCTGCCTGCTTTTGTTGGCACTTTGGAATTACGCGGGATGATCACATCCATTAAGCCGCCCATGGTTTCAATACCTAATGATAATGGGGTAACATCAAGCAATAGAATATCAGAGCGGTTACCGGCCAAAACATCGGCTTGAATGGCAGCACCCAGGGCTACTACCTCATCCGGGTTAACTTCATCGTGCACCTGGCGTCCAAAAAACTCGGAAACCATCTTCTTAACCAGCCCGGTTCGTGTTGAACCGCCAACCATAACTACCTCGTCAATTTGGCTAATATCAATATTGGCGTCTTGGAGTGCATTTTTACAGCACTCAATGGTTTGTTTAACTTTAGGTAAAATAAGTGTTTCAAAAGTATTACGGTCTATGGTGCACCAAATGTCACCAATATGCTCATTAAACAAACTCTGGTGGGTAAATGATATTTTAGCTTCTTCGGCCTTTAGGCGCAGCTGTTGTGCCAGTTCATAATTTTGGAGCAATACATCCCTTTTTAACTGGTTTGTATCTATCCAATAATCCAATATGGCGCGGTCAAAATCATCACCGCCTAAAAAGGTATCGCCATTGGTGGCCAGTACCTCAAAAATGCCGTTCTGTATTTGTAGTATTGATACATCAAATGTTCCGCCACCCAAATCGTATACGGCAATGGTTTTAGTTTCTTCGGGGTTGAGGCCTATGCCATAGGCTAAGCTTGCCGCGGTAGGTTCGTTTACTATGCGTAAAACATCCAGCCCGGCCAGTTTGCCGGCATCACGGGTAGCCTGCCGTTGCGAATCGTTAAAATAAGCAGGTACAGTTATTACCGCGCGGTTTACGGGCGTTTTAAGCGCATGTTCTGCGCGTTCTTTCAGTTCTTTCAATATTAATCCCGAAAGCTCAATAGGCGTGTAAAACTGGTCGCCAACTTTAATTTTGACCAGGCTCTCGCTGTTATCGTCAATAACCTTATACGAAAAAAAGTCTTTGTAATTGGCAATATCCTGATAGGAGCGGCCCAGCAAACGCTTCACCGAGAATATGGTATTTTGTGGGTCGGTTATTAAAAAGTTTTTAGCATCGTTACCAACTGTAATTTCTCCGGCTGTACCAAAATGAACAATGGAGGGCACCAATACACCTTTACCGGCATCATTAATAACTTTTGGCTGTTTATCGGGGTCAATAAAAGCCACCAGAGAATTTGTGGTACCTAAGTCGATACCAACAATGATCTCTTCTTTTTGTAATGACCCTGTTGCCAGGTTGATAGAAATTTTAGCCATGATAAAAATTTAACAAGCCGCAAAGGTATGGAGTTTTTAGGGATGACAAGTCATAAGGAAGTATGATTTTAGAAACCATGCTTACTTATAAGTCTTTTTAATAACAGCTTTGAACACATATTTGCAATGTAGTTGTTTTTTTATGAATCCTTTTTTAAAACCCACGTCATCCAGATAATAAGGTTTAGTAATAAATTCAACCTCCCCAAAAACTATGTTTCCAGGTAGGTATGCTGAAGTGTTAATTTTAAAATAAATTGTTTTAACAGGGATGCTTAACTGTTGTGTTTTGGAGTTTTCTAAACTCATCCTTAATACCGTGTCTCTTTTATAGTATTCCTCGTATGTAGTTACAATATTTTTCCCTGATATTGTATGAATAAGGTACGGAGGAAAGGGGCCATCGGGTTTAAGTATCAGCGTGCGTCCCTTTAATTTTACATCATAAGGTATGGGCATGTAAGTGATTTTCTCATTAAAATTATCTGCGTGCAATGTTTCTTTACCGTTTACAAGGTTTGTATCTATTGAGAGGATATGGATATTAGTATGATCTGTTTTATCTTTTTTATTTAAAGTATCAATGGTATAAGCTGTGAAAATTGCGTAACCCCCAACATTAACCAGATTGTGTTTTACTGGATTGTTAATGATGATATTTTGGTGCTCCAGGGATAGTTTTTTAAAAGCCTTATAATAAGATTCGGATACATTGGACTCAACAATTACTTGCGCGTGGCTAACCTTAATTATGAGGCAAAATATTAGTATCAGTATTTTTTTCATAGTTGTGTGTTGATATAAATATAATTTTTAATTACGAATGCACAGCTATTGGCATTACAAATAGTAAATTAAACCCTTTATCAAATTACAAATTCATCTATTTTGTCTTATTTTCACCATTCAAAATATAAAAATGCGCTTAACCATAAAACTGTCTGTTTTGCTATTGCCCTTATTTGCTGCTGCAATTACAAAAGCGCAAACTTTTGGGGGTAATCCACCGGTTATTACATGGCGGCAGGTTAATACGCCGGCGGCAAGGGTTATATTTCCTTTGGGGATGGACTCGGCCGGCATAAGGGTGGCTAATATTATTGCGTGCATGAATAAGGTGATACTGCCCACCATTGGTTTAAAACAAAAACAGATCAATATACTACTGCAAAACCAAACTACGGTGCCTAACGGGTACGTGGGGTTAGCCCCCTTCAGGAGCGAGTTTTATTTAACGCCCGAACAAAATAGTTTTGACCTGGGCAGTTTGCAATGGGCCGATCAACTGGCGGTGCACGAGTTTAGGCATGTGCAACAGTACAATAATTTTAATGTGGGACTATCAAAGGGGTTGCATATTTTATTTGGGGAGGGTGGGCAAGCTATTGGAAATGAACTTACTATACCCAATTGGTTTTTTGAGGGCGACGCTGTGTATAATGAAACTTATGTTACAGAACAGGGGCGGGGCAGGTTGCCTTATTTTTTTAATAGCTACCGTGCCTTATGGCAGGCTGATAAAAAATATAGCTGGATGAAACTACGCAACGGTTCTTATCGCGATTTTATACCAGATTGGTACCCTATGGGTTATATGCTCGTATCATATGGAAGAGAGCGGTATGGAGATTTGTTCTGGAAAAACGTAACGCATGATGCCGCCGCTTTTGATGGCTTGTTTTATCCATTACAAAAAGCAATTAAACATTACTCGGGTAAGGATTTTAAGCAATTTAGAACGGATGCCTTTGATTATTACAAACAACAATTTGGATTAGAGCATCCCGGGCGGCAGTTACCCAGGCGGCCAACCCACTTTATTGCCGATCAGGAGTATCCTGCGTATGTTGATAATCAGACTATTATCTATTCTAAAAGCACGTATAACCATGCGCCGGCATTTGTGAAGCTAACAGATGGCAAGGAGCAAGTGATAGGTATGCGCGATTATTCGCTGGATAATTATTTTGCCTACCATGATGGCAAAATTGTATATGCTTCGTACCGCCCGGATGTGCGCTGGGGAAACCGTAACTATAGCGAACTGAATATTATTGATGTAAATACGGGCAATAAAACCCGGATCACCAAATCGTCCAAATACTTTACCCCTGATTTTAGCGCGGACGGCCAAAAAATTATCACCGTAAGGGTTGGCCCGGATGGTAAAAGTGAATTATGCATACTGGATTTAAATGGCAGCGTGTTGTCTGTAATTGCTAATAATGATAACTTGTTTTATACCTATCCTAAGTTTTACGGTGATAAAATTATATCACCCGTACGAAACACTGGTGGTAAAATGTCTATCGCGTTAATTGATATTGCAACAGGGAAGGCCGATTATTTATTGCCTTTTACTTTTAAGCCTATAGCTTTCCCCACAGTACTAAAGGATAAGGTTTATTTTAGCGCAACATCGGGTAAAACGGATGGGTTGTTTGCGTTATCATTAACCGATAAAAAACTGTACCAGCTCCAAAATGATTCCCTAAAAAGTAGTATTGGTAATTATCAGCCCGCGCTATCAGCCAATAAATTGGCTTGGGTAGGGCTAACGGCATCCGGTTATCAGGTATACCAAAACAATACCAACCAGCTAAATTGGCAGGAGTTGCCCACAAATGCAATTCCGGGCGAATTGCCTGATTTTGGCATAACCACACTAAACAAAGGCGATGCAATAAATTTACTG
Organism: Mucilaginibacter sp.; assembly: GCA_025352225.1. Lineage (GTDB taxonomy): Bacteria > Bacteroidota > Bacteroidia > Sphingobacteriales > Sphingobacteriaceae > Mucilaginibacter. Next base: position 360 of record JANXTT010000156.1, on the reverse strand, counting down.
GCCTCGGTGGGTAATGATAAGCCTCAGGTTAGTAAGTACAATAAAGATTTCCACTTATTTAATTTCCACAGTTTGGTACCTACCGTTAGCGGCTCCAATTATAGCCTGGCCTTACAAGGCGAAAACGTGTTAAATACCTTGCGCTCGGAGTTGTTATTTAACTATAACCAAAACGAAGGGTATACAGAGTATGGCGCGAGTGCCACATATGGCGCGTTATTTCCTTATCTATCAGCTGGGGTTGATTATATTGCTAACAGGGAGGGTTTTGATGCGCATAATAACGTGATATTTTATAATCAGCTGCAATACCATGGAGGCTTGCAGGTGCCTTTAAATCTTACCAGGGGCCACCTCAGC
>JANXTT010000132.1 GCA_025352225.1 Mucilaginibacter sp. | reverse complement strand
TTTTACTGTTCCTTTTTTCATCAATGTAAGTAACAACAAAACCCACATGCAATTTATCTTTAGTAACCGAAGCACTATCGTAACTGTTTATCAGGGCATTATTATATTGCTGCTTATCGCCACTCACAAAATGGTAATATTGCGCCGATGGGCCCACACGCACACTCTGCGTAGCGGCAATGTTTTGCCATCTAAAATTACCATCAACATTGTAAAAGTTAAATTTATCACGATAAGTATTTTCGTAATCGGCGGCCTTATTGTAAACACTTTGGTTACCACGCCCAAAAAAATTAATATCATTAGGGAAATACGCTTTCACCTGTAATTCCGCATCGGCTTTATTGGGGCCGTTATTTAGCTCTGTAGTGTAAAACAAACGCGTTGCCCCGGTGCCAAACGAGTGGCCAAATATAACCTGCTGGGTACTTGCAGGGTCTTTACGAAAACCCTGATGTAAGTATTTAACCCCACCATCGGCAAAATAGCCTTCATCTAAATTATAGCCTGTGCTAAGTAACGGTATAATGGTATTATACAACCGTGTAGGGATATAAGCCACATTGGACGAATCGTTAGAGATACGTTTATCAACCAGGGCTTTACTATTCTCTGTAAAGGTAGCTGTATTTAGTTTTTCGTATACATCAACTTTTTTACGGGTGTTTACAAAGTTGTATTTTCGATGCCCGTCACCGCCCACTATCCTTACCTTAACAGGCGAAGTTGCATTATCCACCAAAATACTATCATTCCCTTTAGCCGGATAGATTCTTATTTCTTTGGTAACCGCGGGGTCAAATACCTTAAAAAACACCGGGTCTTTTGCCTGTTTAACGCCTTTTGGCGATAGGTTATCAATACGCACACTTAAAGCACCGTTCCGGGTATCTTTTATTGTAAATAATTCGCTGTTATCGGTAGCTTTAATATCAACGGTACGGTTTAGAAAATGATAATAATCATCAGAGGCGGCTATCATATTATCACGCCGCTGTTTCATTTCTGCCAATAGCTGTTCATGCCTGATGCGGTAAATAGCCAGTGGTAACCGCTTTAATGACGCTTCAAGTACATCATCTGTTAACGCGGCTACAAACTTGCGGGTAATTTGCATCCATTGGTCATAACTCATCTGGCTCAAAAAACGGGGGTTGAGTGTTGGGTCGTTAAAGTAAAAATCTTCTATCCGTTTGGGTTTGGTGGTATAACCCTTCAAATAACGTGCAACCCACTGCCTCGATGCAATTTTAGGGATCAACCCCTGGTTTACATAAAAAGATTCGCCCCTATCGTGCGGTATGGCAGTAAAATATTTATTGGGGCCACGTTGGGTAGCTATCCAACGTAACTGGTCGCCATGCTCATCCCAGTTTCCTAAAAACCAATCCAGTAACCTCGCTCTAAAAAACTCCACACTATCCAAACGGTTAGCATTGCTTTTGTTAAGCTCATTAAGCATCAGTTCGGTATTAATTGAACTATCACCGGGTTCGCGTTCCTCTAGTAAGCAAATGGTACCGGCAAACTCTTTCTCGTAGTAGCCCAGGTGATGGTCGGGGGCAACATACCCAATAGTGGGATTGGTATGCTTTACTTTAACGGCCTCGGCCAGCACAGGTGCCATTACGGCGCCATATGGAAATTGCGCAGACATGGCATCGCTTAACCACGATTTGGCAAAGGTTTCGCTTAAAGCCCCCGGTAATTGTATAATGGGGTATTTTTCAATACTACTTAATATATAGGCCTTTCCGCCGGCGTCTTTCAACAACAATGATTGCCTGAAATGTGCGCCGCCATAGCTAACCGGGGTTAAACCGCCTTTATATTGCGATACTTTTATAACGGGCAACCGGGCAGGTTCGGCCCATTCGCGGCGGTAATTTTCACCAAAAAAAAGCCTGTGTATCTTATCTGCATTATTAAATGATGGGTGCGCGCTCACGGTTATACTATCGCCTTTTATTACTTCGTAGCTTTTTTCTACCGGGATGGTTATTTTAACGTACGGCTTGGTGTAGGTAAAAACCTGGCTAAAGGTACTATCGCTGGTATTTGCAAAATAGCTAAAGTGGGTACTCTTATCAAGCATCTGATCAACAACAACATAGCCGGGTATAGTTTTGGCATACAGCGCGTATTTGCCTTTTTTTACTACGGCTTGCTCGGCACCGGAGCCGCTTACTACCTGTATGCGGTTGCCGTGCTTAATAAACTGCAAACCATGATCGTGGCCCGAAACATGGATTACGTTAGGGTCGGCATCAAAAACACTATCAATCATGCTGATCATGATTTTATATAAGGGGTGGCCATTATCTTCAGGATTATCAAAAGTGCCCCTTAACAACGGGTATAGCGCCCCAAAAACAGGCATAGGTATATAGAGTTTGGGATTTACCGACGTTAGCGGAAACAAATAATCTTGCCAGATATAACTCCCGCCATGATGCCCGTACGATTCAAACGGATGATGGTCGGCTAATAAAATTACCTTATTGCGGTTTTTGTAGAGCAGCTCCTTAAAGCGAGCTATAATTTCGTCATTTGTACGGCAATCACAATCGGCACTTGGGTTAGCTTTATTATAGAGATAGAGCCACCATTCCGAATCAAAAGCGATCATCACCATATCATCAGAAAGGCTAACTACAGTTGGATCAGGGCAACCGTTGCGCGGAACAGAATTGAGCAGCGAGTCCTTTTGTTCGGTTATAAATTCCCATTCGCGTTTTGCTTTTGCCAGCCCCTGCGGCCCCATCCTATCCCAGTCGTGGTTACCGGGAATAAAATAAACAGGTGCCCCGGCCTTACGCATGGGCCTAAACTGTCCGCGGAGGATGTTTTTTGTAGATTCTTCTTCCTTACTACCTGGTAGCCCTATCCCGGTAGGGTAAACATTGTCGCCCAGGTAAACCACAGTGGTTTTATTTTTTATGATTTTAGAGGCTGCGTTGGGCAATACATGGCTTTGCTGCGGATCTATTTCACCGGCATCACCTATCAGAATCACCCGGTTACGAATAGAATCCTGCGCTTTCAAAAAAACAGGTAGCAAAAAAAATATAATTATAAGTCGGGTTGGTTTCATAGGGTGTACTAAATCGTTTTAAGCAATTGATAAATTTTTGTTTGGGACGAAGCCTCACCCGCCGTTGCTTTAAGTGCAAGGTTGTTCAGGTTACTATCAACCTGTACTGCCTGTACCTTATCATCAATTTGCAGTTGTATAATATCTAAGATCTCTTTTTTTATATGCTCATCGTAAATGGGGTAGCACACCTCAATACGATGGTAAATATTCCGGTTCATCCAATCTGCCGAACCCAGATAAACCTCAGTATTGTAGTTATTGTTAAAAATAAATATCCGCCCATGTTCAAGGTTACGGTCAACAATCCTGGTAACGGTAATGTTTTGACTTCTATTTTTCACTCCCGGAATAAGGCAGCAAATGCTTCGCACAATAATCGAAATTTTAACGCCCGCGTTAGATGCTTCATATAGTTTATCAATCAATACCCGTTCTTCCAGGTTATTAAGCTTAATAATAATACTGGCGGGCAATTTGTTTGTGGCATGCGCAATTTCGCGATCAATAAGTTCCAGAAAACGTTGCTGTAAGTTAAATTTAGATACCAAAAGATGCTCAAAAGCAATAGGCTCATGCTTTTCTGGAAGTACCCGCTTAGCTAGGAAGATGAACAGCAATTCCACCTCGCGCAGCAAGGCGGGGTTGGCCGTCATCAATATATGATCAGTGTAAACCTTTGCAGTACCCTCGTTAAAATTACCTGTACCCAATAAGCCAAAATATTTCATCCTTGCGCCTTGCTTTAACTTAACAAGGGCTATTTTTGCATGTATTTTAAGAGCTATAACGCTGTAAATAATTTCGGCGCCGGCGTTTTTAAGTTTTTTGGCCCATTTTAAATTGTTAGCCTCATCAAAACGGGCTTTTAGCTCTACTACTACCCGCACTCGTTTACCGTTTTTAGTGGCACTTATTAAGGCGTTAACAATGCGCGAATCGCTGGCTACACGATAAAGGCTCACGTTAATTTCTTCAACATCGGTATTAATTGCGGCTTCATTAAAGAAACGCAATATGTTATCATAAGCCTGGTATGGCGTATGTACCATCCTATCGCCACGGGCTATCTGATCAAATAAAGGCTCATTTAATTTCACCTCTCCATGTTGATGGGCGGGCCATGCCGGATAGGATAATGATGGGAATTTCACCGGGAAACCAAAAAAATTTTTCAGGTTATGGTAAAAACCACCTGGTATTACGCTTGCATTTTGTAAATTAAACACCTCGGTTATAAAAGTCAACAAGCGCAGGGGTATATCAGGCTGATACAGAAACCTGGTTGCCAGGCCAAACTCCCTTTTACTGAGTTGCTTTTCTATCTGCCCGGCCACATCACCCGGATAATCATCCTTAAGGTCAAGGTCGGCATCGCGGGTTATCTTAAAAGCATAACAACCTTTTATAGTTTGGTTTTTAAAGATAATGTTTAAATGGTGCTTTATGATATCGTCTAAAAAAACAACATACCGATCGGTATCTATCTCTTTGGTAAAAAACCTCGGTAGCTCGTCCGACGGAATATTTAGCACTGCAAGTTCCTCATGATTGTTTTGATTCTGGAGCGCGATTAAAAAATAGAGCCGGTTATCTTTTGGATAAAAACTGGTTCGAGATAAAAAAACGGGTTGTAAAAACGCCAGAACCTCGCTGTAAAAATACCTCGATATAGATGGTATAACAGCCTTATTTAAAGGTGTATTGTAATTTAAATAAATACCGTTTTCCGCTAACAAGGGCAATATCATGGTAACCAGTATTTTGCCAAATTTTTCTTGTTGTTGTTCAATTATTTGCCGGGCATTTTGCAGGCAATCGTCGTTTAAATCGTTTCCGTTTTGGTTAACGCTCATTCTGTGCAGGGCTGCCATAACTGGTATCCGCACACGGTAAAACTCATCCAAATTTGATGAGTAGATGGATAAAAATTTAATTCGCTCTAAAACCGGAACGTCGTTTTTTGCTGCTTGTTCCAGTATCAGGTCATTAAACCCCAGCCAGCTAATATCTCTGTCAAAATAACGTTTTTCGGGTATATGATGATCCATTGTTATAATAAAGTGGATAAAACAAACGCGATTACAGATATGATCAGCCCATACATAAATACATTGTACGACATCCGCAACAAATGATATTTGCGGCCCAGCACTACACCCTGAGCATATATATCCCTAATGAGGCTGGCATACAAAAAGTCGCTGTCGTTCATCATATTTACCATTCCCTGGTTATACTTGTCAAGCGTCATTTTAAAATAATTACCAAAAAACAAAAGGTTCACACTTTTATGATCCATATCTTCCTGGGTAAAAGTGCCCTGTGCTACATTGGGCCTGGTTGCCAATATGGCAAAAACTATCGTTACTAAATTAACCGTTAAAAGCACTATAGCCGGTATAACCTGGTGTGGGTGTTCGTCAATTTTACGGAGCAGCAAACTAAGTAATAACGATATAATGATGGAGTTTACCGATATCATTATATGCGCCTTGCTATCAGCCATATAGCTTAGTTTTTGTTGGTTACTCGCGGTAATGCGGAACATGGTTTCAACTCCCTTACCTTGCTTTGTGCTGCCTTTTTTTAGCTCAATAGCATTAGTATTTTCGGGAGAGCCTGTCTCTTCGTTTGTATCGTTGTCATCTGTTTTAGCGCTATCTTTTTTCTGTTTATCGATTAGCTTTTGAAGGTTTTCCTGCTGTTTATCATTAAGCAGCAACTGGCAATAGTCCGTATGAAACTGATGGCCTTGTATTAATTGGGCATTTTTCTGCCGCCATTCGCTTTTATCTATGGGTATGCCCGATAAGGCTTCTACCTCTTTTCGCAGCTGTTTGCTTTTATCAGTAAACTTGCCGGTGCCTAAATGAAAAAGGTCAGCATCGCATAATATTTTTTCCAGAAGATTGGTTGGCTGCTGGGGCATTTTGGTAGAATTTATACACCCTTTTATCTTGCTTAAAACAGCTGCTGGTACTTTATGCTCCTTAAAAAAATCGCTAGCTATTGCTATGCTTTTTTCTTCATGATTATGGGCATCTAAAACATAACCTGTATCATGAAACCAGGCAGCCGCGCATACGGCAAAAAAATCATCATCGTTGAGTTGATAATGATTGGCTATTTGTATTACATAGGAAACAACACTTTCGGTATGCCCGGTGTTATGATAACTCAGCCGGTCATCGGCGTGTGTTTTAAAAAATGCAAATACAAATTCTTTGATCTGATTAAGTAATATTTCGTATTTCACTTTAATTAATTTGTTAATGTTATATATACATCAATTAATCAATAATGTTTAAACTGATATTAAACTAGTCGAGATTTGAAAATTTATTAAAGCTAAAAACGGAATATAAAGCCCCTATCGCCTATTTCGCACTTTATACCGATAAAAAAATCAGGCTTCGTTATAATGTCATATATAAGCACCAGAGCTATCATGTATTTAACGCCCGGCGGGCTATCGCGACAAAAGAATGGGACATTTCTGTTTGGGGCTCAAATTTAAGTGATAAGCATTATATAGCTTATGATTTCGGTGCTGTGCATTTAGGCCCCACCGAATTTATGGAATTTTCCTAAAAACTACTTTTAACCGTTGATCACTTTATTATGGGGTCAGTTTTACAATATCCATATGTTGCGCATCGGGCGAAGTTCCGCCTTGTGTTGGAGCCAGCACCGCATAATACGATCCGTTATAATAACGAAGACGGTTTAATGTAAGTACGTAGTTACCTCCATTATTATTGCTGGCGGCACCATAGCTTTTTTCGCCGCCCGAATTGGTTAATGAAAGATGGAAGCCTGTACCTGTTGATAAAATTGCGTACAATGTACCATCAATAGTGCAGCCAATTTCATTTCTTCGGAGCAGCATAGTCACCAATTCGTTTGAAATTGATACACCGCTATATAATTTTTGAATGGTTGTTGCACCTTCGGTCCATTTATAGGCGCTAAGTGTTGAGGTTTGCCCTAATATATCTTTATGTTGCATAACTATGGTTACCGAGTTTGCTTCGGTAGTGTATGCCACAACATTAGTAGGGTTAAAAAATATTGAGTTAAGATCAGGTATATTGGGTGCAAATTCTGTATGTTCTTCCACTACCCTATTTGCAAAACCAGAAGCCGGGTAATTGGCATTGGTAAAATCGGCAATGGCAAGGTAAGCCTTACCTGTTTTATAATAAAGGCGAAAAGATAGTAAAGTGCCATCGGCAAGTATAAATGGGGTGTGCGTATAAGCTGCTGACCCATCGTATGCATTAGCATAATAAGCTTTCCATGAGTTATTGCTACGGGTATAATATTCGGCTACGCAAGCCCTGGTATTTGCCACGTCTCCTCCTAATATATCGCCATTAGGCAAATTTTTAAAAGTTTGAGTCGGACTGTTTACTTGATCGGTTGTGACCTGCTTTAAGTTGTTGTCGTTTAAGTTTACAAATGGGGCACTAGAATAGTAATGATAAAAACAAAGATATTCTGTGTTAAATGTTCCCGGTTGAAACTGCGGCATTATATTTTGATAGTCAAGCTGTGAATTATTTTGAATATAGAGTGTATAATCGTCTGGCAGCTTAGTTATGGCTGCCTCCGTATTACTTCCTAAAGCATATTGAGCTTTATAATAGGTCTGTATATCTGCACCATTTGCCGTAAAGCCTTCGCTGTAAAGCACCCTGGCGTTACTGCCATCAATTTGAAGGTCGTAAGCACGCATGCTATATTTACTGCTATTTTTTACTGTAGCTACTCGTTGCCAGCCCGAACTTGCCGATAAGTATGCATCGCCGTATTGATTGGTAACCGCGCTTGGGTCGTCTGTCTTTTTCTTGCAGGAAAAAAAGGTAATACAAAGTAAAACGCCAATTATATATAATGTTCTCATAAATTTATTTCTTAATACCGATAATTAGCTGACCTTTTCCGTTTAACCCATCGTAATCAAGACGCCCAATACTTACGCCTTTAATGGTTAGAATATAAATATGTGTACCGATAATATCGGATTTCAATTCGTCTACTTTAGCATCTGTACCCATTGCTAAAAAATTAGGCAGGTCAATAAAAGCTTTTCCCATAAGTTCTAAAATATCAACATCAGCGTACCGGGCCAAATAAATAGTACTCCCGCCGGTTTCAGCAATATAATCTTCAGAAGTAAGCATAGATCCAAAAAAATCCGTCGCTAACGCGGTTTTCATTTCTTTAGGGTCGGTTATCGTTTTCGTAAGGTCAACTTTATAAATAATTGCTTTCTCATTTCGCGATACTTCACTTCCTTTTAATTTTTTAAACTCATCAGGAACCTGCTGGATAATGTTCCTCATCATTTTTTGCATTTTAACAGTGGCAGATTCTGTTTGGGCAGATGCCTGGAAGAAACAGAAAATAGATAACAAACAGCAGGTGTACAAAGCGTACTTGATTTTCATACTTTTAAAGAGTAAAATTTTTAGAAATAATATATCAATACAATGATAAATAAAAGTAATGCAACTTTCAGTAGTTTAAAATACCTATTAATCGGCATTTTAAACTACGTATTGTTCGCCTTTTAATACAAGGTTTATATTTTTATTCCTGACCCGGTTTCCCTAATTTCCCGACGGTAAATGGCATGGGCGTTCATTCTGGGTTGGGGCATCTGTATAAAAAGCTTTCGGTAAATAAGCAAATCGCACATAAAATAAACCTAAAACCAAATCTATACACGCTTAAACATCGTAATATAGGTATAAATAAGTCCGGAAATAGGTAAAGGTATTTCAAAATAGTCTAAATTAGACTAATAATCTTCCTAACTATAACGGCCTAAACCCTAAGCAACAATGTGGTACGATAAATTACTCGAACAAAACAAGGTCCCTGATTTTTTAATCCGCCAGGGCATTCGCAAACTGTTAAGGCAACGACTTGAAGACGAGAATAAAGGCGACGTAGAAGCGCAGCAGGCCCATTTAATGAAATTAATAGCTGATTTAAAGGCGTCGCCCATCGCGGTTAACACAGTCGACGCAAATGAGCAACATTACGAAGTGCCAACTGTATTTTACCAATACTGTTTAGGCAAAAATCTGAAATATTCTTGCGGATACTGGAAACCCGGTGTAACCGATATTGACACGTCCGAAACCGATATGCTGGATATTACATGCCAGCGTGCAGAATTACAAAACGGGCAAAACGTGTTGGAATTGGGATGCGGATGGGGCTCGCTATCTCTGTTTATGGCCGCTAAGTATCCGAAAAGCACCTTTAAGGTTGTATCAAATTCCCGTACACAAAAACTTCATATTGATGAGCAGGCCAAACAGCGAAACATCACCAACCTTACCGTCATCACCGCTGATATGAACACTTTCACCATCGACGAACAATTTGACAGAGTAGTTTCGGTAGAGATGTTTGAACATATGCGCAATTACCAGTTGCTGATGGCAAAGGTAGCATCGTTTTTAAAGGCCGGCGGCAAACTATTCATCCATATTTTTACGCATAAAGAATATGCATACCTTTTTGAAGTAAAAGACGAATCTGACTGGATGAGCAGGTACTTTTTTACAGGTGGTGTAATGCCTAGCGACGATCTTATGTTTTATTTCAACGACGATCTTTCGGTCGAAAAACACTGGCATGTAAACGGCACCCATTATGCCAAAACATCCGAAGCCTGGTTAAAAAATATGGACAACAATGAAGCCGAGATTATGCCCCTATTCCAACAAACGTATGGTAAAAACCAGGCAGTTAAATGGTGGGTATACTGGCGCTTATTTTACCTCGCTTGTGCCGAATTATGGAATTATAATAATGGTAACGAGTGGATAGTAAGTCATTATCTATTTCATAAAAACAAATAAATGGCCAGGTTAATATTCATTATTATATTTTTTTTACTCTCATTATTAACCATTTTTAAGGCTCCGGCTTATTATTTATGGCTGGCTTCCATTCTGGTTACAGAGTTTTCGTGGGTATTTATTATTATCACTTCTCTATTAATTGCATGGGGTTTTGGGGTAACAAAATATCAGTTAGCTGGTACTATAACGGGGCTAATAGCATTAATTTTGTATATATCCCCTCTTGTACGGGCGTATAGCATTGCAAAAAACCTACCACAAAACTTTGAAACAGAGTTTGGCACGGGTACTGCAGAATTACAGGGCCAGCCAGGCAAATTGCCTTTCAATCCTATCCGCATGTTTACCGGGTTAGGAGAAAAACTGATCCCGTACAGCGTATTAACTTATAACCCTATTTTAAATTTAAAGCTTGATTTTTATCCATCGGTAATAGCTGGTACAAAACCCTGCGTTGTTGTGGTACACGGAGGCTCATGGGCGGCGGGCAATAGTTCCGAATTACCCGAAATTAATAGCCACCTGGCTAAATTGGGCTATAATGTAGCATCTATTAATTACCGCTTAGCTCCCCAATACCAATGCCCGGCGCCAGTTGTGGATGTACATACTGCCATATCTTTTTTACGCCAGCATGCCGATAAACTGCATATCGATACCAATAACTTTGTTTTACTGGGCAGATCGGCAGGCGGACAAATTGCATTGCTATCAGCATATACCCTGCACCAGCCGGGTTTAAAAGGGGTAATCAGCTATTATGGCCCCGCAGATATGGTTTGGGGCTATTCTATTCCGTCAAACCCGCTCATTATGGACTCCCGTAAGGTAATGGGAGATTATCTGGGTGGCACTTATAATGCGGTACCGCATAACTATGAAGCAAGCTCGCCTATATTAGCAGTAAACAAGCAATCTGTACCAACCTTATTAATACATGGTGAAAATGATGTATTGGTTGCCTACGAGCATACCCGCCGCTTAAATATTAAGCTGCAGCAAAATGGCGTTAAACACTTTGTACTCACGCTCCCCTGGGCAACTCACGGCTGCGATTATACTTTAAACGGCCCCAGCGGCCAGTTAGCTACTTATACTATTGAACGGTTTTTAAACCAGGTTACAAAATAACGATGCAAAAAATAGCCATTATAGGTACCGGTATTGCCGGGATGGGTTGCGGCCATTTCCTAAACTCAACAGCCAACCTTACTTTTTACGAACAAAACAACTACGTAGGCGGCCATACCAATACCGTTACTGTTGACGAAGATGGCAAGCCGGTTTACATTGATACGGGTTTTATGGTTTTCAATTATCAGACTTACCCGAACCTTTGCAAGCTATTTGCCGAAATTAATGCCCCGGTTAAAAAAACTGACATGTCTTTTAGTGTACAACATATACCTACGGGTTTGGAGTATAGCGGCTCAAGTGTTAACCATTTGTTTGCACAACGAAAAAACATCTTCAACCTGCCATACATCAAAATGTTAATGGAGATAGGCCGTTTTAATAAAGAAAGCGTTAAAATACTCGACGACCCTAAATACGCTAACCACTCCCTGGGCCAATATATTAAAGAGTTTAACTTTAGTGAAGATATGCTGTGGAAATACCTTGTACCCATGAGCTCGGCCGTATGGAGTACCCCAATGGAACAGATGCTTGATTTCCCGGCGGTAGCATTAATCAGGTTCTTTAAAAATCATGGTTTTTTAGGTTTAGACACGCAGCACCAATGGTACACCCCCGATAAAGGCAGCCAAAGCTATCGCGAAATACTTATAAAACCTTTTAAAGACAAAATCCGCGTTAATAGTAAAGCTGTAAAAGTATCCCGCGAAAACGGCAAATCAATAGTGCACACCGCCGATGGTGCCACCGAAATTTATGATAAAGTGATACTGGCCTGCCATGGCGACCAGGCTTTGGCGCTTTTAGATAACCCCACACCCGAAGAACAACGCCTGCTATCAACCTTTAAATACCAATACAACAAAGCTGTATTGCATACCGACGAAAGTATTATGCCCAAAACAAAGCTGGCTTGGAGCAGCTGGAACTATCGGATACAGTTGCAGGGAGGTAAATTGCTGCCAAGTACCATTTACTGGATGAACCAGTTGCAAAGCGTATCCGATAAAAAAAACTATTTTGTTTCCATCAATCCGCATGATAACATTGACACGCAAAAGATTATCAAAGAAATTGATTACGAACATCCCTTGTTTGATGTACCCGCCATCCGCTCTCAAGAAGAATTGTATAAATTAAACCAAACCGGCCCCATCTACTTTTGCGGCAGTTATTTTAAATATGGTTTCCACGAAGATGCCTTTGCAAGCGCGGTAAAGCTATGCAGTAATTTGCTGGGAAAACCTGTTTATGATGATAGCGTAACCCTGCCAAAAAGTTAGGCTGGCAAGCATTTCGATCTCCGTGGGGGCATTGGTTTATAATGAAAATTCGCCGGGGTGATTAACCTGTTTAATGCATTTACTATTGGTTTATATAAACTTTGTATATTACATTTGTTAAGGAATAACAACGTTTGGCAAACAAATAAACTACCCATATGAAAAAGATAACCCCATTTTTATGGTTTGATAATAATGCTGAAGAAGCTGTTGCATTTTATACATCTATTTTTAAAAATTCGAAAAACGGAAACATAAACCCCGGCCCTGGCGGAAAACCAATGGCTGTTACATTTGAAATAGAGGGACAGGAACTCATCGCGTTTAATGGCGGCCCATACTTTAAATTTAATGAAGCTATATCGTTATCGGTAGATTGTAAAACCCAGGAAGAAGTAGATGATTATTGGGAAAAACTCTCGGCAGGCGGCTCAAAAGGCAGGTGCGGCTGGCTTAAAGATAAATACGGCCTGTCATGGCAAATTGTACCCAGTGCCCTGCGCCAATTTATTGGTAGCAGCGATGCTAAAAGATCACAACAGGCAATGGCTGCTATGATGAAAATGGACAAACTTGATATTGCAGCCTTGAAACAGGCCTATGATGCCGATTGATTATTCTAAACCAGTTACCTGGATATTTCTATTTTAACCTTCTTGTTTTTAATTTTATGGTCTTTAATAAGCTGTACGGCGCGCCCTATCCTATCGCGCTTTACAGCCGCGTATGATTCATGGTCGCGCACTTCTATCAGGCCCAGGTCTTCTTTTTGCAATTCGCCTTTCTGTAGCAGTAATCCCACAATATCCACTTTGTTTACTTTATCTTTTTTCCCGGCGGCTATGTATAAGGTGGCCCAGGCCGTTGGTTTCGGCAAAACAATCTTGTCGGGTAAATTTTCAATTTCGGGTTGCTCTTTCAGATACGGCAGCCTGTCTTCCGGGGTTAACATCAGGTACGATGTACCTTTGGCATGCATGCGCGCGGTACGCCCATTGCGGTGCAAAAAAGCTTCTTCGTTATGTGGCAGTTGGTAATGTATCACACATTCAATTTCGGGTATATCTAAACCGCGCGACGCCAGATCGGTAGTGATCAGCAGGTTAGTACTCCCGTTCCTGAATTTCAATAAAGCGTGCTCCCTATCTTCCTGCTCCATCCCACCATGAAAAACACCATGTATCAAACCCATATCATACAATAACTCACTTATCCTGTCCACGGCGTCGCGGTGGTTACAAAAAACCAACGTGGGCTTATTTCCTATTTTACAGATCAGCGCGAATACAGCTTCCAGTTTATCCTCGCCGGTGGTCATAATCGACTTTAGTTTCAGATCGGGCGCGCTTACCGCGTCTTTCAAAAAGTTGATCTCTACGGGTTTTGTTACGCCTGTAAAAGCTGGTATTTGCTCCATTTTGGTAGCCGATGTCAAAATCCGTTTCTTTAAAGCCGGCAACTGCTTGATAATAAAGGCCATATCATCCTGAAAGCCAAACTCAAGTGCTTTATCAAATTCATCAAGCACCAGTGTTTGTACGTTTTGGGTGTTAAAATTTTCGTGGCGAATATGGTAGGCTATCCGGCCCGGTGTGCCAATAAGCACCGCTGGTGGTTGTGACAGGTTATTTTTTTCTATCCGGGTAGAATGCCCGCCATAGCTGCAATTTACCTTAAAGCCGCTGCTCATCGTTTTAAAAACCTGCTCTATCTGCATGGCCAGCTCACGCGAGGGAACCAAAACAAGCACCTGTACGCCGGTCACTTGTTCGTCGAGCAAGCCTAAAACAGGTAACAAAAACCCCAGCGTTTTACCCGAACCCGTTGCCGAAAGCAATATCATATCGCTTTGTTTAGGCACATTGAGCGCGGCATGCTGCATTTCGTTCAGGGCATTTATCTTAAGTTTTTCGAGCGCTCTTTTTATCATGATCGCGCAAAGGTAAGTATTTAGTTGCCAGTTGTGGGTTGTGAGATCTTTTGGTTGCGAGTTGCGGAAGGTTTTTTTGTTGAGGGTTGTAAGTTACATATTGCGGAGGTACGACAACCTAAAACCCTAAACTGGCAACTCGCAACCCATAACAACACCCAAAACTGGCAACTCACAACTCGCAACGGGCAACTAAAGTCCAACACACAACTCAAAATTTTGTCGTTAATTTGCACCATATTAAAATTGTTGTAATTGTGTGGTCAGATAAATTAAAGTTGAATAAGCAACTGGTACGGTCAATAACCGATGCAGGTTACTTAACTCCAAAAGAAATACAGTCAAAATCGCTGTCGCGGATTATAGGCGGGCAGGATATGATAGGCGTTGGCCCCGAAGGTTGCGGTAAAACAACCACGTATATTTTAGGAGTGTTAATGCGCCTTAAATACGGCGTAGAAGAAGCCCCCCGGGCATTGATATTAGTACCTGATAAAGACAGGGTAATAGCCGTAACAGAGCAGTTTGAGCTTTTAAATAAAAATAAAACCATCCGTGTGGTTAGCTTATACGCAACCCCGGGCATAGAAACCCAAATGGATGCTCTGGCAGATGGCGCCGATATTGTAGTAGCCACGCCCGACAGGGCCCGTTCCATATACCTTAAACTGGGCCTCAACCTTAATAAAATTATCATGTTTATTGTGGATGATGCCGAAACCATTGTTAAGCAAGGTTTACAGCTCCCGGTAAACGAGTTAGCCAACAGCATTAGTAAATGCCAGCATTTAATATTTACAGAAGTGTTGCATAGTAAACTGGAACAAATGATACAACCGTTTATGAGTATGCCTGCCATAATAGAGGTTGAAGAAACAGGTGAGGCCAAAGCGGAAATATTTGAGCAGGTATTGTACCATGTAAATAACTTCCGTACCAAGCTTAACCTGCTTAATTTATTATTGCAAGACGAAGAGATATTTACTAAAACGGTAGTATTTGTAAACACCCGGTTAACTGCCGAAAAGATACAGGCCAACCTGCACCAACGCATGAAAGGGAAATCGGCGATACTAAACCCCTTGTTTTTTGAATCGAAAGGGTTTGAACATATAGAGGATTTTAAAGAACAGGAAGAAATAAGGGTGCTTATCATTGCCAACGAGTTACAAGGGTCGGTCGACCTTACCCGTATCCCGTTTATTATTCACCTGGAAATACCCGATGAAAAAGAGATCTTTATTGAGCGTATTGTAAAACGATCAGCACTTGATGAAACCTTTGCCATAACTTTTGCTACAGATATTGAGCTGGCAACAGTTAAAAAAATAGAACATGCCATTGGGCATAAATTAGCGGTAGCCGAATTACCCGAGGATCTTATCGTATCCAAAGAGGATAAAAACGAGGATAAGAAAAAGGCAGTGCCAAAAACCCCTGTTGAAACGCGTGGCGAAGCTTTCCACGAAAAAAAGGATAGCAATAAAAAAGACTATAACTTTAGCGCCGGCACTAAAGCCAAAATGACAAAAAAGAAAAAACACGGATAAAACATTATGGAAGAACCTTTTGATATTGAGATAGGAGAAATAACGTACTCCGTATTTCCGGAAGAGAACGATACGTTTACTATTTTTAAGGATGGTTTAGAGTTTGCCACCATACAAAAAGATACCGAAGAGCAATGGCTAAAACTGGACCCCGAAACCGATATGCCACTTTTTGAAATGAACCCTGAAATAAATTTGATAGGTAAAGAAATAGTAGCGTTTAAAGGATAAAAACTAACTATTGTAGGGGGTGTGTACCATAGTTAATTAAGATCATATTTGACGGTGATGAGCGTCATTTACAGATACCAGCTTAATTTGCAGATTTGCATTCATTGTTCTTTCTTGTTGTTTGCAATAAATTAACTTGAAATTAATTATATTGCATTAAGGAGAAATAAAATTAAATAAATATTTGTTTATCTTGAAAAGATTTATATATTTGGTAACATTATCTGTCCTCTGTTATCAGAATATATTCTCGTATTCTAACTTGACGCTCTTTTAATTACAGCTTATGCAATCAGCAGAACCCCATCATATCATTGCAATTGGCGCATCGGCCGGTGGGATGGAAGAAATTAATGCTTTTTTTGACCATACCCCTTTGGATGGGGTTGCATACGTAATTATCCAACATTTATCATCCGATTTTAAAAGCCGGATGGTTGAGTTATTAGCCAGACATAGTAAACTGCAGATTAAGGAAGCCGAAAATGGTTTAGCTTTAAAAAGCAATGTAGTGTATCTTATCCCACACGATAAGTATATGACCATTAGCGACAACAAGTTATACCTTACCAATAAAGAAAAAACTAAAACACCCCACCTTACTATAAATAAATTCTTTAATTCCCTTGCAGAAAACAGCGGAAAAAGAGCAATTGGAGTGGTGCTTTCCGGTTTGGGTTCTGATGGCACTTCAGGTATAAAGGCTATTAAAAAAGCGGGTGGAATGGTGATAGCCCGTGATCCGGAAACATCTGAATTTCCAAGCATGCCTTCACATGCAATTGCTACTGGTATAGTAGATTTTGTTTTGGAGCCAGAGCTGATGCCTAACGCCATAGAAGATTATATTAAGTACGGAGCCGAGTTGTTTTCTGATGGAAAGGATGATGAAAAAAATCTAAAAGCAATTGTCGAATTAATTAAAGAAAAACTTCCGCTTGATTTTTCGGAATATAAAAAAAGCACCATACTCCGGCGTACAAAAAGGAGAGCGGCGTATGGTAATTTTACCACGTTAACTAACTATCTCGATTTTCTGAAGGCAAACCCCGAAGAAGTTGAAGCACTTTCGAAAGAGTTCCTGATTAGTGTAACCTCGTTTTTCAGGGATAAGGAAGCATTTGACATTATACAAAAAAGTATATTGCCTGATATTTTGCAGAGGATTACACCCGGCGAAGAATTGAAAATGTGGGTGGCCGGTTGTGCCACTGGCGAAGAAGTTTATTCGATGGCTATATTGATAGCCGAACAATTAAAGGGCTCCTTAAAAGATACCGTTGTAAAGATATTTGCCACTGATATTGATAAAGCCGCGTTGGTGCACGCGGGTAAAGGCATTTATAATAAAAGCATTGCCAATAACGTATCTGAGGAGCGGCTTGAAAAATTCTTTATAAAAGAAGGTGCGCAGTACCGGGTGA
The DNA here is from genome assembly GCA_025352225.1 of Mucilaginibacter sp. Classification (GTDB taxonomy): domain Bacteria; phylum Bacteroidota; class Bacteroidia; order Sphingobacteriales; family Sphingobacteriaceae; genus Mucilaginibacter. The sequence continues at coordinate 36,290 of JANXTT010000132.1, read as the reverse complement.
AACCAATAATTAGAAAAATGGTAATCTTTGCGCAGCACGACCTGGTGAAGAACCCCCCTTATTGCAATATGCACTTTATTAGCTGCCGAAACTTGTTGATCTACATGACAACCGTTTTGCAGAAGAAAATATACACCATGCTGTTGTTTGGATTAAAAAAAGACGGGTATTTATTTTTAGGTTCCAGCGAAAACCCGATGCCTATAATGAAAAACCTGGAGATTGTAAATAAAAAGTGGAAGATATATAAAAACCTGGAAGCAAAACGGGCATTACGTTTTGACGCGTTTTCTTTACCCGAACTTATAGATGCCAAACGTGCGCCTTCATCTTACTCGCGCGAAAACATCTCAACAAATACTAATACTACCCTGGTTGAAGCAGTAAATGCGGCTCTGGTTAAAGAACTCAATCGCCTGGTGATTTGTATTGATGAAAATAACCATGTTATAAAATCGTATGGAGATACCACTAAATACCTGCTCCAGAAAAACTTTAACCCAAACCTTACAGAGCTTCTGCCAAAACCCCTTGCGGTAGCTTTTAACACCCTTAGTACCAAAGCGTTAAAAATAAACGAGAAAGCAGCTGTACAGGGTATTAAAATTAAACAAGGCAGCCATTTAATTATGGTTAACCTATCAGTAACTCCCCTTATAGTTAAAAAGGGCGAACAAAAATTGTTAATGGTAAGCATTAGCGAAGATGCATCACCAGTAACGGAAAAGCAGAAAAACAAAGTATTTGACGAAAAAATATACCTCGACCAATATATTGTAAATCTGGAAGAGGAATTGAAGGAAATAAAAGACAAGCTGCAATACACTTATGAGCAGTTAGACGCCTCGAACGAGAACATGCAATCTTTTAACGAAGAGCTAATCTCGGCTAACGAGGAAATGCAAAGCTCTAACGAAGAAATGCAATCTGTTAACGAGGAACTGGATACCATAAACTCTGATTACCAGTTAAAAAACAAAGAACTGCTTGAAATTAATGACGATCTGAACAACTATTTCAGAAGCAATATTAACGGGCAATTATTTATTAATAACGATCTGCTGTTAATGAAGTTTTCGCCGGGTGCCACCAAGCAAATCAACCTGCTGGAAAGTGATATAGGCAGGCCAATAAGCAATATATCAACCAATATAAAATTTGAAACCATTATAGATGATATAAAGAAGGTGCTTGCCGAAGGTACTATTATTACTAAAGAAATTGAAACTAATAACGGTAAATGGTATCAGATAATGACGATGCCCTATGTACAGCAGGCAGACAATTCGTACCATGGTGCTATTATTACTTTTAATGACGTAACAGAATTAAAAAAAGTACAGCTGGAGCTTGATAAAAAGAACCAAAGCTTGCTGCGCATTAACGAGGACCTTGACAATTTTGTGCATACCGCATCGCACGACTTGTTGGCCCCATTAGCTAATATTGAAACAAGTATCGAGATCATTAACCGGATAAACGTAAGCGATCCGCAGGTTAATAAATTCCTTAAAATTATTAACGGATCCATACATAAATTTAACGCGTTAATTAAAGATATATCTAAAATAGCCAAAATAGAAAACGATATGCTGGCTATGGAATTGGTTGATATTGATGAAATACTTAATAATATAGAATGGAGCCTGGATAATAAAATTAAACTGGCCGAGGCGGTTGTTATCCGTGAGCTTGAAGTTCAATATATCCATTTTTCGAAAAAGAACCTCAGGAGTATTATATATAATCTGGTTTCAAACGCTATAAAATTCAAAAGCGATGAGCGCCCTGTAATTCATATCCATACAAAAAAAGAAGGTGATGGTATGATGTTATCAATAACGGATAATGGCATAGGTATACCGAAGGAAGGCCTTACCACTATTTTTGATATGTATGGCAGGCTAAACCGTGATATTGAAGGGCATGGCATTGGTTTATACCTGGCAAAAAAGATAGTAAACGCTGCCAAAGGGAGCATGAATGTAGAAAGCGAGCCCGGCAAAGGAACTAAATTTATCATTCATTTAAAAAATGAACCTGCACCTGCTAACGCTATACCAGCTTTTAATTAAAACTTTAACTTTATCGGGTTGTACCTTTGTACAAGATTTTTCACTCTTTTAAAAAAATAAAATATTTCGTAACCTTTCCGCATAACCTCCCGTAAAAGAAGTCAGGTTTTGGTAATTGGAATGTGTATAAAAAAGCCCGGCTCTCAGTCGGGTTTTTTTTTGCATTCATTCATTTTAATACCTTATATCGCCTGTTAAAATTTAGCGAGCCGTCTGGCCAATGTAAGTTCGAGCCAAATCTAATCCCGTCCATTTTTTATCCCATCTAAAGCATAATTACCCAGTAAATAATTTATTTTATTTATAATTAAGATATAAATTACACAATTTAAAAATAAAAATTACTTTAATGAAAATTATGTAACTATTTAAATAAAAGCCCGTACAAATAGGTAATATTAAACACACAAATTACTGTTATGAAAAATATAATTACCTTAAAATTCGGTTTCCTACCAGTGTTAATCTTAATAAGCGCCATCTATTGTTCTTGCCAAAAAGTTCCCGGCTCGGACCTGGTTTCCGTTAAGAAATTTATACCTATAAATGATGTTGTTAACTATGGTTTTCAGGTTGACCCTAAGCCATCTGACTTTATAGAAGACGAAACCTTTTTTTTAACCCCCGAAGATAATGCAACATTAAGGCGCTATGGTATAAAAAAAGGTTTAAAAATGGTAGTGGGCAATAATAGCCGCAATATATGGTACATTAAAAAATATGCTGCACCAATTGATAGCATGTATATACAAACTGTATTTTACATGAAAAATGACCCCAGTAATTTTGATTTAACCCCTCAATTTATTGGTGTGAATAACGCTCTCCCAAAAGTTGTTAATTTATTAGATATTACTGTAACACCTATCGACTCTTCATTATGGGAGGTGCGTAAAACATTTAAAGTTCCTTATTCAGGCGGGTATAATACGGTTTACATCGGATCCGAATTTCTTCATGACCCGGCTTCTTATACTTCAGATTTAACCGTGTCTGGTTTTTATTGTAAATCATCACGATCAAATCCTGTTGGAACAAATTTGGTTGTAACCAATCCAGATTGATAAACATCTGGGCTGGTTTGTAATTAAATTACGTAGTTAAAAAATGTAACCTAAGCAAAATATATTCGTATAAACTAAAATCATTATAATTTCCGAAAAGATGAAAACCTACCTTTCACCACTAGAATCATTAACTATTTTATCAATTTACGGCATAAGCCTTTTTTTCTTTGGATTTGTATGTTTTACAAGCGTTAAGTATTTAATAGGGCTGGATTTGCAGGAAAAACTAATTGTTAATCATCAAAAAAACATCAGTCCCACTCCTCGGGCAACTGCAGTCGCCTACAGTGATTCTGCGTCTGCTTTTTTATATTTACGTCCAGAAAACCTGCTTATTACTTCTAAATAGGAGTGCTGATAAATGCGGAATTGAGTTTCATCATATAATTTATTTTCACTGTCAAAGCAAGGGCAAAAGCTGCCGATGGGAGGTTTTGCCTTCAACCATCGGCGTGGCTATGTTTCCATTAGGCCATAACAGGCTTAGGTAGGGTCGACTATTTTATCGGCTATCATCCGCAAAGCGGTAAGGCTCGGGATAAAAAAGTATTCGCCGCCGCGAGTTTCAACAAAACGCGGCATGTCACTGAGGAAATACGGCGGTGCATCAGTTACTTTGCCAGCCTGTAAGACCATCCGCCCATCGCCTTTCCCCTCAATTTCAGCATGGTTCCCGCAAAGCGGGTCTTTATCATTAGCTAATTTAAAGTCGTTTCCGTAGTTGATCCATTGCTGCAAAACAAATTCGAACTGGCGTTTGATACTCGCGTGAATGGTCATAATAATAGTACCATGATTCCCGTCATTGCTAGATGGATCTACAGCTAATCCATAAGGCAATCCCCTTCTGATGAGCCTGCGGCGGTTATCCACAGCACTGGGGGTATCGAATGCCTTTTCATGGCCAAACTCCAGCGCCCCGCGCGGATTTGCCCTGCGCGCATGCGCCCCAACCGGGCAACGGCCCCCGTTGATATCTTGGTTATAATCAAAAGCCTGGAATTTTTTATTAATTAGCCTGAATGCCTCCTGAGCTCTGATTTTGTCCTCGTCCGTAGTGGCCAAAGTGATGGCCGCTACAGCCGCATGCCTTTGTTTACTTAATGCATTTGCTTCGGTTTCATTGGGGAAGGTAGTCAGTGGCACGCCATTTCTCCACCGGCCAACAAATTTCGCCGCCAGCAATTCTTTGCCTCCAGGGAAATTCTCTGCCGTCTTATCCAAATATGCGTTAAACTTCCCCACATTTTCATGCAATTTGCGGTACGCCAGGAACGATCCGTTTTTAGCCATGAGCGGCGGCATCGGCCCCACAGGGTATTCCTGCGCCTCGTCCATATGCCCCAAAATAAATTCACCAGTTTCCAGGGGCAACCAGGTAGAGTCTAACTCTGGGTTTCCATAACCCAGCGTCCCCTTATTGTTTTTCTTTCCGCCACCGGCCAGTTCACCCATTTCAGCGGTCATGCCTTTAAAAAATGGATTACTGATACCATCCGTATAACCGAAATGCTCTTTGGCGGTGGGTAAGCCATCTTCGTATAATGCCGAAGCGTCCTGGTACGGTTTATCTGCCTCACCCTTTTCGGCCCGGTGCCCGTCCAGTAACTCCACACCTTTTATATGATGCTCGGCAATCACTTCCATAATTTTGTTATAACGATCCTCGACCGCTTTTTCAGTCGGTCCTTCTATGGATATAAAGATATGGATGTCTTTATGGAATACCGGATCCCAGTGCTCAGGGTCACTGGAACCGTTATCCCCTAAAATACTCCGCCGCCCCCGCATCCCGATAATAAACTCGTCAGGGAAACTTTGTAAAGTCTGAACCGAAATACCCAGCGTTTTTAGGCCGTTATAGGTAAAGGCTATATTTGTTGTGGCGGTAGGCCAGGGAACACCAGCGCTACCTTCGGCCCCGCCTGTCCATGGCGCCGCCGATGTAATGTAGCCAAGCACACCCTTGATAAAGCAGCGTCCTTCTGACCCGTTTATTATCTTAAAGAATAAATAGCGTGCTTTGATAAACCCCGACTCGGCGTAATTTTTCATGATATTCCCTTGAATATCGTATAAGTCTAATGATAGCGTTTCCATATGGTTGTATTGGAATAAATTTAGGTATCTGCTGTTGTTGATAAATTTTTATTGATGACAATGCCTTCTAACTCATCGGCACCGGCTCTCCATGTCGGGCCCGCAAGTACCTTCGGCTGTGAATAAGCAATAAATTCTTTAAAATCTGCCAGCAACTGCGATGCGGGCGCACCCTGGTGTTTAAATACAAACTCCGAAAAAGCCTGCTTCAAAAACAAGGATTTCAATTGTTCTTGAAGGGAGTCATCGGTGGATCCATTAAAAAAGAAGGTAGTGTAAACCTGGCACTTTTTAATATAAGCCAGAAAACTATCTGCCGAATTAACGTTTTCGAATCCTACACAATCGGCCCAGATATATTTAATTGTTACGGAGGCATTATTCCACATCCCTTTGAGATAGGCATCAAGGTCGCCATGGAAATTTGAACTAAATACGAGGTACTTCGATTGCAAGGTATCCAAAGCGTTAGGATACGACTGAAAAATGGCATTATCGAGTACATAGAACCGGGCTAAATAAGTATTGGGCACGGCTGCCATTGGGCTGTTGCTATTCACCGGTAATTCCTGAAGTTTTTTCCTGATCATACTACCGTTTGATACGCCACCTTGCTGGCCGTTCTTTATCGGGCAGAAAGTGGTTAACGCATATGCTTTTCCTGATATATTTGGCATTTTTTTGTGATAAGAAATGAATTATTCAATATTTTTCTCTAAACGCGATCTTTTGGCGACAGCCTCATTGGCCAAACTCACTACTGGCGCCGGTTCCATTTGGCTTAAGTCCGCCTGCAAGTTAAATAGAGCCGCGTTGTATTGCCGCAGAAACTCATCGGCCGTAATGTTATCGAGCCCATCAGATAACGCCAGCAACTGCGCCCTTACCCTCTGCGCGGATTTTACATCATTTGATGATGCCAACGGATATGAATTATAATAATGCTCCGTCCATATCTGGTTTTTGATCACATAACTATTAAAAGGGTTTTCGGGCACTGCACCTGGCTTGCCTACACTTTTATACCATAGCAGATTCAATCCCCCCGGTATAGCCATCGAGAAAGAATCCACATATTGGGTCCAACTACCGTTAAAATTGCTAAAGAAAAACATGTAAGCGTATTTTAAATCTTCCTTCGGCTGGTCACTACTCAGCCGGGGAAATTGCTTACGGCCCACTACTACCCAGCGGGCATAATGAATAAGGGAGAGGGTACCCAGGCCCCCAAATGATTGTTTCTGAAATAGGGATAAGCCGCCAATCCAGAAAATTAAACGATTCAGCCATACGTAATATCTTTTGATGGGTGTCATCAAATTCATGGCATAGGCTTTTCCTGCGATGTTTGACATGGTTTTTTTTAATTGGTTTAAGGTAAATTGATTTCTAAAGTAGTGGGTTCAATGACCGGCAGATTGTTTTCTCGGTGCCTGAACTGGGATAAGATATGATAAACAACTTTACGCGCCCGGTTTACGCTGCCAAGCGGCGTATGTTCGGGAAGGCAATGCCAGGGGCTGAACGAAAGCTGGTCGCCGAAAGCTTTTTGTGGTTCAGAGGTAAACTTCTGTTGAGGTATTTTAATGGTAGCAAGTTTAATAAAGGGCGAGTCTTCTTCCTTCCAGCGCTTACTCAGGTCTTCCACAGGCATTTTCGCTGGATCGGTTTGAAACTGGATCATAAAATCAAAGTAATAATCCCTTTCGCTCAACTGTCTTTCCATGATTGAGGACAGGTAATTTTGGGTTGATTTGGGTGCAATTGGTGTTTGGAAGTTGGATTGCGGCTTAACCGCATATTTTACCACCCGTTCACCAAATCTATATGGGGATACGCTAAAAAAACGTGCCTCCAGCAGGCTGCCAAAACGTTTGTTGGCACGCAATAGGTTCCAAAGATTTTTTGGGTGGCATACCAGGTAAAAAATCAACCGAACCTTGCCCGCCACTAGCGCGCTTATCATATCGGCAAACTGTACAATATCTTTTGTTACAAACGCGTCGGTGGAAATCGTAATAAAATCGTGCGTTTGGCAATCCTCTTGCCCCTCTAATACTTTTTTGCCTTCGACTTTCAGTAATTTGATGGCCATCCCCCTGATATCCTTCACATCATCTCCTCCAGGTGGTGCCAGCTGGTTCGAGAACCTTATCCAGGCCGGGTGCGTCTTCCCAGAGGCAAACAGGCCAATCCTTAATTCTTCCGGAAGGTTTTCCACGATGATAAACTCCGCGCGCAATAAGGCAATCATTTTCGGGTGCGCATCACGTTTCATATGCCCTGGCCGGGGATTTTCTTTCAGCATCTTTTCGCTCAACATCGAAATCAGCTTTTGTATAGCCCGTTCCTGAGCAGGGGTATTTTCCTCGGCCTTTGGTACATTCATAGATGTGATAATATTAAGTTTGAACAATGCATATACAAATATTATTAACCTTTTGCCGGTTTTAATTTTAATAGGCTACAAATTTTAGTTATTCTTCTTATCTCAAACGTAAGCGGTGTTGTACTTACCGTCTTTTTCCCATTTAGCTAGACAACCTCTATATAAGTAGTTTTTTGAGGTAGTTAAACATCAGATTTTAATGATACAGCTTGAATTTGGGGAGTTTTTTCAAAGTTTTAAATTAAAAGTGAGCAACTATATCAAAATAACAAGAGAAGCCCAAAATCAATTTAAAAGGTGTTTTTATTTCTATTTCTAATAGTAATAGAAAATACAATCACGTTATTGTTTTTTAATATAAATCGGTTAAGGCAACAGCTAACATAATAAATAATATTATAATTTCACAAATTTTATTATTAATATGCTTTTAGATAATTAAAGTGGGTATGTTTAATCTATCTAAACTTAGCTATAATATGAGCTTCAAACTTATCATTCTATCAGCCGTAGTAATGCTTACTCACAGGAAGATAAGATCATGCTTAGAAAGTGAGCAATTATTGAATGCATAATAACCAACTTATTCTTGCCGCTCAAACCGAACTAACGTGTATAACCAATATACTCGCTGATTTAATTGCTTATTATAACGCCCTAAAGTTGGGTATTCATCATTTCCCGATACAGAAAGTGAAGTCATGCAGATAATCAGCGAGTTAATGGTATTTCGTTACCAGACTGTAACCAAAGCGATGAAAACAGGTGAAAATCATTGCAAATTGAGTGGTTTGTGAAGCCTGATATGTAACAATTGTATAATTGAGGAATAACTTGAGATCAGTGTTTTGATTTATCTATTAAGCATTATTCGTCGTACTCAAACATGCTTTCATTATATTCTCTTTCTATTCTCTCTATATCATTTTTAAAGTGCGTTCGGGTGTTAACTGCAAAATTAGTTAATTCGATTGGAAGATTATGAATCATCCTATAATCTGAAAGAAACTTATTTTTTTCATTCTCCCATTTGGAACCATATCCTGACAAATAATTAAAATATAACATTAATTGTTCGTGATTACTTAATTGAGCACGTAGCATTCTCAAGTACTCTCTTTTTTGTTCAAAATCCATGACAGTTGGGGATTGTCCAACAACGTATTTTACTATGTAAAACAAATGTCTGTAATAATGTCCAAATCTGCTTACATGCCCAGAAAATGGCTTATACTTAAAAAATAAATTAATTTTAACATAGCTACCTAGCATTGTATAAACATTTTCTTGTCCATTGCTTTTTACGTGCTGGGTTCTTGCTAAATTCAAAGCATTTTTACACGTTGTTACAAACTCTTCATCATCGGGAACTTCCTTATGTCAAAAATTAGAATTATGAGACAAAATATAAATAAGCCACTTTTTAGGTGGCTTATTTATAACAGTATAATTCCAAATGAAATTTTTTGATTAATTGCAACATCAACCGCTGCCCCCATAAAAGTATCACGGTAAGCTTGAAGTTGTAACTTCATCGAGATTTAACTGAACGTTGCAAAAGGCCAACAATGCACTTTCATTGGCATCGTTTATTAAATGATCAATATAGGCATCCAGTAATATTACACCTGAAAAAATTTCTATTGTAGGAAGACTGTTCTTCCAAGTGGTAAGAATTATTCGTATATCATCGGCCGAAGGGGTGATTACTGTACCAGTTTTGGTTAAATATTTCAGGAAGGAATCTTTCCAGCCATCCATGAAATCTTTAATCCAAGACAAATATCTTTCCTTTATATTAAACACCTCCATCCATGTTGATAATTTTTGAGAGTCGTTCTGATCCGGACAGTTAATTTCAATATCCCACTCTCCTCGATAGCCAGCAGATGGCGGCGTAATACAAATAATTCGTAATTGAACAGTTGTATTCTGCCCATAAGGATAGAATGCGGTTCGTCTTACAAATTCATCATTGTGAAGAACATCAATTTCGCCTTTAACCGCTGTTTGATTGCATTTGTCACCAATTGGAATAAGATTACGAAAATTGATTGCTGATAACGGGTATTTACTCTTACATAAAAGGTGGTCATACGGATCTCTATTTGTGCCTATGCTGCTTGAATAGTTTTCGAGCCCGCAGAATGGACATACGATAAATGGATTATTTGTTTTCCATACAGTGTGGTAATCCGTCAAAGAAGTATTTAACGCATTATTTAAACTTACAGAGGTTTGTAAAGTTTCCGAGTACAAGTGATTGAAAAGAGAACTTAATGCAGTGTGTAAATTGGGATATTCCCTCAGTGTGTAAATTGGGGCTGAATTTTCATCATTACATAGTATTTCAATGTCCAAATCCGAAACTATTCTGTTGTAAAACGCCTGTTTTTCTTGTTGATTCATAACATTTACCAAATCGAATACATCACGAAATTTTTTCTTCAAAACTGGTGAAGAGTTTACAACTGGTAGAAACCACTGCGGAAAAAGTGCATCTCCAAATTGATTTCCATTGATACTTTGTTCAAAAAAAACTATTGGCACCTCATTGAAGTTTTCTATTAGATGCTTAACATAATTCAATGAAAATAACATGGATTACTTTTGTTTTTTTTCTAAGATAAGTTTGTTGATTTTTTCTACAAGAAATTGCTTCTCAAATGAATCGCCTAATGTGGCAGTCCGGTTAATTAATTCTGATAAGTCAGTTTCTTTCTCAATGTCTTTTATTTCTTCCAAAGCCATCTTTGATATGAGGACATCTCTGTTAAAAGCTTGCTTTAATAATACATGAAAAGAAGTGCCAAAAGTTTCAAAACCAATCGGTTCGAACCATACCCGATCCCCATCCCGTCTAAACACAAATACGTTAAAACCGCGAGTGTCGGAAAGCAAGAAAGGTGAGTGAGTGGTAATTACAAATTCTTGAGGATGATTTTTAATCGCGCCATTTATGGAAGTTATAAATTCCGCTCGCCACTTCGGATTATAATGGGTTTCTGGTTCATCTAATAAATACAAAATGCCTTTTTCATCAAAAAGCATTGCGCTGCCTACGACATGAATAAACTGATGTTCCCCGTCACTTATGCCACTATAATCTATTACGTCCGTAGGATTATCAATTATTAGTTTAAGCTGTTCAATTCTAAATGCTTTATCTGGAGGGAAAATATCATTGCTTATGGCCCATTTTCTATTTTCCCTTCCTTTTACGCATAATGGATTTAATAAACTCAATTTATATAGCGCAGTAAACAAACCGATTGAAGTCTTAAAGTAAAATTCGAAGGCCTTCCGGGTTTCCTCGTCATTTAAAAAATCAAGTATCCAACTGTCAGTATCTTTTAAATAACAACTTGTAGTAGAACACTTTACTAACTGGTTTACATATTCTTCAAGTTCAGGTGTTCGAAGAATGCCACCTTTAGGCGCTGCAGTGTGATTAAACTGTATGATTACTCGGAACGAATGCAACGAGTTAATCCTTAATAACTCGGAAAAAACCTTTAGGTCTTCCTGACTTTTAAATAAAAAGTTTGAGATTATAATAAAAGAGTTAATCTCGTTGTCCAGATACATTAACCTTGGCGGATAAACATCTTTAGGGTGTATTTTACTTGTGCTTTTTGGATTGGCTTGTATTCCCACTTCATCGGAGTAATATCCTCGACTTAATTTAAACGGGACACTTAATGTTTCGTTTAAACCAGATGAATAACCAATGATTTTTTTAGGTAATAGACTGACTTGAATTTTTGGATCGTCAATTTTTACAAATACGCCGGTTTTATCTATGATGCTATATTCTACTTTCTTATTTTTATGCTTCACAATCTTAACAGTCGTCTCATCATTATCAATGGTTAAGATATATTCGATTTCAAATTGTATTTTAAATCGACTGGCGACGTTTTTTGGAAAGTATTTCAGAAAGGCACTTTCTAGGTAAAAAAATATCTCTGCAATCAACTCAAGCAAGTTCGATTTACCTGAGCCGTTCACGCCAACTAAGCAAATCGTATTTACATAATCAGAGTCTACAGGTTTGACAAATTCCTGATTGAATGGTTCAAGACTTTTGAATCTCGACGTATCCTTTTCTCCTGAATCAATTAGTTGAAGACGTTTTAATTTCATGCCCGTATTATTTTAAACAACATTTTACCAGTATCTTCCGTGTCAAAAAACATTTTCAAATAAGGTACTTGTTGTATTTTACTTTCTTTTAACAACTGGAATATAATTTCCTTAACAGATTCATAATCAATGCTAGTTTTTTCAAAAATATCTAAAAACCCGAATGTGTTGTCTTGAAACTCATCTGCCAAAATACTGATACTTATATCATCAAAATTCGCGCTTGGTTGTCCTTCTTTAATTTTTGGCATGGCTTTTTTCCTTTTATTAATCTCGGAAATAGAAACCGAAAATGTAAAAGGAGACGTTAACTTGTACCTTTTAATCTCGGTATTTAATAAAAATAAATCTTTTAAATATCCGTGTAATAAGTTATTCGCGTGAGCTACACTTTCAAAAAACTGATTGGTTAGCTCTTGATGAAATTCAAATAAACTCGATATTTTTTTCAATAATTGTTCTCTTTCTTCATGCGAAACTATCGGTATAAATATTTTCTGTAACTCTCTTATACTAAGCCCCTCCCGAGATATTCCAGACTGTACTTTTTGAATTTTATTTTGAAAATATGGCGATAAAATATATAGGTGAATAAAACTGCTTAACCGAGGATCCTTTAAACGAATAATTGCTACGTGTTGGCTTACATTTGCTTTTGGAAAATTTACAGGTGCGACTACAGAGCGACCCAAGGACGCTCCTGTAATGTTTAATAAAATATCAAATGCTTCGACCTGTGTTGCTTTCATTCGAATATTTATATCATCACCTATGTACGCTACATCTTCCAAGTCGAAAAAACCATTTTGTATATTTTGAGAGCGCAGAAATACAACACCTGAATTTTTATAAACTAATTTTCCACCTTTTGGCGTACTACCAGCCCCCATTTTCCGAGTAAGATCTGATAATTGCATCCACTCCCAATGTGCTGGCGAATTGTGCGGGGTGTTATTATTTAAGTCTTCTTCAGTAGTTTGTATCGATTTAGTATTTCCCGATCTTATCAATTTTCCAGCAAAAGCATCCTGAAGTATTTTAGTTCTAAATATTTTAAGCGATTCGAATTGCACCTTAAATTCTTTGTCAAAGGATTCATAAGAGTTGTAACAAGCATTATATTTATTAATGATTTCTTTTTGCTTGTTGACATTTGGCACAAAGATTTTTATCGATGTAAGATTCGTCAGTGTCAAAGAAACATTCGCGCTACCTTTCATTAGTGGTACAATCAGCTCATCTTTAAAAACTGATAAATAGATATATAAATACCGAGCGATTAAATTCTTCTCATTCTTGGGAATTAATGCAGCAAGTATTGTACCTAACGCGAATTTTCCTTCCTGATAATGTAACCTTTTCAAACTGGCATGGCCATGCCCTGTAGAGGATACCATAGGTATGCATACGGATTTACCGTCAAAATCATATTTGTCAGCGGTTAATCTTTCTTCAGAGGTCGTAACTAATGGAAATGCACCTGGAACCGACTTACTAATAGGTGTTTTACCTTTGGCAATTATGCATATGTCACTCAGTTTAAAAAATGCCATTAGCTAAACAATTCTTTTTGAATTGAATCGAAAATCGTATTGATGTTCTCCTGATTTTTGACGATTTGTTCGAAGATGTCTTTTGCTGATTGCTTATCGTCAATATCCACTCTTTTAATAGGGTTTTTTACGTCTAAATTAAAATTATTTTTAATGATAGTTTCAGCGGGTACGAACCAAGCTAACTCATTTTCTACTCTATTGCTCCACCATTTAAGATCGAATTCGTCTAACTGGATAGGATTTGACTTATTATAGGGTTTTCCTTTTCTCGAAGCAGGCAATGGGTGTTCATAATACCATATTTTCTCGGTGGCATTTCCTTTATCGAAAAATAATACATTAGTATTTATATCTGTATAAGGAGCAAACACGCCCCTCGGAAGCCTAACAATTGTATGTAAGTTGAATTCTCTTATTAATTTTTCCTTTATTTTAGTTTTAATACCTGTACCAAATAAAAAGCCGTCTGGAAGCACCACACCCGCTTTGCCACCGGGCTTCAACATCTCCATAATTAGTAAGATAAATAGATCAGCAGTTTCTTTTGAGTGAACGTCCTTAGCAAATTCTTTAAGTACATTCTCCTCTTCGACACCGCCAAAAGGAGGATTTGTCAAAATCACATCCACTCTATCTTCATCCTTGATTGCTTTTAAAGATTTATGAAAAGCATTTGCCTTTAAAATGTTGGGAACCTCAATTCCATGTAACATCAAGTTTGTGACGCAAAGCATATATGGAAGAGATTTTTTTTCGATGCCTAAAATGCTTTTTTGGAGTACACCTTCCGCTTTTCCAGGATATTTGTTATTTAAAAAATCTATTGCAGAAGACAAAAAGCCCCCTGTCCCACACGCGGGATCCAATATTTTTTGGCCGACCTTCGGAGATATTCTATCAACGATAAATTGGGTTACTGGACGCGGCGTGTAGTATTCTCCAGAGTAACGTGAATTTTGAATATCTTTTAGAATGGTTTCGTAAATATCGTTGAACAAATGACGGTTCTCAGCATCCTTGAAATTAAAATCAGTATCAAGGCGTTTTATGACCTGTTTCATAAGGGAACCAGACGTCATATAATTGTGGGAATTCGAAAATATTTCCTCTATCAACTTTGCCCGTGGTACTTGACCAATGACATCAGGTAGCGCTCTAAGTGTCGGGAAAAGTGTATTATTTACAAAATTTATTAGTTCGTCGTCTGTCAAATCAGCTTTAGTCCAAATGCGCCATTTAATCTTTTCAGGTATGGGCGTTTTATTTGAGTCTTCAGTATCATCAAACATTTTTAAGAATAACATCCAAACCAACTGTGATATTCTTTGAGGATCCCCGTCAAGTCCCGAATCTTTTCTTAAAATATCTTGAATAGATTTAACAGTTCGACTTAGCGACATGACATTAGATGATTACGTAAAGTTTGAATAATTGCAATTTTAATCATTATTCAGCTAATATGCTATTGACATGCCAATAATTTTAGTATGTGTTTTGAATCTTATACACATAAATTTTCACTCATCAGAAATCAACATTAATAACGTAGCTGATTACCCTAGTCGAATTCGCAAGCGACATAATCAAAAAATTGCTGAACAAGCTAGTAACTTCATTAAAAAACACTACTGCATTTAAATGCCTATAAACAAATAAAGCCATCTCCTGGCAACTTTATACTATTAATACAAACAAATTGATTAAAACGCTTTTAATTGCACAATAACACGGTGTCTTCTAATGTTTTTAATAGCTTGAGACTTACAGCGATATTTGTCTAAATTTAAATACCCTTTTTTAAGTAACCTGTAAAAAAAGCGAATCTACATTATACAATAGAAACCACGCACTTTTTTACGCACTCTCGATAAATAACAACCTTTATATCTGCATTTTATAGGCAAATAATTGTTGTTATTTTACAAGCAATTAATCCACTTTTCTGAGAGTGCTGTTTGAAACATCCTTATTTGCATTCCCTACAGTATCATCTGTATGTATTCAGCACCATGAATTTATTGTCCATCTCAATTGCTGATTTCTCCCTTAATAATCGATCTATACTATTTGGATAAGTATGGTTGTTAAAGACACTGTTCAACACTCCTGCCAGTCTAATGCCCGCCTTTTCAAGGCGTTGATGCACAATACCTAAGTGCTTATTGAAATAATCTTCATCTAATTGTTATTGTTTTCTATCTCGGTATAAAGTTTGGTACTAATCTGATAACTTTCCCAAAGCCATTGCATCGGTATATCACTTTGCCATATCTTGATTTGTTCGGATGACGCTGTATCATAAGCTTTTACCATTTGATCAGAATTTAAACATTCTTCATTTATTAGGCCTTTATGCCATAGTGCATGCAAATTGGTACTTTTACCCTCAAATTGTATATGGATGGTGTTGCCGCCTTTATCCCCTTTTCTCGAAACATGCAGGGGTTGATGGGCATCACCAACAAAATGAACAATAAATTTTAATGCTTCTATCTTTTGTTCTTGGGTTGTTGAACCATCCTTCAAAATAGCCCTATACTTTAACAATGCACTATAAAGATTATTATAGCCTTGATGCTCGACCATTTCAGAAAACTGCCCATAAGTTAGTCCTAAAGGAAGATTAACAAAGTGCAGCGATGCTGTTTTTCTATATATCGAGTCTCTCCTCACTTCGTCTGCCCAAGAAGCAACATCAACCAATGATTAATCTCCTAACAAGGTTTTTACTGCTGCCCTTGCATGAAGAGTTAAATGCCTTTCAGCTATCGAAGCAATTACAGAATGACCGATCTTCCCCCACGAACAAAAGATAAAACATAAAAACACACTACATATCCCGATACAGGATTTCTTCATTAATTTGATCTTTGATATTCTGCATTAGAAATGTCACTTATTTTCACAAAGAGATGACCAGTAGAAGAATCATATTCAAATGTACCGTAGCCATCTCCATAAGTTAGTGTGCTCCCATTCAGTTTAAAAAGCAACTCATCTTGTTCATCATTTGAAAAATGTACAAAATAAGCATACCCTGCCGATTCAATGTTTCTTCTAAGAATACTAAATGAAGGTGCATCAATCGAACGTCCTTTACCTAAAAAACTTTTAACAAAAACCCACTTACCCAGAAGTTCCTCAAAAACATTTGATTCTGATGTTCTATTTCCTATTTCTCTTTTTAGAGAATCTGCGACTTTATCTAAGCCACCAATAGAAGTATCTGCTGTTTCAGTTTTTTTATCTGAAATAGTATCCTCAATAGTATTTTTCCTATCAATTGATGAATTAGATTGTGGGTTACAAGAATATAACAAGAGGAGTAAGCAAATTATAGTAAGTGTTTTTTTCAAACAATCCATTGATTTTATGTTATATACCATTTTTACTTAACGGGAACTAAATTCAGGTACTCACTGCTGTCAATCTTTGAAACAACCGTATCGTCTTTAAAAACAACGTTATACACTTCGTTATCCATCCTGTAGGTGCTACCATCAAATGAATAACTTAACTCTTCGGTTTTTGAAGGCTCTCCATTTATGTAAGTTACCACCTTAACATCACTATTACTTATATAAGCATGGGTAATTTTAGCTGGGCTAAACATTAATTTTAGTTTTATAGCTTCATTTATCGGTTTTATAACATAAGTGTGCCCTACTAATCTGTTGTCTTTAATTTGGCATGAGCATTCGGCTAATAACACTAATAAAGAAGTTTCTCCGAAATATACAAAATACAACTAAACTTTGCAGCAGCGGTAATTTAATTATATCGTTGTATCACCACCCATATTAGTTGCACATACATCTTACAATCACGTATAGATTGTTTTACTTGTATCTAAACGCCTTAAAAGTGAGTAATAGTGATTTTATGCGTACGAACAAACTCCTTAAACCTCGGTTAAATCGCTTATTTGTTACAATTCGATACCTAATGCCCTTGCCACACCTTTCCAGCCACCTTCAATTTTCTCAAGTGTGATGTTATTAACACTATTATCAAGGAAATTCCCACACTCGTACGTTACTACAAATGAAGATTTGCTGCTTTTATCGACTTTATCCAGTATTATTTTTTGTATGTCGTCTGACGGCGGGTATTTAACATAGGTTACAGCACCCTTTTTTACTTTAATTATGGTAATACCCCTTGCAAGGTTAACATCTATGTTTTTAATAGTTACTGATTTATTTCTTGCATATACTGTATAAATTCCAAGAGTCGGAAAATCAACGGAGATTGAAAGTTTAGGCAACCCAATGACTAAATCCTTAAATAAGGCTAATTTTTCATCTGAACCTTTATTTAATGTTACAGAATGATTGCTATTACCAATGTATTCATCTGTAAGTTCTTCTTCAAGATGGTAATCGTAATTTGATTTAAAAAAATAATTCGCCTTAAATTTCTTTTTCAAATCATCTACTTCGTGTTGGTCGCTAATACTGAGTTGTTGGTAATTACTATTTAATAACGTAAATTGATTTGTAATTGATTTGAGAGACGGGAAATCTGGTACATAGTCCAAATCCAGTCTTTCCCTTAGTTTTACCTTTAACGCCTTAAAAATTGAATTATATCCATCCTCAATATCAGCAAAATCATAATGTTTTGAAGTAATTAAATCAAGCTGTTTTTGCTCTTCTTCCTTTTTCATTTCTTTTTGTCGTTGCTCCTCTTTTTCTTTTTCTGTCATTGTAGCTTGAGGGGAATAATTCTCTATAATATAATTTGTAATGGTACTTGCATTTACCGCCGTTAAACCAATAGCTTTCAAATTAAGAAACAAATAATTACGATCTCCTTGAGTAAGGTCATAGAACGCCTGAAAAACGATTTGTCGGCTTTTTAAATCTGTTGCCACCATTTCAAGATACGTTTCAGCATCAGCAATCCCACAAATTTGTCTTTGTATTATTAGGGTTACTAAAGGCGCTTTGGCATCAGAAGGTGTCCAATATTTGAACCACCATGCCAACTGTTTTGTTGCTGTTAATAATGGCTGATTAGTAGTGGTCTTTCTTGTTTGGGCGGTCCCACCTAAGCTTAGGAATATTAGAATAGCGATTAATAGTCTTTTGTACATAGTGATATTTTAAATTTAGGTAACCCTCCTCCTTAGGAAATAAAAAAGCCCGAAAAACCTTAATAAAACAATTCAATAATAAGGCAAATTTGCCTTAAGTCAAAATAAAAAATACAACAAGCTTTGGATGTGCCACAACTACGGGATCCAATAGCAATTAAAACCCTTGCAGAAAATGTAAAAAGGTATCGCACCGAATGCACTCTCTCTCAAGAAGCATTGGCCAATATTGCCGGGATTGAATACAGTCAAGTGAGCAGGATTGAACGAGGAGTAATTAATACAAGTGTATCGGTAATTTTTGCACTTGCACAAGCCTTGGACATAAGGCCGTCACAGTTATTAGAAACTAAAAAGTAGAAATCAAAGCATAGATGCGATTTATCAATTAAGAAAGGGTTCATACACGAGTTATGATTAATAGGTGTGTATACTTGTTATTTCCTCGATATCAGAATCTATAACCTTATCTTTAAAGTGTTCAATCAACAATCTACATTGTAGAACATCAAACATTAAATGAAAACATATCAAGATTTTATAAATTGGTTAGAAACAATCGATGATACTACTACGATAGAATATCTTAGCCCCCCGACAAGTGGAAAAAATAAAGGAAAAACTAATTTCACGGTATCAAGATCATTTAATGATGAAAATGAATTGGATGGGATTATAGTCCGAGAAACTGTACTAAATCCAAGAAAATTACCTTTGAAGGTTTTTGAATTAGTTATAACATTATTGACTAACAATCGATTAGAATATTCTGCATATAAAGGAAAAACCATAAAAAGAGAAGGAAAGAAGTCTATTGGTATTCCATTAGGTAATCCAGAATTGGAACTAGATACAGTCGAAGGTATAGTTGCACATAAGTATTATCATACTCCCATAGGCAATACTGTTTATAGAAGGGCATCTACCATCTCAAATATTTTAGTAGCTGCTGGCATTTGCACTCATATATATGGAGAGGGAATTTTAAAATTAGTCAAAAGAAACTAAATTCATAATTATTTTACAGAATAAGGACTTCTTATTTGCATTTTAATATTAAGGCAATACAACTACGGGTTTAAGTGGTGATCAAAGCGTATACCATACTGATTATTAGCTTATTAAGGAATACTATTTTAAACTTTAAAATATCAAATTAAAATCCTAAGCCGATACCGAATAGCTGCACGAGCCAGCTATCAATAGTATGTTCATTTTTATCACAAGCCATTATAAAGTCCTTTTTAATTATTTCAGTCATTTGGGTGCTGATTTGGACAAGGTACAGTTGATACCATTTGGGATATTGTAGTTTAAGGTATACCCAAGCATCTTCGAGATCAACAAACACATGTGTGTTGAAATTGGTGAGTATTTCAAAACTGCTTAGTTGATAAAAGAAAATCCCATGTATCAATTTAGTAGTAATTGTTATTGAACCATCCTTACAGCGAATTTCTAATAGTGTTTTTCCCATATTAAATTTTTATGTGAAGCTCCTGTTAATGTTTTAACTTTCACACATGCTGAAACAAGTAGTATGAATTTACTTGATTTACATCTTAAATGTTGTATAAACGAGAAAAGCCGCATTTCAGCAGCTTTTAACCTAATAATAATCAAAATCGTTTAAGGCATGTTTAATCGCTATGTAACAGGATGTCTAATACCTTTCCATCCATCTCAAAAACTAGTGGGTTATCAATGCTCCCATTTTCAATTCTTTTAAACGCTTGTATTTTGCGCCTTAACGATACTACTTGTTTATACGATTTAAAAACACCGCGTTCACGCGCCTGTCTTATTATAACATTAATAGGCTCAAACCCACCAATTGACTGAATACCTTGATAAGTCATTCGATCGCAGAATTTTTTAGGTTGCCTAAACACTTCATCTTCAAAGAGATCAACCTCTTTTTTCTTTTCTACCTTGCTGTATTCATTAACCCAATTATATAAAAGCCCCCTATAAACAGTTGGCTCACATAATTTACCGACAGTCATCTCAGGAATACCAACACGTTTGCAAACATTACGATGCTTGTAGTACCTTACCTCAAACTTCAAGATGTTCTGATCACGGATTTCTTTAGGGACGTTGGTTTTATATTTTTTGATCTCTGCAATCTTATCATAAAAAACACTTTCTCCTTGTGTGTTACGGAAATAAACGCCGTGCTTGTGAGGTAACCTCTCTTTACGTTCCTGACTGAGGAGAGATTCAAAATAATTTGATGGAGGGCGGCTTAAACTTAAATTTTGTGCAATATCTAACCGGGTGATTTTGGCATCG
Organism: Mucilaginibacter sp.; assembly: GCA_025352225.1. GTDB lineage: Bacteria > Bacteroidota > Bacteroidia > Sphingobacteriales > Sphingobacteriaceae > Mucilaginibacter. The sequence continues at coordinate 15,564 of JANXTT010000132.1, read as the reverse complement.
TACATTGAAAAATGCATTTCATCACTTAATTTTTCAACTGCCAATGCCAACGAAGCGCTGTCTAATGACTGAACATTATTACCGTTTAAAAGTCTAGACAGGCTACCATATGTACTAATACCATGCTGGTCAACCTGAACCTTAATATTTTGTACGTACCCTTTGTGTTTTTCTATCCCATCCTTAGTGACGGTTTCAATATTAGATATTCTTTGCAATAAGGATTCAATTAAAGAATTATTAGTGTTGTTACGTGGCATGTATGCTCCTAATGTGTCTACCATGTTATAGGGTTGTTTTAGTTTATTTAAATTATTGTTTTAAAAGGTCTCGTTTTAGTGCTCAAGTGATGTTTATATATATATACTAATTTATCCGCTACACTTTACATCATTGAGGCAATCATAACGAGACATCAATCAAATCGTTATTAGTTTGGATTTAATTCGGAAAGTCTCATTTACTCTTCGAGCATCCAGTTTTAGATATTTGATCGCTTCAAACACTGCACCTTGATCTTTCAACATTTCATCTCGACAGTTTATTTTTAATTTCTTACCCTCAAAATGTTCCTCTTTAAAAAAGATGATCTCCGCACTGTTTTTTCCGAACTCCACAGTGCAATATTCGTTTCGTGAAGTATTTCTTCTAAAGCCCCATTCCGAAGCTCTTAATGCACCAAATATGATACCCTTGCCCGGCTTTGTCGCCAAATCAATACTTAATGAATTTTCAGCATTTGGATTTTTTAAGCTAAGTCCATATTTATAAGAATATCGCTTACCTTGACGTGTTGTTTCCTTATGAAATACTATTTGGGTGTCGGCATTGATGTCAAAATCAAGTGTTTTTAAATTACCCGAAACGTGAGTGACATTTAATTTACCCATGTAGTTAAAATCGCCTTCTAATAGTTCTAAATTTGCTGATGCATATGCCATAGCTTTTTTATTTTAATAAATTTTTTAATTAGCAGACCACTTTTCGGTAGCCTGCCGGTTTGTTATTTGATTGAGTAGTCAATGAAGATTATAGAAATTTTTCATCCCCTTATTCTTCCTGCTCATTTGTTACACATTCAATCTTCGTCCTTTCCAAATCAATACTTTTCATGACCTCCTTCTTTGGATTAATGATCTCACAAGATGTTCTATACCGTTCAAATTCCTGATTTAACAAGGTATCCCTAATTAAATCATCGGCGACGAAATGTATAGCGAGTGACTCATCTTTAAGGCAATAAAGACTGATATAATTGCGATTATCTTCCGTCAGAATAAATTTTCCGTCTATACAAACGCCCTCATTTTCGTAAAAAAAAGTGTCACTGCCGTAAGCCACGTTGCAATTCGGAAGGTTGGCACGCATTCCAATTTGATAATCATCTTCAAAGTGATAATCATCTTCACTTTTCTCGAAAAAAGTCATGTTGGTATTGATGCAATTCCTGACAACATCAAATTCTTTGGTTACACGGCATCCTAATTTCTGTAAATTTTTACCCTGACTTATGTCTTCAACATCACCAGCGACAGCGTACGGATAAAAAAAGATACTGTTGTCAAATAAATGGTGCTTCCTAAAGGTAATGCACCCTTTAATAATCATACTAGCTATTGAATTTTGTTCTGTTAAGTTTTCTTCCATGAGTTTATTTATTTAAATAGTTAAGTGAAATTTGTTCCATTTCTCTTTTGGTTGGCACAGGATTGCTGAGGAGCCAATCATCGATAGCGTCGCGATCAAAAAATAAGCGACCGTGACGCGGCGAACTATGAGGTAGTTCCCGTGATGCAGTTGCTTTATAAATAAAACTCTTTGAGTAACCGGTTACCCGGCTAAGGTCATCTACATTGTAGACCTTCTTTTGAGAAAGCAGGAGGCTTTCTATCCGATTTAACTGTTGTGATATTTCAGTATTCATTTTATTATTAGTTTTATTAAGGGCTAGCACCTTAATTGTCTGTCGCAAAACTAAATAACAATTATAACAAACTGAAAATCAGACAGTAGCATAAGTAGCATGCTACTAATGCTACTGTCAAAAATAGCTCAACAATAGGCAGTTAAGCTACTATTTGGCTTTTTCATTTATACCGACAACTAGAGTAATTAACCGATCATCAATTCGGTTTTCCAGTTTACCGCGAGAATTTCTAATGTTGTCGTTTAGGTTTTTTCTTATAAAATCCTTCCCATATTTGTTTAAGAACGTATTGCACAAAAGGTCTTTTGCATCGTTGTGAATATTAATTTTCCTTAAGTTGGGGCCAATATTTATTCCTTCAAATAACAATACCAACTCTAAATCGGTACCTTTCCAAAATATTTTTCGTTTAATATCGCTACTTTTGAAGTATAAACTGAATTCTCCAAATGGCATTGATTCTATGAATTCGTCATTTAGCGTATCGTACATCCTTTTCATTATTTCTTCTCTTTCTTCATCTTTATACTTTAAATTTATTGGTTCAATAAATTCATGATCTATTTCGCTATCAACTTGTGCTCCTGAAAATTGTGCTTCATTGGAAACAATAAACATGTACCGATCAAAAAGGCGATATGACGAATAAAGCGTGTTTTGGAAGATGGTAAACACCTCCACAAAATGTATCTGTATGGCTTTGAAGTACTCTTCATGTGTCAATGTCTTATCGCCATCATACAAGCGTTCTAAAAAAGTATAGCTTTCATAATTGTTTTCAATAATGTAAATCGCAGTGTTTTGAAATTCGTTTAATATAAAGTCATACTGAATCTTAAGGAGATTCTTTGAATATTCTATAATGCCTAGGTTATTATTTAATAGCTGACCTTTAATTAGCTTTTCTAATTCACCATCTTCTTCAAGTTCAAGCAACGCATCCATGATAAGCATACCGGGACTGTGAATATCGTTAAACGCCATGTCCCATTCGTTTCTGAGTAATTGAAATGATTTCGTGTCACGGCTTCTGAACGCCTTATAAAAATCTAAGTATTCTGTCTGTAGTTGTTTGAAATTTTTGTCAAGGTTTTCAATGAAATGCAAATAGGATATTTCCATATAAATGATCAAAAGTTAAATGTTGGTAATTGATTAACGGCTTCGACCTTTCTGCGGTCAATAACCTTTGCGTAAATTTGCGTAGTTTTTAGATTTCTGTGGCCCAATAATTTCGAAACTGTGAAAATATCTACATTATGGGTAAGCATTAGCGTTGCGTAGGTGTGTCGGGCACAATGAAAACTGATGTTCTTTTTGATCCCTGCTCGCATTACCCACTGTGCGAGCTTAATATTGTGCCATGCACTATACTTTAGACCTTTAAAAACCCGTTCGTCATCTTTACAGCGTTCACCTGTAAAGGTTAGTGCTTGATCACTGATAGGTAATAGTTCCACTCCTTTTGTCTTTTGTTGTGTAAATCTCAACTGGTTGCATTTTAGCTCATCTGAATATTCAATATTCGCCCATGTTAGTGCATTAACATCCGACCATCTCAAACCTGTAGCAGCACTAAATAGGAAAGCATTTTTCAATATTTCGATCTCGCACTCAGCATCGATCAACTTTTTTAATTCTTCTAATGTTAAATATTCCCGGTGGGTATCTTGCTCCTTAATACTTTTTACTCTTTGACCTACCTTGTCCGGAATAATCTTTTCGTCAAAGGCTTGATTAAGTGCGGCCTTAACTTTGTTAAAATACGACAGAGCGGAGTTTTGAGCGAGCCTCGTGTTACTTTTAGTTATTCTCGCCTCGAGTAAATGCTTTTTAAACTTTTCAAGGAAGTTAGTATCTACCTCTTCAAAAGTGAGATCCTTACCATTTAAGAACTTCAGCAAAATTTGGTAAGTACTTAGCCAGTTACCGTAGCTACCAGTGCGCCTACGTTCTTCAGTTTGTTTTTTAAAGTAATCCGGAAAACTGCTTTGTAACTTTTGGGTATTAGTAAACCCATATTGTTTATTTTGATTTTCTAACAGGCGTTTGGCTCTGATAGCTTCGGCAAGTTGCCTGTTAGTTTTATTTGTCTCTCTTTCCTCACGTGTGGTAGGTTTATCAACAACGGATATATCCAACTTTTCCGTTTTGCGTTTACCTCCTGGGAAATAATAATCGAGAACCAATCGGGATTTCCCGTCCTTTAACGCTCTTTCTCTGATACTAATGCTTGCCATAATTCTTTACGATTTGTCTTATTGGAAGGTCACACTTCGATACTTACAAAAAAACGAGAATGACAAATGCGAAGCAAAAATAAAAGCCCACTAATGGCGGACTTAGATGGTGACGTTTTGGTGTCGAAAAGGTGGAGCGTTACAAAAACGTCACCAAAAGTGGGAAACTTATAGCAAATCATAATTGCTCATTGCAAAACAAACGGCGATAATGATATCGGAATGAAAACAATTGCAAGTAATTGAAAACCAATTATTTACCGATACAGAATTTCGAAAATATATTATCAAGCAGGTCATCGGTAGTTACAGTACCTGTTATTTCGCCAAGGTAATGCAGGGCCTGTTTAATATCCATAGCTAAAAAATCGGATGTTATGGGGTTATCAATACCGTTTAAAACCCGTATTAAGGCTTCTTCGGTTTTTTGCAATGCTTCCAGGTGGCGTATATTGGTTACCAGCGTTTCGTTACTTGTTAGTTTGCCTTGTATGGCATGGTTATATATGGTTTGTTTCAGATCGTCAATATGTTGCTTTTGTTTGGCGGATACTTCAATGAGTTTTACATCTTTAAATACCTGAAAATCAGCAGCCAGGGCACCGTTGTATAGCAGATCTATCTTGTTGGCTACAGCAATGGCAGGCAAGCCCGGGTGTATCAGGCTTTGCATATCTCGTTCTACTTCCGCCGCCGTCATGGTTTCGGCATCAAATACGTATAAAAGCAGCGCCGACTGGCTGATCTTTTCCATTGTTTTTTGCACCCCAATTGCCTCAATGGTATCGGTAGCCTCGCGTAACCCCGCGGTATCTATCAGGCGGAAGTTAATGCCATTAATATTCAGTACCTCCTCTATCGTATCGCGGGTGGTGCCCGCAATATGGCTCACTATGGCACGGTCTTCATTTAACAACGCGTTTAACAAGGTTGATTTGCCCGCATTTGGCCGGCCTGCTATAACGGTATTTACCCCGTGCTTTATGGCGTTCCCCAGGTCGAACGATTGGATTAGCTGACTAACCATTTTACTGATATCAACTATCAACTGCTTTAATTGTATCCGGTTAGCAAATTCTACATCTTCTTCCGAGAAATCGAGTTCTAACTCGATAAGTGATGCAAAGGTAACCAGTTGCTCTCTGAGCTGCTGTAACTGGTTGCTGTAACCGCCGCGCAACTGCTGCATAGCTACCTGTTGCGATGCTTTGGAATTAGATGCGATCAGATCGGCAACTGCCTCGGCCTGACTCAGATCGAGCTGGCCATTAATAAAGGCTCTCATTGTAAACTCGCCGGGTTTAGCCGAGCGTGCTCCTTGCTTAATAAAGAGCTTTATGATGGATTCGATGATATACACAGAGCCATGGCATGATATTTCCACTACATTCTCGCGGGTGTACGATCGCGGCGCTATAAATACCGAAGCCAGCACTTCGTCCAACACAACATCACCATCAACAATATTTCCAAAATGTATGGTATGTGATGCTTGTTCGGCTAAGTCTTTACCTCTAAAAACACTATTGGCTATCACCACGGCATCTGGCCCCGAAAGCCGGATAACACCAATAGCGCCAGTACCTGTTGGAGTGGCCAGGGCTACTATGGTTTCTTCTTTTACGGAGATTTGAGTATTGAGATATGAGTATTGAGACATTGAAACAAAGGTCGGGAATTGGGGGGAATGTTCCTAAGGGTTATATTTTTCAATATAAAATTGGCGGATCCAAAAAAAGCAACGTCAGTTAGTGTTTGCGTATCATTATAAGTTACGGTAAATAAAAAACAACATCCCCCATATACGGTTGTATTTAAAAACAAATACCATGATAGATCCAGAGAACGATAAATTTAACGATACAGAACCTGAGGCTGACGAACAACCAAGCCAGCAAGACATACACTCGGACGGGCTTGATACCAGTGAACCCCTTCCAGATGATATTGATGGCGATATTGCCCGCCTTAAACAGGCCGACAAAGCATCAGAATCTGCCTATACTTTAAATGTGGAGCGAGACGCTCCTCCAGCTAAAAAAGATTAAGCTATATTTTCAACCTAGAATAAGCTTATCAGTCAGACTGATAGCTTCTTCTAGGTTTTGAGATCCTTAAAACACATATGCTTTCCAACCCTAAAACTTCTCCTCTATTCCCAATCCAAACAAAGCGAAATCATATTTCACCGGGTCTGTGGGGTCAAACTTTTTTAATTGTTCAGTAAGTTCAATGGCGGTTTGCCAATCAGTTTGTTTACGGGTAATGAGTTTGAGTTTGCGTGCCACACGGTCAACATGAAGATCGCAGGGGCATATCAAATCGGCGGGAGTAATATGGTTCCATATGCCAAAGTCTACGCCACAGTCGTCCTTACGTACCATCCATCGCAAAAACATATTTAACCGTTTGCAGGTCGACTTTTGCGCCGGCGATGATACATGCTTTTGGGTGCGGTGCGGGTAATCGGGCAGGGAAAAGAAATAACTGCGAAAGTGGTTAAGTGAGTTTTGGGTAGTGAGTTGTTGATCAGGGGCTGCATGCCGCCCATCCTCGTCATTTAGGTAGCCAAGTGGCAAAAATGCTGTTTCCAGCGTTTCCGACCGTTTATAATGATGCCTGAAGAACGAAATAAAATACAGGGTATCAATATCATTAAAAGTGCGGTGTTTAAATTGGAGTAGCTTTTTGAGGTCTATATCTTCATGGTTCATTATAAAATCGTGGGGGGCGCCATCCAACAGGGTAATGAGTTCTTTACATTTATTGATGATGGTAACCCGCTGCCCCCAGGCTAATGTTGCCGCCCAAAAACCCATGATCTCGATATCCTGCTTTTTGGTAAATAAGTGCGGAATAATGATAGGATCGTTGGTAATAAACTCCGGCCGATTGTATTGATGCACTTTGCTATCCAGAAAAGCTTTAAGATTTTCTATCATTATAGATCAAAGAAATTACAACTTATTCCTTCCATCCTATCCCAATGCTTGTTTCAGATCATCCAGCAGATCTTCAATATCTTCTACACCTACGCTTAAACGCAGCAGGCTATCAACTACGCCCACTTTTTCGCGTACGTCTTTAGGTATAGAGCCGTGTGTCATGGTGGCCGGGTGATTGATCAATGACTCTACCCCGCCTAATGATTCGGCAAGGGTGAATACTTTGAAAGATGATGCCACTTTAAAAGTATCTTCCAAACTGGCACCTTTCAGGGTTATAGAGATCATCCCACCAAAATCGCGCATTTGTTTTTTAGCGATGTGATGATTTGGGTGATCGGTAAAGCCCGGCCAGTATATTTTGTCAACTTTGGGATGATTTTTTAAATATTCGGCTATCAGGCGGCCATTTTCGCAATGTGCCCGCATGCGCAGGTGCAGGGTTTTAATGCCGCGCAACACTAAAAAACTATCCTGCGGACCAGGAGTAGCGCCGCAAGCGTTGTATATAAACCATAGCCGCTTATACAGATCCTCATCATTGAGCATTAGCGCACCCATTACCACATCAGAGTGGCCGCCAAGGTACTTAGTAACCGAGTGCATCACAATATCGGCACCCAGATCAATAGGGTTTTGCAAGTAGGGCGAAGCGAAAGTATTATCAACAGCCAGTACTACATTTTTTGCTTTCGCGATTTTTGCCACACCTTCAATATCAACGATCTGCATAGTTGGATTAGTAGGTGTTTCTATCCAGATCAGCTTGGTATTATCGTTAATATAAGGTAAAACGTTGGCCGGATCAGCCAGGTTGATGAAATAAAATTTGATGCCGTAATTGGCAAATATCTTGGTAAATATCCGGTACGAACCGCCGTATAGATCATCGCCGGTGATAACTTCATCGCCAGGGCTCAATAACTTAAGCACGGCGTCGGTAGCACCCATCCCGCTAGAAAACGCCAGTCCGTATTTAGCATTTTCGAGCGCGGCAAGGCAACCTTCCAACGCCTTACGGGTGGGGTTTGTACCGCGCGAATACTCAAACCCTTTATTATCTCCAGGCGATTTTTGCCAGTAAGTGGATGTTTGGTATATGGGTGTCATTACGGCACCTGTTGTTGGATCGGGCTCCTGCCCGGCATGTATTGCTTTAGTTGCGAATTTCATATGGCCTCACCCCGCCCCTCTCCAAAGGAGAGGGAGTTTTAAGCTCCTAAGGGAGCGTTTATATTGTTTTTAACCTTTTATTTTTAAAATATATCTTCTTAAAACTATCTATTTTAGTTTTTCAATTCTAAAGTCCTCTCCTTTGGAGAGGACTTTAGGTGAGGCTTAATAAGCCCTTGCAAACAGCACCCTTTGTGTTGATGGTTTGCCTGATAATATACACGCGCCGTCTTCCAGTTTATTATCAAGCGGGATACAGCGTATGGTAGCTTTTGTTTCTTCTTTAATGCGTTGCTCGGTTTCTGGCGTGCCGTCCCAATGGGCAGATATAAAGCCCGGGGTATCGTCAAGCATCTTTTTGAACTCATCGTAGGTGTTTGCCTCGCGTGTGTTCTCGTTACGGAAAGTTAAGGCCTTTTGGAATATATTTTTTTGGATCTCTTCCAACAATTGTTCAATATGATCAACCAAACCTTCTTGTTGTACAGTTTCCTTAGTTTTAGTATCACGACGGGCAAGTTCGGCAGTACCGTTGGCTAAATCGCGGCCGCCTATAGCAACCCTTAACGGGATACCTTTTAACTCGTATTCGGCAAATTTAAAACCCGGGCGCTGGGTATCCCGGTTATCGTATTTTACACGTATATTTTTAGCTTTCAATGCTTTGGATAAGCCATCAACTACGGCAGATATTTGTGCCAGTTCTTCATCGCTTCTGAAAATAGGTACAATAACTACCTGGATAGGTGCCAGTTTAGGTGGCAATACCAATCCCGAATCATCAGAATGCGCCATTACCAAAGCCCCCATTAATCGGGTTGATACCCCCCATGAGGTGGCCCAAACATGGTCTAACTTACCCTCTTTACTGGTAAACTTTACATCAAACGCTTTAGCGAAATTTTGACCCAAAAAGTGCGATGTACCAGCTTGCAGGGCTTTTCCGTCCTGCATTAAGGCCTCAATGCAATAAGTATCCAAGGCCCCGGCAAAGCGCTCGTTGGCAGTTTTACGCCCTTTTATAACAGGTAGTGCCAGCCAGTTTTCGGCAAAGTCGGCATATACATGCAGCATTTGTTCGGTTTCGGCAATTGCTTCTTCGGCGGTGGCGTGGGCGGTATGCCCCTCCTGCCATAAAAATTCGGTGGTACGTAAAAATAAGCGCGTACGCATTTCCCAACGCACTACATTGGCCCATTGGTTAATCAGCAAAGGCAGATCGCGGTATGATTGTATCCATCCTTTATAGGTGTTCCAAATGATGGTTTCTGATGTTGGCCGTACAATTAATTCTTCTTCTAATTTGGCATCTTCATCCACAATAATATTACCATTACCATCGTTCTTTAAACGGTAATGTGTAACAACCGCACATTCTTTAGCAAATCCATCAACGTGACTGGCTTCTTTTGAAAAAAACGATTTTGGGATAAATAATGGAAAATAGGCATTGCTGTGACCGGTATCTTTAAACATTTGATCGAGCACGGCCTGCATTTTTTCCCAAATGGAATATCCGTACGGTTTAATGACCATACAACCCCTTACGGCTGAATGCTCTGCTAAATCAGCTTTAATTACAAGGTCATTAAACCATTGCGAATAATCTTCGTCTTTACTAATAATGCCTTTGCTCATAGAGTGGAATAAAATTTGACTAATGAATTATGATGTTATTAACGCCAAATTTATAAATTTATACTTTATTTAAACTTTTAATCAACATAAAATGAAACGGGACATTATAAAAGGAATAATAATAATTGGTGCGATAGCATTAAGTTCCTGTTCTACTCAAAATAAAATAGCATCAACACAAACTACCGATAACGACGACGTGTATTTTACCAAGGCCAAAGCTGGCGACCAGGCACAATATACACCGCCTGCCGAAACCACGTATCGCAAGGATGAATATCAAACAGATAATATCCGCAGGGATAATTACGCAGACAATAACGCGTACGGCGATGACTATTATTATTATGATAGCTATGCCGCGCGTATCAATCGGTTTTATAACTACTCACCCTTTGTAACATCATATTATGATAATTTATACTACGGCAACTTTAACCCATATTACAGCGGCTTAAGTGTAGGTTTTGGATTTGGGTTTGGCAATGTTTGGATGGGTAATTATTATGGTTACAGCCCCTACTATTCATACAGCCCATATGGTTATAGCCCTTATTACGGTTACAGCCCTTATTATTACGGTTCAATATCAGGATATGGAGCATCACCTTATTGGGGTGTTTATTCGTATTATAATGTTGCCCGCACTTACAATAATCCTCGCCCATACCGCGGCACAGGTTATCCAACTATGGCCAGTAGAGGGTTGGGTACTGGCTATGCTAACGGAAATGCAGGCTCTGGGTATTATCCAACAAGTGGAGGCCGGCCAGTTAGAACTGGCGTGAATAGTTATGGAGGCCGCCCTGGGGCTTATAATTCGCCACAACAGCAACAAGTACAACAATCCAGGCCACAACAGCAACAAGAACCTCGGGTACAACAATCCCGTCCGCAACAGCAACAACAGCCGCAGGTGCAACAACAGCCGCAGGTGCAACAATCTCGCCCGCAAACGCAGTCTTATCCATCTAGTTCGGGCTCATCTAGCGGGAGTTCATCCTCGGGAGGTGGCGACGGCGGAAGCAGAAGCAACGGAAGTTCAAGGCCGGGCAGATAAAACAATAAAAGCAGCACATATACATCTATGAAAATTAAATATATTTTAAGTGTGATGGTTATAGTAGCCATTACAAAGAATAGCTTTGCCCAATACTCCGTCGACGCGTTAAGATTTTCACAGTCGCAAAACGGCTCAACCGCCCGTATTAAAGGTTTAGGGAACGCGGGTACAGCAATTGGTGGAGATTTGAGCTCCATTAGCGGAAACCCCGCGGGGCTAGGCTTTTTTACCAAATCAGAATTAAGTATAACACCCGAATTTAATTATTCGCAAGTCAATTCTAATTTTTTTGGCACGCCTACTTCTAAAGCTCAGGCAAACAATGCCAGCACTGGTACAGTAAATTTCAACAACGCGTCAGCCGTGTTTTATACCCGGTTTAACAGGCCTGCTAATGAAGATAAATATTCCGGTTTGTTGAGTTTAAACTTCGGAATATCTTATAACCGGAATAGTGACTTCTATGAGAATGTTAATTACGGCGGTACAAATACGGGCAGTTCTATTACTAACTATTATAAGCAATTAGCCAATGCGGACCCTAATACCTTTAATGATGGTTCATTACAAAACTTTGCTTTTAATGAATATTTGATTGACAGTATCGGCCATACATCTAATGGATCTATTTACCGCGCCAATGTAAATGCCCCAACTAATCAAATTGTAAACACGGTTAGATCGGGAGGGCAGTCATCATTTGATTTATCGATGGGCGCAAACTTCGAAAATAAGTTTTATCTAGGGTTAGGTATCGGCATTAAATCACTTAGATATAATGCAACCTCTGTATTTACGGAAACCGGCTTTCAATATATAGATAAGTTTAACTACAGCTCGCAATACAAACAAGATCAAACTACTAAAGGCACTGGTTTTAATGCTTCATTGGGCTTTATTTTTAAACCTGTAGAAACGTTAAGAATTGGCGGTAGCATAACTACACCAACATGGTATACAATTGACGATAGTTACAGTGAATCATTAGGAACGCAATACATTGGTAATAAAAACTATAGCGATGGGCCAGCCAACTATCCACTCTCGTACAGTTTACGCACGCCACTAAAACTTAGCGGTGGTGTGGCGGTATTTTTTCAGCAATATGGCTTTTTAACTGCCGACGCCGAATTTATGGATTATTCATCAATTCATTTGGATAATAGCACCACTACTGCCGCAGGATATACTAATGACCCAAGTACGTATAATTCCACCAATGACAATCGCGATATTACGAGTTTATATAAATCAACTGTTAACCTGCATGTTGGCGGCGAGTTAAAGCTTAATAGTAGTTTTGCGTTAAGAGGTGGATACGGCATACAAGGTAACCCGTTAAAGAACACAACTTATGGCGATGCAACAAAAACTGCGAGCGGTGGCTTCGGTTATCGGTCTGGAATTTATTATTTTGATGTCACTTATGCCAATGTAACCTCATCACAAACGGTTTACCCTTATGTACTTAGCGGATCATCGGCATTACCCAGCCCGTATGCAAATTTAAACCGCACCTATAACAATGTTTTTTTAACGTTAGGCGTAAGGTTTTAAAGTATAAAGCATAAAACAAAAAAACGGCTTCCAAAAAGCCGTTTTTTGTTTTTATGGGCTTTTAAACAATGTTTATAAACTTTAATATTTTACCTCATATTTGCGCCGTAAATAAATGATTTTGTTACAAACACATATAAACGAAGGCTTTAACGGCGAGATATGGAAGTTTATTATAGACCCTGATACCGAACTTTTATATACCGAAGTACGTAACGCCGCCAATAAACAAGCATCATTTGCGGCGGTTGACCTTAAAACAGGTAAAACCAATTTTATTAACCTAACTCAACCCGAAAATTGGCTAATTGGTTTAGAGGCTTGCTTTAATGAGGTGGTATTTTTACATGGTTATGAATCGGCCCAAAGCCCGGTACATAAGGGTTTAACTGCAATTAATGGTATAACAGCAGCCCTGTTATGGAGTAATTATACCTATGCCATTCGGCACATCAGCATAAATGGCCCAATTGTTTATAGTACCCAAGTATTGCCACAAAAGCTACTGCTAGTTGACGCTAAAACAGGTTCCATTATAAGGAGCTATGATGCCGCTATTGATTTACCGGTACAACAAAACATTACCTTACCTTTTACGCTTCCTGATGTTAGTGATGATGTGAAACCATTTTTAAAAGGGCAAATAACTGGCAATATCCATTATATGGAGTACAATAACTTTAGAATTGTATCTTTGCACTCCATAAATCAGGGCGAACTGCAACAAATATTATTCATTTTTAAAGATGGAAGCCTTGTTTTTGAAGATTTATTAAATGATAAGATACAAAAACTGCAACCTGAAGCGTTTATAATGCACCGGTCGCAATTGATCTTTATTAAAAATAAAACTGAGCTAAAGGTTTTAAATTTATAACTGCTGTTTAAAAAACAATAATGAAATTAAAATTTTTATTAACTGCCTCCTTGTTCTCATGCCTATCCACATCACTATTCGCTATATCATCACGCGATTCTACAGGGGTTGAGAATCAAAACGGAAAAAAAATTATTCTGCATAAAGTTGAACCCAAAGAAAACTTCTTTTCCATTGCCCGCAAATATCATGTTGCTCCAAAAGCTGTTATCGCCTATAATAAAAACCTCGCCACGCTAACTATAGGCCAGCTTATTAAAGTGCCAACAGATTTGCCATTTGATGACCAAAAAGCTGTAAAAGCAACGCAAGCTAAACCGATTATGCCTGTTGCTGCTGCTGTTATGCAGCCTAAGGCTCAAAAACCCGAGGTTACAACACAACAAACGGTTTCAGAAACTACGGCATCAACCACACAATACAAAGTATCGGCCGGAGAAACCTTGTATGCAATTTCGCGCAGGTTTAATACTAAAGTTGCTGACATTATCAGCATGAACAACTTAAAATCAACCAATTTAACTCCCGGGCAGATACTACTTGTTAAAGCCACCCCTCCACCCGCCGAAAAAGCAGTTACAAAACCAGTTGAAAAGTATATTGAGAAACCTATAGAAAAAGAACTTGAAACACCTGTTGCTAAACGCGATTCTACATTGGTTGCTGCTGCGGCTGATAGTGCAGATAGCCCCGCACGGCGCTCAAACCGCTTTGGTTTATATGAAAAAAACGAGAAAGGTGTTGCAATTTGGACCGAGAACACAAATGACCTTGATCCGAACAAAAAATTAGTTTTACACCGCACGGCTCCAGTTGGTACGGTGATAAAAATAACTAACCCCATGACTAACCGGACTACCTTTGCAAAGGTAGTGGGCCGTTTTACAGAAAACGAAAACACCAAAGATGCCATTATGGTAATGACCAGAGGTGTTGCCGAATCGCTGGGGGCAATTGATAAACGCTTTCGGGTAGTAATTAGCTACGGTAGCCCCAATGAATAAACCTTTTATTATAGGCATTGCCGGTGGTAGTGGCTCGGGTAAAACCTTTTTTTTGAAATGCTTTTTAAAACATTTTAAACCCAACGAGGTATGTCTGCTGTCGCAGGATGATTATTACATCCAGGTAGCGCATAATATGACAGCCGAGGAAAACAAACTGTACAACTTTGATGTACCCGCCACAATTGACCACAACCTTTTTGAGCATGACCTGAGCGACTTGCTTAACGGAAAAACCATCTACAAAAAGGAATATACTTTTAATAATCCAAACGCCATACCTAAAACATTAGAGATAAAACCCGCCTCTATTATTATTGTAGAAGGTTTATTTATTTTACATTTCAGGCCTATCGCTCAACTGCTTGACCTGAAAATTTTTATTGATGCCGACGAAGAAATTGCGTTAAAACGCCGCATGAACCGCGATTTGGTTGAACGTGGTTACTCTAACGATGATGTAATGTACAAATGGCTGCACCATGTTGTACCTGCCTATAATGAGTATTTGGTACCTTACAAACATGAATGCCAGAAAGTGATTACCAACAACACCCACGTTGCTGACGATATTATAAAAATTACTGAGGAAATATCTGCGGAACTGAAAAACTTGCTAGGTTAAAAGGCAATTACCTCGCTGCGTCTATTCAAACACATGAGACTAAAATATGGGTAATTATCATTATATTTAAGCTGATGCAAAATTTAAGCAAACGCCATATGATACCCGATCCTAATTTTTGAGTAGCAAGTATCAAGTAGCTAGACTTTGGAAAACACGCTTGATCCTAACCCACTTTTACCCATGTTCACCCTTAAAAAAACATACTTGATACTTGATACTAGCTACTTGATACTATTTTAAAAACACCCATTTTTACCAATGTTCCCTCTTAAAAAAAATACTTCATACTTGATACTAGCTACTTGATACTATTTTAAAAACACCCATTTTTACCCATGGTCCCTCTTAAAAAAAATACTTGATACTTGATACTAGCTACTTGATACTATTTTAAAAACACCCATTTTTACCAATGTTCCCTCTTAAAAAAAATACTTGATACTTGATACTATTTTAAAAACACCCATTTTTACCAATGTTCCCTCTTAAAAAAAATACTTGATACTTGATAC
>JANXTT010000131.1 GCA_025352225.1 Mucilaginibacter sp. | reverse complement strand
GCATGATCTATTTCCTCAGCAGATATGCTGGTTAAAAACTTGCTTAAATGCAGGTTTAATGATGCAAGCAGGCCTTTATTACTATCAATATAAATATCTGGTAAGTTTGCTGTAACATCTACGTTTTCGTTAAAATCAAATTCAACTGGCCAATGGGTACCTGCACCCGTAGTAAATACACCTTTTAAAACAAACGGCTTTGCAGAATCTGTTGCTGCTTTAAGAACTAATTTTACCTTTAATTTTTTATACAACCCTTGAGGGATTGTAAGTTTTGGCAGTAATGAAGTAAAGGAATAAAAATTTAAATGGTACGGACTTGTTGTACCAAACTCAAATGGTTTGCCATCTTTTACCCCTGTAAGCATAAATTTAGCGATATTGGCTTCGCCGCCCGTCCATACAAAACTTTCTTTTGACGTGGACGATAACGTTTGCAGGCCGCCAGAAACAGGGGTGCTTGACGCGGCCAAGTTAGAATCAAAACTATCCGACTGGACGCTAAACGATACTTGAGTTGAGTCTACTGATGATCTTACCGGCACAAGGGGAGCGCTTTTTTGGCAGGATGTTAAAGCAGCACTTATCAATAATGCCGCTACGCCTAAGTTTAAACAGATCCTTTTCATTGCATTGATTGTTTTAAGGTTATAGATTTCGTTACATTTCTGTAACACCATTTATTACGTTAACTCAATCGCACATGTTACGTTTTTTGAAATTAATTATTGTTATACAATAATTTTGTTATTTAAAGTAAAGTCAACAACTAGCAGTTGTAAGGTCAGAAATCTAAATTCACACCTACGCGCAAGGCTTTCAACCCTGTAACTCCCTGTAAATCTTCAAGTTCTATAAACTGAGTGTCTTTTTTAAGCTTACCGTCGGTTTGCATTTCTTTGATATAAGTAATATAGTCTTCGGCTTCCATATCGTTAAAGTAAACAATAGCTATTTTACCGGGTTGAGTTAGCCTTTCTTTTGTACCTCTGATGCATACTTTATCAATCCTTTTTTTGATTACCTCGTATCTGATATTGTAATACCCTTCTACATCAAACCGCCGCTCATCATTACGGAAACATATATCTATCTGGCTTGAATGTACAAATATTAACGAGGCCACATCAAGCGGAACGGGCATTTTGAGCTTTAAAGCGTTGGTTATTCGGGCAACTTCGAACAATGATTTCAATTGCCAGCTACGGAACTGTTTTAAATGCTCTGGTGTAAATTCGAGCTGGGGGGCAAGGGCTTGCCCGGTATAAATATCGTACTCAACCCCATCTGATCTGAATTTTTCAAAATAACAGGGGTATATTTTTTGGAGCCTGGCTTGTGCCTGCTCAAAATAACGATTTAGCGTGCTGTTAATTTGGCGGATGGATGTTTCTAATGCCCGCCTGTTAGCATAAACCTCACCCCGTTTTTCATGAACCGATTTTTCATACAAACTGATGATATTATTGGTATCTGAATAATCATTTTTAATGCCGATTAAATATGGGGTGATAACACCCTGTACCAAATTATTGATCATGTTTTCGTCGTTGGCATTTCTAAATTTTGCTAAAGTTTTTAACCAACTCAAAAATTTAGTAACCAACTTATCAGCAGCTTTTTTGGGCAAATGGATTTTCAACGCCTCAACAGCATCATATAATGCTATTATAAATGCATCCATATCCTTCTGCAATGCAGCATTATTTATAATGGTAGAATCGCGGATGTCAATGGCCGCATACAAAGGGTGAACCTTTTCGAAGGTAACTGTTCCCATTTCGGGTTTATCATTGCCGTCGTTCTTTTCCAAGAGGTAATGCCAGGCCGCCTCGTTAAACTTCCATTCTACAGGTTGTTGTAACGATGTAAAATAGGTTTTGATCACATCGTTAATCCTCAGGTCAAACTGCTCAGTAGTATATTGCAGTAACTGCGCTATCAGCGGCAAAGCGTTTTGTAGCCGGGATAATAATTTTTCGTAAAAAACCACCTTTTCTGCCGAATAGACCTCCAATATACCCGCCAGCTTACGGTTGTAGAAAACGGGTAAAATAGCGTACGACCTTACACCGCTTTGTTTAATGGCGTTCAGAAAATTGAACTCTTCTATCTTCCTGTCGGATATGGTACTGAAAAACCTTGCGCCTGGGCTTTCAATATAATGGTTAATAAACGAGGTATAGGTCTCCTGCGCCATGTTATGCGCTTTTGCCGCTTTAATCAGCATACTATGGGCGCATTCTTCCGAATCAAATATCAGTTTGCCGTTTACACGTAAAAACGGCAGCAAGCCAAATTCAATGGATGGGTTGCCCGATAAGGTTTTTAACGACCGGATAACGTCGGGATACAACTCGTTCTGCTCGCGGGTATGGTCAACCAGTAATGCCCTGATGTTTTCAATAGCCTGCTCGGCAGTAATATCATCAATCGTGATTACAGAAAAACCTTCCAGACTGAACATACCGAGCGGTATGTGGTTCTGCAAAACATCCATGCCTACACCCTCATACAAAAAAGGTTCTATTACCTCGGTGCTTAACTGGGGCAGTTTACCCTTTACGGTGATGTCAATAAAATTGGTGTCGGTATGTATTCTGTAATATTTAGGCAGGTGGGTTGCAGGGTCTGTATGTGCGTAAACAATGTCGTTTTTAATATCCGACGGAAAATTGTATAACTTTTGGAGTATCAGCCTGTATACAAAATCAATTTGCCGCTCTTGGAACAACGCAAAACTATCATCATTGATATGGTTCAGATCCCTATCATTATGATCGGTTAAAAAGCTAAAAAAAGCATCGGTACTATAAAGTATTTTTGAAGGCACAGGTCCGCTCAGTGCCCAGTAAAACTTATTTTCATCGTCAATAGCTGGCGACAAGATGGTATAAACCAATTCTAAAACATCTTTGTATCGATTTACATCTTTAATAGATAAGCTATCGGTTTCCAGATGAGGATATGATTTAAATTTATTGAGCACAAACCTGTAAAACTCCGATTTTATAGTTTGCTCAACATCAACCCGTTGTTTTAAATAATTAACAAAGGGTTTAAAAGAGAAGGCCGTTTCTATAAACTCCTCTTTGAGTAAATGCTCCCTGATGTTGATGATAGTTGTTTGCATACTATTATTTAAACGAACAACTAGTTAGAATGTTAGTTTAAAATTGACATAAGGGTACCAACCCTCGCGCGAATAACCTCCCTTAACTTCAAAAAGGGCCATATCTGCCGGCGAAAAATAAATACCCCCGCCCACGCCATTATGCCAAACCGAAGTAGCTTTTTCTGTCCTGTCCCAAACCCGCCCCACATCATAAGCACCGGTTATACCGTATTGTCCAGGTAAAATATACGATAGAAAATTGTTCAGCTTAACCCGCACATCAATATTGTTATATATCATTTGCTCACCTGCAAAACGGTTCTGCCGGTATCCTATCAGGTTGCCTTCACCACCCAAAAACATCGACTGGTAAAACGCGGCATGCCCCAAAGTTATACCTCCGCCCAACCTTTCGGATATGACAAAGTTGGAATGTGTATCCACACTTTTATACAATATAGCCTCGGGCATAAACTGAATAAACGATTTGGCATAGGCTCCAAACCCGGCATAAGCCTGAAAACGGGCATTTACATACGCTCCCCATGATGTTAGCGTTT
>JANXTT010000104.1 GCA_025352225.1 Mucilaginibacter sp. | reverse complement strand
GGTAAGAGTTTTCGCGCTGGTCAGCCCGTATAATCCTTACCTCATTTTTTTGTTCAAGTGTTTCAGTTCTTTCCAGATCTATTTTTACGGGATCGTAGTGTTTATTTGAATAGTAGTAATCCGCTAATTCTTCTGTAGTCGTTCCGATAATGGTGGAATCAGGCTCTTTTAAAATTTGAAGCTTTATGTCTTCAAGAATCTTATTGTATGCATCGGAAAATGATGCTCTTATTGTATACATATCATAGTCAAATGAGCCGGTATGAGCCGATAATGCCCGATAATGAGCTAATAGTTTTATAAAATATTATAATTCGTTCCCGGCCCTGCACCCTGTTTTTCAATCAATTTCTTTTCAACTAACTCAGCCAATATTCGTTTCATGGTTGGGCTGGAAATATCCAGTTTCTTAGCGATCTCGCTCGATTTAATGCCGGGATTACTTTCAATAATAACCAATACGGCTGCGTCTCTTTTGGTAATGCTTCTTTCCACTCCATGAGTGCTTAATTTGGTCAACAAGGAAGTCTGTATATTCTTTAAAGAATTCAGGAAAAATAGTACCCAAGGCGTTATATCTTCGCCGGGCCGTTGTGCCTGGCAACTTCTAAGTACACGGTAATATTCTGTTTTTTGGCTTTCGATCTCGTGTTCTAAACTTACATATTGAATCCACTCGTAGCCATATTTACGCAATAACAATGTTGCCAATAGCCGGCTTAAACGACCGTTGCCATCCTGGAAGGGATGTATAGTTACAAACTCGTAGCTGAATAAAGCGCATTTAATTAATGGATGCGCAGCATTATCTTTATCATGCCATTCCACTAATGCACGCATTGCTTCCTCTGTGGCAAAGCCAGGTTCAGCAGTTTGGAAAATGATTTGCGTTGTTCCATCCGGCATGTTGGCTTGAACCGCATTACTGGCTTGCTTGTAATCTCCTTTATGCCATTGATCTTTTTCACTATACCGCATCAATTGATTGTGCAGGTTTTTCAATCCATTTTCTGAAATCTGAATGTCGCTATAATGTTCACCGATTAAATCCAGCACTTCAAAATAACCCACCACTTCCTGCTGGTCTCTTTCTTGTAGTTTTGATATATCGATATTTTTTAAAAGCACGTCAACCTCAGCATCGCTTAGCTTAGAGCCTTCAATCCTTGTTGATGCACCCACACTTCTAACCGTTGCGATAGACTTTAATTCTTTTAAACTTTGGCCTTCTCTGCGCTCTATGGCAGTCCAGGCTGCATCGAACCGGTCAATTTCGCTTAATAGGGTGATTAATTCCCAATTTAAATCAAGGTTTAAAGTGTGGACGCTTACGTTACTCATGGATCAAAGGTACAAAATAATTAAAATAAAATGAGCCGATACGAGCCGATAATATCCAATAATGAGCCGTAACAATGAAAAGGATTTTAATAGTCTGTCCGGTTTCACAATCAGTCATGAACTTGGTCATTACAAATTGACGCTGTCGCAATACTCGATTAGAGATTCTTAATGTTAATCCTAAAATGACATGTAAGTATGAGGTGTTCGCAAAATGCGAACACCAGTTGGATTATAGTTGCATATTTAATTTTTTGCGTAGAGTGTTCATATCTTCACTTATTTTCAGATCAACGATTTTCGCATAATGCTGCGTTTGCTTAAGTGACTTATGCCCTAACATTTTTGACACCGTTTCAATAGGTACACCATTCGTAAGAGTAACTGTTGTAGCAAACGTGTGCCTAGCAATGTGAAAGGTTAGTTTCTTTCTTATACCACATAGGTCAGCAATCTCCTTTAAGTAAGAATTCATTTTTTGATTCGTCAATACCGGCAGCACTGTACCTTTGCTTACACATTTTGGATGGTCCTGATATTTAGCAAGAATTGCTATTGCATGGGGAAGTAAAGGAAGCCTTGTACTTGAGTTAGTCTTTTGCCTGGTTATAGTGATCCACAT
This sequence comes from Mucilaginibacter sp., assembly GCA_025352225.1. Classification (GTDB taxonomy): domain Bacteria; phylum Bacteroidota; class Bacteroidia; order Sphingobacteriales; family Sphingobacteriaceae; genus Mucilaginibacter. The sequence continues at coordinate 21,041 of JANXTT010000104.1, read as the reverse complement.
GCCACCGTCAATGCCGATCACTATATCCGTTTTACGTAACTTGTATGCATCAATATAAGCTAATCCTGTATAACAACTGAAGAGGAATATATCACGAACATGACTAAGCCTTTCGATGTCAAATTTTTTATTCATGATTTTGATCAGCTCTTCTTTTGTTAAGGCAATCGGGGTCACTTCATTTCGTTTACTTTTGAAGCCCAGGAACGGATCGGTGACCAGCAAGCCTCTTTTCATGCATTCCAAAACAATTTTCTTGAAATTACCTAAATATTTTATAGCCGCGTTATGACCGCATTTTCTTTCAATTTTAAGCCAGAATACAAATTGTGAGATAAACTCATAATTCAAATCCTTAATCTCAAAATCATTCTTCTGATACTTCCATTTGATATAGTTGCTTAAATGTGCGCATGCTGTTTTGTAGCGGGTTATAGTAGCCGGGGCAAAATCTTTGCCTATCAAAGCTTTCATCTGCCTGTTATGCTCTTGGAACGCTTCCAGAATGAAATGCTTCTTTTCTCCTCTACCTGTAAGAATGTTTTTTATATTTTCCGCTGTTACCGGCTTGCTGTCATCAATGAGATTTCTTTGTATTTGATTAACCTTGTTGGAAATGGTATCCAGATACCGGTTCAATTCATTTGCCTCTTCATTGATTTCTGTTGCTCTTCCTGTTTTTGTGTTCCATAGACCAGGAATCCATTGCCTTTTGATGGATATTTCCCGGCGCTCGCCTTCTACCGTAATACGCAGGTATACATACCGTCTCTGTTCTTTTTGATTTTTTGCCTGTTTTAAATAATAAAACAACCCGAAGCTTTTTTCTAACATAACAATTTTTTAAATGTCGCTAAAGCTAAAAGCCTTCGCCTCAAATCAAAATAATATGACTAAAAGCTGAGGCAATATCCAAATAGGTTGCATTTCAACAGTCTGATTATCAATGCCAAAGGAATGCATTTATAGCAAATTGCCAAATAATCACAAAAACGCTCATTTTCAATTTGTTACCAATTGAAAAGCGTCTTTTTTCTCAAAAAAAGACGCTACAAAAGACGCAATGAGATGTAGTGTATTTTGGATGATTTTAATTGAGTCAAAATGCAAAAACCGCTTAATTTCGCAAATTAGAGGGTTTTTTATTTCTAAAAGGGTAAGGTTCGGGAGTTTTAGAGACCATAAAAAAGCCCCGTAAATTCTTGATTTACAGGGCTTTAACTTTTCAGCGGAATGGACGGGTCATGAACTTTGTTCATAACTGCCTCATTTACAATATATTACAAATTCAAATTTCAAGTACTTTACGAATCACGCAATGGATAAATGATTCTAAATCGTTGATATAAATATACGGTTATTTTATTATAATAAGTAGTAATGTAATTTAAAATGGATGTTTATCGGACGTTTAGAACGTTAAAATTCCAGATCAATAATGCTTTATATAGAATAGGTAATACCAGTTCTAAGCAGTTGCTTAGGCGAGCCTGCCTCAACCAATCGCGATTTGTCTAAGTCGCTGATCCCTTAAAAAATACATTTGCAATATTGACATTTTTAGTAACAGGAATGAATTCGCTTTAATTTTTCAATTGCCTTTCTTCGCATGATGGTCCCTTTAAGACTTTTGTCTGATTCAAACTAACACGATCCCTTTTGTCAAATATGATTCCTGGTCTTCCAAAGCCGACTCAACACATTAAGATCTTCATCATTGGTTACTGCGGATGGTTCAGGTCGCACATTACAGACATATTTACGCGGCTTATCAAAGTACCTGCTTCCCTTATCAGTTTCATAGAAAAGCCCCTGAAATAAACGCGCACCTATCGAGAGGTTAATCGGGTTGTTATTATAATTATTGAGCTCAACAGAAAGACAACCGCAATATCCTGGTTGCGCGATGGTTGACATAGTTAGTCCTAGCCTTGAATAAGAACTCCTCATGCATAAACTCAGTACGTAGTTATCAGGCAACTTTACATATTCGAGACTTGTCGCCAGAACAGTTTGATTAGGATGTAAGATGAAGGTTTCACCTAACTGGCGGCGCGTTTCCTGGAAAAAATATCGAGATGAACCACGGCCGAATTCATTATTTAGTGAGGCATTGATGAGTGGTTCACGGCCTTGAACCGACACAAGAAAATTGCCCCCTAAACGAAAATCGATACCGATCTCTGTGATTTGTTCCTGTTCCAGCAGCGGCCTGATGATCAGCTTCTCTTCTGCTATTAATTTCTTTATCGCGTCGGATGTAATGATACTGCTCATGCCTTATTCTTCTCCCAATGTTGAATGGTGAAATAATTACCGATCGTCTTCTCCACCAGGCTATTGATCACCCGATATATTGTTGGCTCCGACAGATTGACGTTGTAACCCATGCATTGGTTGAACTTATCGATATCATCTAGCCAAACCTGCCAGCCGTAAATAATACTTCCGTGCAATTCAGCCTCAGATTTGATCTCATAAGGAATCAGTTTGTAGAAGTCGTCAGAAACGATCTTATCATACCTGATGGCAAAATTTTTGCCCGTCAATGCTGTAACGCCCGTTTGGATCAGATTGACGATCGGGTTGTCGTTACCATTGATGAAATCTGAGATCACCTTCACCCGGTTTACTATCGAAGGGTGTGTCAGGTTATCCTTGTTCGCAATGCTGGTTATGTATTGCAAAAATAAACCTAAGGTTTCGCCAATGTACTGGGCAGCGAAAAGGTCACAAAAGTATTCACCCAGATGATATTCTAATTTTATCGAATCGATAACCGGCGCGGTCAAAAATGGCATATAGGAAATCACATCTGCTACCGCGATCTGTTTCAATTCAATAGCGTACCGGAGCGTTGAAGTGATGGAATGTTGCAGATCGACAAAATGTCCCAGTTCATGGTATAAGGCAACCGAGGATAGGTAGTCTTTTGACAGCGTAAGCGGCAAATTGATCTGTACAAGTTTCTGATCGAACACCACTCCATACTCTGTTTCCAGTGACTGGTAAAAGTTTTTATTCATAGCGTACGAAAGATCGTAACTGAATGAATAAAGGTTATTTTGTAGGCTGGTCACGATAATGAACTTTTGTGCATCAATCCAGTCGCTCATGGCCTTGTTCAGGCAACCAACCACTTCAAACGGAATGGTGTTGAGCGTACTGTCTTTTAAAAACTCCAGGCTCTTAAAAATAAAGTCAAGATGGCTCTTTTTTTCAAAGATCTTGGCATCGTCGAAACCCTGTTCGATGCTCTTCTTAATCCCTTTGAAAAGTTCCTCGAGTTTCTTCAGGTAATTATCTTTCTGGGTATCCGAGAAGTTGTACTTACGTGAATTCGTGATGAGTGTTTCAGCCTGATAGAGCTGCAGATATAATAGCCTTTTGACTGGAAGCATCGGTGTAAACGGCAGCCTTACGCTACCGCATAATTTTTGTGATCGTTAATGATCTGCTGCAACTGGCGAAGGTCATCCGTTGTGGGCTGATCAACATCTACCTTCAAAAGCCAGTCATGCGCAAATCGGTCGATAAGTATCTTTAAATTTAAAGAGGTCTTGTCCAAATCGAACACGGACGTGCCGTTAGCTAAAGACTTAGCGTCTTTAAGTAGTGAAGTAATCGTAGGTTTGTAGCGGTCATCCCCATTAATCGCGTTATAAAGGAATGATAGAAAAAAATCAACCTCCTGATCTGAAGTATTATGCGACATTAACATGATTGAGATGTTTAGTTATTAAATATACGATGAGTATTGCTAATAAGATACCAAAAACGACAAATAAATTAATTGTTGTTAACAATAGTTATTAACAAAATAGTATTTATATATCTTATCGCATTGATTATAAGATTATTAAACTTAAATGTTTTCAACACATTTGTGTTAGGGGGAAAGGATAACCTTAGTTTTTCCACTTGTTTTTTCTCCTTTCGGATAGATTAGCACAAAGGCATTATAGGACGTATCAAAAAAATCGTACTGAAAGTCAGTCGCCCCGGCTACGGTCTTAAGGGACAACTCGCCCTGAAATTTCATCCTCCGGCCGATATAATAGTCTTGTACAAACGGCCAGTCAACCCCGATCTGTTCCGGCCAGTTTACGGAACCGAACTGACGGGAAAATTTATCCGATTGGAAGTAATTCCTTACGCCGCAGTTAACCAGTTCACACTTGCGGGTGATGTGTTTTAATACTAGTAATGCGCAGCGGTTATTTGAGCGTTCCACATACCGGCGGAGCGCGGCATGGTTCGACCCGCCAAACATCTTGGCGATAGCCATCGCACTTTTCAAGCCGAATTCCAGTTTTGCCATTTCATCTTCGAACCGGTTCAGCTGGAAAAGCGTCGCCGATGCGAAAAGGTTTGCCTCCGCTTCGAATTGTTCCCGGTAATCGAGGCTCAAAGTATTATCGTCATCCAAAAATGACGCCGTTTGATTTTGCCAGGGCAAAATGCCATGACCCACCTCATGCAGTTTCACGAAATTCTTTTTTTGATCATTTTGAGACAAGTCAAGATATATCGTCTTCTCGCTTCTATCAAATATGCCCCGCACTTTCGATAAGGCCCTCAACAGGGAATCAGTCACCTTGGATGCATAACCATGATGGATTTTAGATACATCTACAGTCTTATTGACGATCAAGTCCGAATAATTGACTATCGTATCCACCGGGGTTGGATATTTACCCCAGCTTTTGCTGGCTTTAAGAATATCATAAGCGATATCCTCAATATCCTTCCTGTTGTGAGATTCAACCATTGCGTTTTTCGTGTCTTAGAAATTTCAGGTATCTCATTAATGCCTCTTCTTCGTCTCCTGACAGTTGCTGAGATGATAAAGCAACGGAATTAAGCATCCTGGTCTTTGGTGTGTCCGATTCCTCAATGATGCCGGCCGCCGCCAATAACACCTGAAGCTCTATATTATATACCGTTGCAAGTTTATGCAAAACGTTAGCGGAAGGCTTCTTGATCTTTTCGTTTTCGAGCTGGCTGATATAAGCGTTAGAAATGCCGGTTGCTTCTTCCACTTGTTTTAGCGTAAAAGGTACGCCTTCACGAGCGTCCTTTAAGGTTTTTCCGAGTGTTTTCATTGCCATTTTTTGTACAAATATACTAAAAAATCTAAATACAACAAAGCAATCTATTTATATTCGTTATAAATTACGTAAATCTAAATTTAACACTTGATATAATTAGATTCACTCATTATATTTGTAGCGTTAATGTGTCGCAGTGTTTTAAACACAATATTAAAAGAAAGGGAAAAATGATGGGTTGATAAAATAAAAAAGCCCGATCGCCAGCAGAGGGTGATCGGACTAACCAGAGGGGCAAAGTTTGGCGACTTCCCGGGATCGCTCCCGGCCGCACCTCGAAAGCTACAGCAAATTACATGAATTCTTAGGATTTCTACAATAGTTGTACGCATACTCTGTCGAAAGGCTGTAAGGCCGGTAACAAATTGTATAACGAATAGAAATTAAAAAAATGAATTCAGAAAAAAATGCGGCGGAAGTCGCGGGAAAATTATCCTTCACCGTGGAGGACAACAACTACGTAACAGGCCAGCAATTCCTTTTTGGCAGGGAGATCAAAAAAGTAGCCGGTATTCCGCTGGACGCAAAACTGTTCATGCAGAATCGGGCACCCTGGGTAGACAACCTCATTGAAAATGATGAAGAGGTAGACCTTGCGCGGCCGGGTATCGAATACTTTTTTGTTGGGAAGGACTTCGAATTGAAGATCAATGGCGCGATATTTCAATGGCATCAACGCTACATCACAGGTAAACATGTACGGGAGTTGGATAAGCTGGATGAGCAAGATGCACTTTACCTTAAAACAAGCGATAGCAGGATCGATCAACTTATCGGCGACGACGACAAGGTTGACCTTTTAGAACCGGGGATCGAACAGTTTTATACAAGCGCAGTAGATTGTACCATTACGTTGATCATCAGCGGCGTGCCAAAGATCTGGAACAAGAAAAAAATCTCTTTCAAAGAAGTGATCATTTTGGCTTATGGCAGCTATGACGACCGGCCAACTATGGTATACACGGTAGCCTACGAGGATGGGCCAAAACAAAACCCGGAAGGCTCCATGGTAAAGGGAACTGAAGTTTTTACAAAAGATCATATGATTTTCCATGCAACAGCAACTGATAAATCATAGCCCCGATCTGAGCAGGTTGCTCGAAGAAGGTTTTGACATTTCGGTAGATGGCGGGTATTTAATGACCCGCCACATACCGTATGTCGATGCAGAAAAAATGGTTAAATATGGGACGCTGGTATGTCTGTTAACGTTGGCGACGCCAACGCGGACCGGCCGCCCACCTGACCACACCATCTTTTTTTGCGGCTCAACACCATGCGATGCCAATGGCATAGCCCTGGACAGTATTATTAACAACAGTAGTAAGCAACGCCTTACCACAGAGTTGACCGTTGACCATTACTTTTCGAGTAAGCCGGCAAGCGGTAATTATCCGGATTATTATGAGAAGGTGGCGACTTATGCCAAAATATTAGGTTCTCAAGCACGGGTCATAGATCCTACGGCAACCTGGAGGCCATTAAAACAAAATGTATCATGAGAAATGTATTTAAATACCCGGACACGAACTCTTCGCGCGCAAAGATCGAATTGCTCAACGAAAAATTCGCCGGGTTAAAAATAGCCATCGTCGGCATGGGCGGCACCGGCGCTTACACGCTTGACCTGGTTGCTAAAACCCCGGTCGATGAGATCCATATATTTGATGGTGACCTGTTCCAATTGCACAATGCATTCCGGGCTCCCGGCGCAACGCCCGGACAAAAGTTTGAAGCATCCGAAGAGTTGTACAAGGTGGATTACTACCGGGATATCTATAGCGAAATGCACACTGGTATCGTTGCCCATCGCGAATATATCACACCGGAGAATGTAGTGATGTTAAAACACTTCGACTTCATTTTTATCAGCGTTGATAAAAATGCGGTACGACATTTTATCACGACAAAGCTTGTGGAAATGAACCTGCCTTTTATCGATGTAGGGTTGGGTGTCAACGCTCTTGACGACGCGCTAATGGGGACGATCCGTGTTACCAAAGGGTCGGCCAACAAAAACGATCATTTAGAGCACCGGATCGGTAAAGAAGAGGTCGCCGACAATGAATATGCGACGAACATCCAGATCGCCGATCTGAATTCGCTGAATGCCGCGCTTGCGGTAATCACTTGGAAGAAGCATGTTGGCTTTTATCAAAACCTTAAAAAGGAATATAATTTACTTTATTTCATTAACACCGGAAAATTGCTCAATGAAGACTTTGAAAGTTGAATTCGTCGAATTTATACCTGAACTATTGAGTGAAGGTATATTATATATTTCCATGAAATATAAGACTGCGAGGCATAAGTGCGCATGTGGTTGTGGCAATATTGTTATCATGCCGATCACTCCTACGGATTGGCAGCTTAAGTATAATGGTAAAGGTGTAACCTTTAGTCCGTCGATAGGTAACTGGAATTTCGATTGCCGTTCTCATTACTGGATCATTGGAAACGAGATACGATGGTCGAACAAATGGGATCAGATGCAGATTGATCGTAATCGAGAAACCGACAAGCAAAACAAAAAAAATTATTTCGAAGAAAATAAGTCGAAGGGCAAACGTTGGTCTTGGCGACAGTTGTTAGCGTTCTTTAACGCTATCCTTATCTGCTTTGCAACTTTGTCATGGTTGATGGTATAACAAATGTGGGTCTGCGCGTACCAAGCGCGCATCTGTTTACAGTCTGAATTCTAAGTAGACCTCACACAAGGCAATTACTAAAATTCATTAGATATCAATACCATCTTGACATTATTCTCAATTCGCGATTTTCGAATTGAGAATAATGTTTTATCTTTGTAATATGAAATCACATAATGGTATGCGGCCACATGATGTAGTAGTACTATTAAAGATATTGTCATTAAACAATGGGTGGTTGAATAAAGACTTATCTACAGGGCTAAATATTAGCCAGTCTGAGATAAGTGAATCATTGAACCGCTCTGCAATTGCAGGTTTGATCAGCCCCGACAAGAAAAAGGTATTCAAGAGTGCATTGTTGAAATTTATTGAATTTGGTTTGGGCTATGTTTTTCCTGCTGAACCAGGCGCCATAGGGCGTGGAATTCCGACTGCTCATAGCGCACCCGTGTTAAAAGACCAAATTGTTTCGCAGGAAAATTATGTTTGGCCTTATGCTAGTGGGAATGCTAAAGGTCAGGCAATACAACCGCTATATCCCAATCAAGTACAGGCGGTATTGCAAGACGACAAATTATATGATATGTTGGCTCTGATCGACAGTATCCGGGTCGGTAAAGTAAGGGAAAAGGACAAAGCCATGGATTTATTAAAAAAATACTTTGACCAATGATGCACGAAAATCTGGTAAGAATGAAGGCCGGAGGTCTGGCACTTAAAGACTTAAAACAGGATTATGTATTTGTTGGCGGGGCCACAGTCGCCTTGTATGCAACGAATAGCGACCTAGCGTCTGAAGTAAGGCCAACGGATGATGTGGATGTAATTGTAGAATTGGCTACTTACAGGGGATATTCAGAATTAGAAGAGTGGTTACGTAGCATTGGATTTCAAAATGATATTTTATCTGGTGTGATTTGCCGATATAAGATCCAGGGAATTATTGTTGATGTGATGCCTACTGATTCCCAAGCTATCGGTTTTAGCAATCGTTGGTATCCAGATGGTTTCGCTACTGCTCAGGAAGTTCAATTGGATGATGAAACAACAATTAAGATATTTACCCTTCCTTATTTTGTTGCTTCTAAATGGGAAGCATTTAAAGGGCGCGGTAACAATGATTACCGAACCAGTAAAGATTTTGAAGATCTCGTTTACGTCCTGGAAAATGTCGATGATTTTGAACATCTATTGAAAAATGGACCGGATGAGGTACGAGAATGGTTGAAAGGAGAAATTGAGCCGGCTATGTATAATGAAAGTTTTGAGGAAGGCTTATACGCTCATCTCACAGGTGGGTATGGCGGTTTGGATGCTAATTATGTAAGGCAGAAACTAAAAGCGGCATTTGATTCCTAAGTTACAGTCTACTTTCTTAAACACCTATTCGTAGGTAAGTTTCATTTTGAAATTCGATAACGAGCTAATGTAATATATCATCGATAATATGTTCCAACGACTAGGCTGACCGTGCAAGATTTAACCCGGTTCACCTCCTAAATTTATTATAGCCTGAAGTTGAAAAAGCGATAAAACAATTAAAAAATTATGCGGTCTTAGCAACGGAATATGTAGAACCTGAAGAAGGTAGATAGTAAATATCCTGCCATTGCTAAAGAATCAAATTATGTCGAAAGCTGGTAGATTTCCCGAATTTTTCGTTTTATTGTAGGACTTATATTTGCCATCGACTTCAAAATTATTAACAAAAAATCCGCTTTACTTCCGGGCTCCATTAAAGCAAATACTATTTGCTCATCGTAGCCGATATAAGGAAGTATTGTCGCTTCAAAATCAACTATTGTCAATCCAGGAAATTGTAAAATAGCATTTAATATATCGGGCAACACCAAACTTCTTATTTCCGCACGCTTATCTTCAACTTTGGCGATTTCTGCAGCATGCAATTCCTCTTGCCGCAGTTGGAACCATTCATAAAAACCAGCCACTTTACTTTGATAGGCATCGATCAATTCTGTAAGATTAATATCTATTATTTGTGCTTCGAGATGCTCTTTTGCTTTTGCCTTCCAGTCAAATTTCTTAAGTTCTTCATTCCGTAGGTGGATAGCCCTAATGAAAGCCGGATGATCCTTTAGCCAACTCGTTTGAAAATACATATCCGGTAAACCGTAATGTTGAAAATATTGCCTTAAGCCCTTGACAAAACTTGCTAATGGGTCTTTGTCAAGGCCATAAAGGCAACAATCACCAAAGCCCTTTATTTAGCGGATGAAAGCGCCAAAAGGCAATATGATGATTTAAAGGAAGCCGGGTATTATTCAAACATCGTTTCCGGCAATATCAGCCAACATATCCAGATAGACAGCATTTCTTTAGAGATGAATGTATATCCATACGCCTTTAAATGCTTTGCGACCGAAAAGCTAATCTGCACCACATCGACAACGACTGGAATTTAGTGACACAAGGCTATCTGCGAAATGTCAGCCGGAGCGACAATAACCCGCATGGGTTTCTGATAGAGCAATGGGAAACGCTGGAAAACAAGGATGAACAAGTAAAAAATACACTGCCATGAGATTATTTCGCAGAAAACAGCAAAGGGATTTTAGCCTTAATCCGCTGGCCATAAAATTTAAGTCCAGCTTTTCAGCATTACAGACAAATACCGCCGATTGGTTGAATAGCCGGACGATGAAATTTAACAGGCGGCAACAGGTATTATTTCTTGTCATTGTTTGCCTACTGTTTGGCGGCGGCAGTTTTTACCTGATCTGTAAAGCCATTTTATAACTTTTTATTAATCTAAAAAAATTAACTCCATGAAAACACAGGAAGAAGGAAAACGAAAAATGCTACTGTGTTACCACTGCTTTTATTGCCTTTTATGGCATTAGCCTTTTATGCGCTCGGCGGCGGCAAGGGAAACCTTAAAAACGGAAATCAGGACATTCAGCACCCGGAACGGATAACTGCAAAATTGAAAAAAGAAACCAAACCCGAACCGGATAGCCTGTACAAAGCTATTCGCGCGGTAATCGCTGATAATCAAAAGGTCATGCCGGGTACATCCATAAAGCTGCGTTTATTGGACAGCATTGTTATTCATGGGCAGAAGATACCTAAAGAGCAATTATTATACGGCCTTTGCCAGGTCACAAACCAACGACTGATTTTGAATATTAAAACCATCCGTTTAGGCACTTCTATCTTGCCCGTTGACCTTTCTGTATATGATATGGATGCTATGGCAGGTATCCGCGCACCCGATGCAATTACAGAAGATGCCATGCGTAGCGGTACAGACAATGCTATACAAAGCATGCAATTCATGTCGATGGATCAGTCATTAGCCACACAAGCCGCCGGAGCGGGTGTCGAGGCTGCCAAAACCCTTTTCGGCAAAAAGGTGAAGCGTATTAAAGTAAAGCTTAAAGAGGGTTATCCTGTCCTATTAAGGAACAATCAACCGGACAAAAAAAAGTAATCTTTTTAAACAAAAAGTAATCGGTGTAATCTTTTAATAATCATTAAATCAAAAACAATGAATTTAAACAATTTAGAAAACCTCAAAGAGGAACTGAAAGCGTTGGCCTTCAAGGATAAGGTCATCAGCGAAATTGTGCAGCACATGGAAAAAGGTATCCCTGAAAATTTACCCTCAATGACCATGTTGCAGGTGCCAGGGGACAGGTATAGATCGTTTTCAATAACAGATATTTGAACATGCGTACCGGGCTTTCTGCCGTACGCCCGTTATTCGAACAATACTTGTCAACCAATTCCTCATAAATAAAATTGAAATCTATCAGTTCGTTAATCTTTCGAAGAAGATTGTCTTTGGGAACGATCAAGTCATATAACCCCGAAAAAGCACTGAACTGGATTTGTTGTTGTTGAGCTAACATCTAAAAGGCGTTCTAATACACCTTTAAAATACAAAAAAAGGAGCAGAAAAAACATGCTTTCTACTCCTTTTTTACACTCTAATTCTCAAGGACTTTTTCAGTGCCCTCAAGTGTAGCCCCCCCTTTTTGCAAAAAAATTTTAGCATTTGCATGTCATTACTTACCTTAATATCAAGGATTTTTGCATAATGTTGAGTGGTATGTAAATTTTTATGTCCCAGCATTTTTGATACCGTTTCTATAGGTACACCATTGCTTAGAGTAACGGTTGTCGCAAAAGCATGCCGGGCGATATGAAAGGTTAGGTTTTTATTTATCCCGCATACATCGGCTATCTCTTTTAAATAGGCGTTCATGCCGTTATTTCATCAGGGTCACTTCGGTACGCTGGCTATTAAAGGTCACCGCGGGGATATTAATTAATCCCGGCAAAACTGATCGTGTACTTTTTGGTATCCAAAAACTTTTATTCAGAAAATCGAAAATTGCGATTTTTTAAAAAGATAACGATATATTGCACATGTCAAGTGTCCGACCTTTTAACGGCGTTCTATGCTGATATTTAGTCATTGAAATTCAAAAGGTGACTGTTCCTGACAAGTAGGATATTAATGAAGCAAGTTAAAAAAAATATGGTTTAAGATAAAGTATTATTAACAAGTTATTATGAATGAAAAAAAAGTGTATCTAAAATCCAATGTTGTTTTAGAGCCATTAATTGACAGGTGGTATGCATGGAGCCATCTAGTATCTCCAGCGACAGCCGCTCTTAATATTATAGGACGACATATTCCTTTAATGGAATCTTACATTTCTGCTCCTGATATCCATGCCCAAGCAGTAAAAAATCCAAAAATGCTGGGCGGCCCTTTTATGGATTTAGGAGGCGTACGGGTTGAAGAAGTAGATGAATTACGAAAAAACACGCTTCAAAAGCGGGAATTATTAATTCAATTTGCTAATGCTGTTAAAGAACTAGATAGGCTGCTATTATTAGAAGCACAAGGATTTGGTCTAGAAAAATTATATAAAAAAATACCGGATCTATTGAAAGGATATGTTGAATTATACTATGATCGAAATAATAATCCAGGTTTTAGGTTCTTTGAATCACTTTTATATCAAAGCGAATATTACGACAAGAGCACTCAGAGTATTTCTTTGTGGATTACTAGTAATGATCATAGGCCCTTTTGTCTTAGCACTCCACGTTTAAATAATATAAATGTTGTTCATTTAAACTTACCATTTGAGCATGAAGGTATCGATGAATTAGCGAAAATGAAAAGAATACCCCAAACGTTAGAATATGTCAAAACGATATTGGGCATATCTAAATCGCAAGAAACTCTATTTGAAGCCTTTTTTACTGAAATAGCTCCTTTAAATTATAAAGAATATAAAGGTGAGAAAATTAGAATGAGATATTTTGGACATGCATGTATCTTAATCGAAACTAAAGATGTAAGCATTCTTGTAGACCCACTAATTAGTTATTATGGATACCAGTCTGAGGTAGACCGCTTTTCATTTGAAGATTTACCGGATATTATTGATTATGTTCTTATTACGCATAATCACCAGGATCATATATTATTTGAAACCTTATTGCCTTTAAGACACAAGATTAAAAATGTCATAGTTCCCTCCTCGGCTAGCGGAAAATTAGAAGATCCAGATATAAAATTAATGTTTAATGTTCTTGGTTTTAAGAATGTAATATCATTAAGTGAAATGGAAACGATTCGTTTTTACGATGTTTCGATTGTCGGTTTACCATTCATTGGAGAACACAGCGATTTGAATATACTAACAAAGTCTTGTTTTCTTGTAGAGATTAGTGGTTTTAAATTGATGTTTTTAGCGGATTCTAGAATTGTGGAATCAACTTTGTATAAGCATATCCATAAAAGTATCGGAGATGTAGATGTAATGTTTTTGGGGATGGAATGTGATGGTGCGCCATTAACATGGCTGTATGGCCCTTTAATGTCCAAAAAAATCACACGAGATCAAGATGGAAGTCGAAGGCTTGCAGGATCTAACTGCCAAGAGGGAATGTCACTTGTAGATATATTTCATCCCAAAGAAATTTACGTGTATGCAATGGGACAAGAGCCTTGGATAGAATTCATTAGTAGTGTAAGATATACTGATGAATCTAATCCGATTGTACAATCTAATGCACTTGTAAAACTTTGTAAAGAAAAGGGTTTAATCGCTGAACGGTTGTATGGAGAAAAAGAACTTTTATATCAAAGACAAAGAATTTGATCTCTTCGTCCTTATATTTACTCGTAAATACATTTTAATTATATTTAATGCTTAAAGGCCAGTTCCCTTTACATCCTGCTCAGAAAGATATTTACATCGATCAATTGCTTAATATTGATAGTCCGCGCTACAATACAGGAGGATATACAAGACTAGTCGGACGTTTAGATGTAGAAAAGTTTAAAGAAGCTACTATTTCAATACCGTCGGTTTTTGACGCCTTTAAAATGAGATTTGATTTTGAAGGCCTAGAAGCTGTATTCTATTATGATGAAACTTATCTTAGATTTGAAATCACACAACTAGATTTTACCGTTAAGGACAATCCCGAGCAAAGTGCTTTATCTTGGGCACAAGAGCAATATAATACTCCATTTAAGTTTAAAAAGGAAAATTTACTTTTTGAACAATATCTATTAAAAATATCTAATAATGAACATTGGTATTTTACGAAATTTCATCATTTAATTACTGATGGATATGGTTGCACTATTCTATGCCACTATATTTCAAAGAAGTATTTATCATTATTAAATAGAGATGAATTTGAGTTTAACTATCCCTCATATATTAATGAAGCAATTAAAGCGTCGGAGTATTATAATTCTGAGAATCATAAGTTGGAGAGCGGGTATTGGAAAGAAAGAATAAGGAAGTTTCCTGAAAAAACTTTTCAAAAAAGATACCAATCAGAAAGGGATTTAAGAAACAAAAGTATACCATATATTTTTGAGGTAAATGAAGATCAGAGAAAGTTATTCTCTTTATTGGTATCTGAAACAAAATGCAGCTTACAACAAATAACAATAGCAGCGTTAATCATTTATTTTGCGAAATCCACCGGACAATCTGAATTTGTATTTGGAACAACTGTCCATAAAAGAGGCCCCAGACATTTACGTAATAATTTGGGGCTGTTTATGGGTATTTTACCTTTTAAAGGAGAATACAATAAAGATGTTTTACTAATAGATCTTTTAAGAAATATATCACAATTACAGAAAACGGATTATCGTAATCAAAACTATTTAATAGGAGATTTGACTAAAACTCTTAACACGCCTCCTGGTGGAAATTTATTTCAGGTTACGATTAACTATCAGATGCTAAACTTTGAATTAGATTATGGGGATGATATTCAAGCAATCACATTTGATCTAACAAGTGAATTTGATAAAAATCCATTACAAGTTGAATGGAGAGACTATGGTAAACAGCAGCCTCTAAAGTTACGAATTGATGTTCAAGAGGAATATTTTTTCGCAGATGAAGCTTATTTACTAGCTCAACGTATTGTTTTTATTTTGGAGCAGTTTAGTGGAGCGCTTTATGATAAGATAGAAAATATTAGTATCGTACCTAATCAAGAGGTTGATCGGCTATTGGGAGAATTTAATGATACTGCGGCAGATTATCCGCGGGATAAGACGGTTCTAGATCTATTCCAAGAACAGGTAGAGCATACGCCTGATCATCTAGCAGTTGTTTTTGAGGAAAAGAAGCTATCATATCGGGAATTGAATGAGCGCTCAAATCAGTTGGGGCATTACTTAAGGAGCAACGGCGTAAAAGAGGAGACGCTGGTACCAATATGTATAGAGCGGGGTCTAGATATGATAATCGGTATCCTTGGTATTATGAAGGCGGGAGGAGTGTATGTGCCGATAGATCCAGACTATCCCCAAGACCGGATAACATACATTTTAGAGGATACTGAAGCGTCAATCGTCATAAGTAGTTCATCTACTAAATCTAAATTGTTAAGGCAATCCGATATTATAATCGACCTAGAAACCGATTGGATTAAGATTGGCAAAGAGATGAATTGTAGTGTCGAGACCAAACTCTCTTATTCGAATTTGGCTTACATTATTTATACCTCAGGTTCGACCGGTAAGCCTAAAGGAGTTATGGTTGAACATTCTAACCTTCTGAACTTTTGTTTTGGAATTAATAATGTACTACCGTTAAATCGCAAAGATCATTTACTATCTGTAACGTCCATATCTTTTGATATTTCAATTTTAGAGTTAGTTTGGACATTGAGCCGTGGAGTCTCGGTAACGATTAGTAGGAAAAGTAAAGCTATTAACAATTTTGATAAGTATTTGGGTCTAAACCAGACTTTAATGGACTTTAGTTTATTCTATTTTGCTAATGAGGTTAGTGATCCTAACAACAAATATGATTTATTATTAAAATCTGTCGAATTTGCTGATAAAAATAATTTCTCAGGTGTTTGGCTGCCTGAGCGACATTTTCATGAATTTGGTGGAATATTTCCTAATCCCGCTGTATTAGGAGCAGCTTTAGCGACAATCACTAAAAATATAGAAATACGTTCTGGAAGTGTTGTTTTGCCACTTCACAATGTTATAAGGGTTGCAGAGGAATGGGCTGTAGTTGATAATTTGTCCAAAGGTAGAGTATCCTTATCAATAGCGTCTGGGTGGCATGCGGATGATTTTGCCTTAATCCCTGAAAATTATGCGCAAAGGCAAAAAATAATGCATAAGCAGATAGAAGAGCTAAAATCTCTTTGGAAAGGCTTGGATGTTAAAAGGGTAAATGGAATAAATAACGAGGTTAATATAAAGGTATTTCCCAGACCTATACAATCGGTGTTGCCCATATGGATTACCTCTGGCGGGAGTTCTGAAACATTTAAGAGTGCCGGACAGATAGGCGCCAGAATTTTGACTCACTTATTAGGACAAGATATAGGTGAATTAGAAGAGAATATTAGGATTTATAAATATTTGCTTAAGCAAAACGGTCATTCTGCAGAAGATGCAAAAATTGCAGTAATGCTTCATACATATATCGGTTCTGATTTAGGCGAGGTAAAAGAAGATGTAAAAGAACCATTTAAATCTTATTTAAAATCAAGTATTAGCCTAATCAAGCAGCTTTCAGGAGATCTCAATATGGAATTTGAGACTTTAAGTGAACTGGATTTAGATATGCTGTTAGAGACAGCATTTGAGAGGTATTGGAATACATCTGCCCTGCTTGGCACTAAGGATCATTGTAAGGATATTGTCGAAAAATTATATTCTATAGGGGTAACTGAGATAGCATGTTTAATTGATTTCGGTATTGAAGATAAAAAAGTAATTCAAGGCTTGAAATATTTGAATGAATTGCGAGAGTCTTACATGAGGCCTGGTTCGTCGCCGATGGTTCCACATAATCCAATCACGTCCTTACAGATTACTCCCTCGTATTTAAATGCGTTGGTTGACAATGAGGGTTCTTATCAGTTTTTAAAATCATTGAAGCACCTAATTATAGGTGGAGAGAAGTTATCGACACAATTGCTTAAAAAGGTATCTCTCAAAACAGAGGCTAAGATTTATAATATGTATGGCCCTACGGAGACTACCATTTGGTCTACATCAAGCGAACTTGTTTCAAGATCAGAAGTTACTGTTGGTAAACCTATTCAGAATACACGTATATATATTCTTGATGAAAAAGGAATTCTCTGTCCGATAGGAGTTTTTGGTGATTTGTATATAGGTGGAGAGGGAGTCTCAAGAGGATATTTCAAGAAGAGTGAATTAACAAGCCACCTTTTCATTCGGAACCCCTTTATTACCGATACTACAGAACGGATCTATAAAACAGGGGATGTGGCTAGATGGCATCCCAATGGAGATATTGAAATTGCTGGTCGCAACGACGACCAGGTTAAGATCAGGGGATACCGTATCGAGCTTGGAGAGATCGAGAGTGTGCTGCAGGGGAGCGGACTGGTACGTCAGTGTGTTGTACTGGCGCGGGAGGATGCCCATGGCAACAAGCGCCTGACCGGATATGTCGTACCGGAAGGGAAGTTTGATAAGGAGGGAATCATTTCTTACTTGTCGGGTAAGCTGCCCGAGTATATGGTTCCACTGTTGTTTATGGAGCTGGAAAGCTTGCCCTTGACGCCCAATGGTAAGATCGACCGGAAAAGCCTGCCTAATGTGGATGCCAGTGAGCTTTTAGTTCACCAGTATGTCGCTCCGGAGACTGAGTTGGAGATCAAGCTGGCAGAGATCTGGCAGGAACTGTTAGGCGTAGAGCGTATAGGTATCCATGATAACTTTTTTGAGTTAGGAGGAGACTCGATCATCACTATCCAGCTTGTAAGCCGATTGAAGCGAGCTGGTTATGAAGTTAAGCCTAAGGATATATTTATCCATCAAACGATAAGGGGATTATCTGTACTGATAGCTGGCCGAACCGTTTCAGGTGGAGTTAGCGTTGGCGAGCAGGGTATGTTACAGGGTGTTAGCGGCTTGTTACCTATCCAGGAGTGGTATTTAGAAACCACTCAAAGGAAAGTTTCTCACTACAACCAGAGTGTGCTCATAGGACTGGATAAGAGTATAAAAGCTTCTGACCTGGAGGCTGCAGTAAAGGTACTGGTAGCGCATCATGACGGCTTGCGTTTTATTTACCAACCCACGTTCAGGGGCTGGGTGCAGGAATACGGTTCGGTGAGTGGGGAGTTGCTTGTAGAGGATTTTCAATTTCTGGAAGCGGCATCCCTGCCCGGGGCTATAGAAGAATGTTCGGATAAGTACCATCGGAGTTTGAAAATAGAAGAAGGAGAGTTGATTCGTGTGGTTTTGATGCAAACCCCATCAGAGGCAAGTCATAACCGGTTATTGATCATTATCCATCATTTAGCAGTGGATGGAGTTTCCTGGCGAATCCTGCTGGATGATTTAGAGTTATTGCTGAGCGGGATAATAAAGCAGGGGAAAACAGACCTTGGCAGCAAGAGCAGTTCCTACCGTCAATGGTACAGAGCCCTGGAGAATTATGGAAAAAGCAGTGCATTATTAGTTCAAAAGAGTTATTGGCAGGAGAGAGTTCAAAGGTATGTTCCCCTACCTGGAGATAAGGAGTATACCGGATTGTTCAGTCAAAAAGATATCGCCAGATATACCATCCGGCTTTCTGCAGCGCAGACACAAAAGCTGTTGCATGAAGTACCTCGGGTCTACCATACGGAGATCAATGATCTGTTGCTGTGTGCCTTAGGACAGACATTATGTAACTGGAGTGGAAAGAGCGAGGTTACTATTGGTTTGGAGGGTCATGGGCGAGAATATATAGCACCGGGAGTAGATACGAGCCGTACGGTAGGCTGGTTTACGAGTATGTATCCGGTATTGCTGAGTGCGGGGAAGGATGAGGGTGATTCGATCAAGAGTATAAAAGAGGCATTAAGGCGCATCCCTGTAAAGGGGCTGGGTTATGGAGTACTGAAATATATCAATAAGGAAACGGGTTTACAGGAGATTGCGCCCTGGGACCTGGTATTTAATTACCTGGGCCAGTTGGATAATGTTGTAGGACAAAGTGAGTGGTTTACAGGGGCCGCGGAATCTTCGGGAAATAGTATCAGTGAAGACCATTTGACCAGGGATAAACTTACGGTTAACAGTATGGTTCAGGGAGGAGAGCTGGTTGTGAGCTGGAGTTACAGCACGATGCATTACCGTGAGGGAACCATCTGGGATTTAGCACAGAATTATATAAAATATCTGGAGCGTTTGATCTCCCACTGCCTAATACAGTTCCAATCAGGGGGAGAAGTGTACACCCCTTCAGATTATGGACTAGGTAAAGAGGTTAGTCATGCAGAATTGGGTCGCTTCTTAGATAAGATGGGTAATGGCCATACAGGAAGAAGAGCGATCGATAGTGTTTACCGCTTGAGTGGTTTACAGGAGGGGATGCTTTTTCATGGTTTATATGATGAACATGCAGGGAGTTATGTAGAGCAATTCGGAGGTGATCTGATTGATGTTGATGTAGAAGCTTTTGGCAAGAGCTGGAACTATCTGCTAAAGCGTCATAGTATACTTCGGAGCAGTTTTCATCCTGATGAGTTTAGTATACCGGTACAGAGCGTACACCATGAAGTAGAAGTACCGTTGGAGGTTTTGGATTACCGGGATATGAGTGAGGCGGAGCAATTACTTGCAGTGAAGGAGTATGAGCTATCAGATCGCCGGAAGGGGTTTGACTTTAAGGTTGCTCCCCTGATGCGTGTTGGATTACTGCGATTGAGCGAGAAGCGTTACCGGATGCTATGGACCCATCATCACATACTACTGGACGGTTGGTCACTTCCTGTTTTAATGAGCGAGCTGTTACAGGCTTATGAGAATTTAGTAGGTGGTAAAGAGCTGGTTACTACAGAAGAGGAGAAGTATGAGGATTATATCCGTTATCTGGAGCGGCGGGATAGAGAGCAGGAGGAGCTGTACTGGCGAGGCTATCTTAAAGGATTAGAAGGTGGAACATTATTGCCTTTTATTTCCACAGGAGTACAGGGAAGAAACAAAGGGATAGGTACTTACCGGGAAGAGCGTTTACATCTCAATTCAGTTTTAACCAAAGAGATAGAGCGTTATGCCGGGGCTCACCGTTTGACGGTTAACACAATCATGCAGGGACTATGGAGTTACCTATTGCACCGATATACGGGGAATAGCACGATTACTTACGGGTTCACGGTATCCGGCCGCCCGGATGATTTGCCGGGAGTAGAGGATAGGGTGGGTATGTATATCAATACGCTGCCCTTACGTTCGGGATTGGCTGATGAAGAACAGGGTATTGTGGATTGGTTGCAGCAGCTTCAGCAGGGGCAACTGAATAGCCGGGAGTATCAGTATACAGCCTTTAGCGATATTCAGCGGTGGACAGGGATACAGGGGGATCTGTTTGACAGTATCCTGGTGTTTGAGAATTACCCGGTGAGTAAGGTGTTGTCCTCGCGCCAATGGGCCTTACAGGTAGAAGATATCCGATTGAGCGAGCAGGTTAATTATCCTTTATGTATCACTATAGGAGTTTCTGAGGAACTCAATATAAGTTTTAGCTACAATACAACCCTGCTTCAACAGGAAGATGTGAAGCGGATTCGTGGTCATTTTGAGCATGTACTGCTTCAGATAATCAGAGCTACCAGGGATAGGCGTATCGGATCTTTGGCGATGCTGACCGGGCAGGAGACTAATCAGTTATTGGTAGAGTTCAATGATACTGCAGCAGATTACCCGCGGTATAAGACGGTTATTGATTTATTTCAGGAGCAGGTTGAGCGGACGCCCTCCCATATAGCT
>JANXTT010000089.1 GCA_025352225.1 Mucilaginibacter sp. | reverse complement strand
TGATGTGGACGACCGGCGCGCGGCTAATTCGGTAAAAGCGTTCCCCAAAGCAAAATATTATAAAGACTGGCGCGAACTGTTTGATAAAGAATCAAAAAATATAGATGCTGTTTCAGTGTCTACGCCCGATCATAACCATGCTATTATTGCCATGGCGGCCATGCAGTTGGGCAAACACGTATATGTACAAAAACCGTTAACGCACGATTTATATGAGGCTCGTAAACTTACCGAGGCCGCCGCAAAATATAAAGTGGTTACCCAAATGGGTAACCAGGGAGCATCCGGAGATGGCACCAGGCAACTTGCAGAGTGGTATGACGAAGGCGTAATTGGCGATGTACACACGGTTTATTGCTGGACAGACCGCCCCATTTGGCCACAAGGGATACCATGGCCGGCCGGCAAAACCGAGGTTCCAAAAGGCTTAGATTGGGATCTATGGCTCGGTACAGCGCCTTATAAAGAGTATGTTGATAAAGTGGTGCCTTTTAACTGGCGTGGCTGGTGGGATTATGGAACTGGTGCGCTTGGCGATATGGGTTGCCATTTGCTGGAAGCACCTTTTAGGGTTTTAGGATTAAAGTATGCTAAAGATGTGCAGGCAAGTGTTGGCAGCGTGTATATTGATGAATTTAAAAGAGGCTATTTTCCGGATAGTTGCCCGCCATCAAGCCATGTTACATTAACATTCCCTAAAACGCATAAAACCAAACATGATATAACCTTGCATTGGATGGATGGTGGTATCCAACCCGAAAGGCCCGAGGAGTTAGAGGCAAATGAGCTATTTGGCGATGGCGGGAACGGTATATTATTTATTGGCACAAAGGGAAAAATGATTGCCAATACGTATGCTTCAAACCCAAAGTTGCTGCCTATCAAACGCACGGACGAGGTAAATGTTAAAAAAACTTTGGCCCGCGTTACTGGTAGTGCCGAGGGCCATTACGCGCAATGGGTTGAAGGCTGTTTAGCAGGTTATGGAAAAAAAGAGTTAAGCTCTTCATTTGGCCATGCCGGGCCGCTTACCGAAGCTTTATTAATGGCCAATTTGGCTATCAGAGGTTATGATATTCAAAAACCAAGGGCTTCAGGTCAGGGATTTGACCATCCGGGCAGGAGTATTAAGCTGTTGTGGGATAATGATAATATGCGGGTCACCAATTTTGACGATGCCAACCAATTTATAAAAAGAGAATATCGTAAAGGGTGGAATTTAGGTGCTTAGACAGACTAAAAAAAACGAACTAATTGTGAACTAAAGTAACCAATAATATGAACAGAAGAGACGCTATTTCGCGGGTTGCCATAATAATGGGAGGTACAGTGCTGGGTGCCGAATATTTTTTAAGCGGGTGTAAATCACCCACTGCAAAAGTAAATGACCTGTTTAATCAGGATCAGGTAAGTTTATTGAATGAGATCGGCGACACTATTCTGCCGACCACCAGTACACCGGGAGCTAAAGCCGCCAATGTAGGGGCCTTTATGGCTATGATGGTTAAAGATTGTTATAAGCCTATAGATCAGGACGTATTCAATAAAGGGATAACCCAACTTGATGATGATTGCAAAAAAAAGTATAATAAAATCTTTACAGAATGTAGCCCGCAGGAACGTACCGCATTTTTGACCGATTTGGATAAAGAACAGAAAGAATATTCTAAAACTCAAAAAAAGGATACGCCTAATCATTATTTCAGAATGATGAAAGAGCTAACGCTTTTAGGTTATTTTACATCCGAGGTTGGCTGTACCAAGGCATTGCGTTATTTACCTGTTCCGGGCCGTTACGATGGTAATGTACCTTATAAAAAAGGGGATAAAGCCTGGGCTCTATGATAAATTATATTATTAAATGAAACTAAGATTAGGAATGATCGGTGGTGGCCAGGGCGCATTTATTGGAAATGTGCATCGTATAGCCGCCCGTATAGATGGCTTGTACGAACTGGTTTGCGGAGCTTTTAGCAGTAATGCCGAAAGATCTAAAGCAAGCGGTTTGGTATTGGGCTTGCCTGCTAATAGGGTATATAGTTCGTATACCGAGTTGATAGAAAAAGAAAAACAATTACCCGAAGATGAACGCGTTCAGGTGATCAGCATTGTAACGCCTAACCATGTGCATTTTGCGCCCACTAAACTGGCCTTGGCGAATGGTTTCCATGTGGTTCTGGATAAACCCATGACATTTTCGCTGCAGGAGGCAAAAGAGCTGAAGAAAGTGGTTGAAGCAAGTGGTAAATTATTTTGTTTGACCCATACTTACACCGGCTACCCAATGGTAAAAGAAGCAAAGCAATTTATTGCTTCGGGTAAACTTGGCAAGGTTAGAAAAGTATATGTAGAATATCCTCAAGGCTGGTTGAGTACGTTCATAGAGGGTACAGATAACAAGCAGGCATCGTGGCGCACCGACCCCACTCAAAGCGGGATAGCAGGAGCCATGGGCGATATCGGCACACATGCGTTTAACTTAATGGAATATGTTAGCGGTTTGCAGGTAACCAAATTATGCGCCGATATAAACATCGTTGTTGATGGCCGTAAACTTGATGATGACGGCGCGGTACTTCTTAAGCTATCTGGCCATGCAAGTGCTGTACTTATGGCGACCCAAATTGCGGCGGGTGAAGAGAACAATGTAAAAATAAGGGTATATGCCGAAAACGGCGGCCTGGAATGGCAGCAAAGCGATGCCAATACGTTACAAGTAAAATGGCTGGATAAACCAACGGAAATATGGAGGGCAGGTTCGGGATATGTAAGCTCGTTCGCGCAACACAATACCCGCACACCCGCAGGCCATCCCGAAGGATATCTTGAAGCATTTGCCAACCTGTATAAAAATTTTGCATTATGTGTACAGGCGGGCATTGATAATAAACAGCCTGAACCCGAATGGTTGGATTACCCAGGCATAGAAGAAGGCGTTAGAGGTATGGCTTTTATAGAGCATGTAATTGCATCGGGAAAGACCGACAATAAATGGACTGATTTTGTTATTTAACAGTTATGACCACAATTAAAGGACCAGCAATATTTTTAGCGCAATTTTTAGGTGATAGCCCACCTTTTAACAGTTTAGAAGCCATTTGTAAATGGGCAAGCGGCCTGGGTTTTATAGGTATCCAAATACCAACCTGGGCAGGTAATTATTTTGATCTGCAAAAAGCAGCGGAAAGTAAAACCTATGCTGATGATATAAAAGGCCTTGTAAATAGTTTCGGTATGGAGATCACAGAATTATCGACCCATTTACAAGGGCAGCTTGTGGCCGTAAACCCTGCTTACGATCAGCTATTTGATGGCTTTGCGCCAGAAAAACATCGTAATAATCCTAAAGCAAGGCAAGAGTGGGCCGTGCAACAACTAAAATACGCGGCAAAAGCTTCGCAAAACTTAGGCCTCAACTCACATGCTACTTTTAGCGGAGCCTTGTTATGGCAAACCGTTTACCCTTGGCCACAGCGGCCTGCAGGGCTTGTAGAAACAGCTTTTACCGAGCTTGCTAACCGTTGGCTGCCTATATTGAACGCTTTTGATGAAGCAGGTGTAGATTTATGTTATGAAATCCATCCCGGTGAAGACCTTCACGATGGTATAACTTATGAAATGTTTCTGGAAAAGGTAAACAATCATCCCCGGGCTTGTTTGCTTTATGATCCATCACACTTTGTATTGCAATGCCTTGATTATTTGGAATATATAGATAACTATCATGATCGTATCCGGATGTTTCATGTAAAGGACGCCGAGTTTAACCCTACAGGCAAACAAGGCGTTTACGGTGGCTATCAAAATTGGATAGACCGGGCAGGGCGTTTCCGCTCCTTAGGCGATGGGCAGGTTGATTTTAAAGCCATTTTTAGCAAACTGGCAGCGTATGATTATAAAGGCTGGGCCGTGCTGGAATGGGAGTGCGCCATTAAACATCCCGAAGATGGGGCAAAAGAAGGAGCTAAATTTATTAAGGATCATATCATCCGGGTAACCGAAAAAGCATTCGACGATTTTGCCTCAACGGGCGCAGATGAAGCATTTAATAAAAATTTACTGGGGATATAACTAACCCAAAATATAAAACTTAAAATCTAAATACTCATATACAACACATCTTATAAAAATGAAAAAGAGCATCTTGATCCTTAGCTTATGCGCAGTAATAGCTGCCTGTAATTCAAAATCAGATAAAAATGGAAGCAGCGACAGTACTGCAGCTGCCAATCAAAGTGCCAAGGCACAAAATTCCAATGCTGATACCAATAGTACTAAAACGGGTACAGAGCCCGCTGGCACAACCAGCGTAAATGCTAATGGAGCCAAATTAATGGCCGCTGCCGATTGTATGAGTTGCCACAAAGAGCAGGTTAAATTGGTGGGCCCGGCTTTTAAAGAAATTGCAAATAAATACAAAGCAGCAAATGATGCAATGATAGATACCCTAGCTAACAAAGTGATTAAAGGTGGTAAAGGTAATTGGGGAGAGGTGCCTATGACCCCGCATCCCACCATCGCTGTAGCTGATGCCAAAGAAATGGTTAAATATATACTGACTGTAAAATAATTGCAACAACCCAACTCATAACCTAAATAACCGCTAATGAACCCAATTATCCGTACCAAGTTGTCCGTCATGATGTTTCTGGAATTTTTTATCTGGGGAGCATGGTTCGTAACTTTGGGGCCTTTTTTAGGCAATACCTTACACGCTACCGGCGCACAAACCGGCTCGGTTTTTTCTACCCAATCATGGGGGGCTATTATAGCACCATTCATAATAGGTTTAATTGCTGATAAATATTTCAATGCCGAAAAAATATTAGGTGTACTGCACATTTTAGGGGCTTTATTAATGTATCAATTATATACAGCTACTGATATTAGTGTATTTTATCCTTATGTGTTAGGTTATATGGTACTGTATATGCCAACATTGGCGTTGGTAAATTCGGTTTCTTTTAACCAGATGAACGACCCTGAAAAAGAGTTTTCGAGCATTCGTGTATATGGAACTTTAGGTTGGATAATAGCCGGTTTAGCTATTAGCTATTTATTCCACTGGGACTCTCCGGATGGCGTGAAGCAAGGATTTCTGAAGAATACATTTTTAATGGCAGGGATCGCGTCTCTGTTATTGGGGATGTTCAGTTTTACTTTACCGGCCACTCCACCAAAAAAATCAGACGGCGAGAAAGTAAGTGTTTCACAGTTGCTTGGTTTAGATGCGCTTAAGTTATTGAAAGATAAAAACTTCTTGATATTTTTTATCGCATCTATCTTAATATGTATCCCGCTTGCTTTTTACTATCAAAATGCCAATACTTTCCTCACGGATATTAGAGTTGATAACCCAACGGGTAAAATGACTATCGGACAAATATCTGAGGTGTTGTTTTTGCTTTGTTTGCCGATTTTTTTCAAAAAGTTTGGCTTTAAATGGACCATTCTCATTGGTATGCTGGCATGGGCATTACGTTATGTATTCTTTGCCTATGGCAACTCGGGCAGCCTTAGCTTTTTACTCATATTAGGTATCGCGTTACACGGTGTGTGTTATGATTTCTTCTTTGTTTCTGGCCAGATCTATACCGATTCGAAAGCTGGAACCCGGTATAAAAGTGCTGCACAGGGCATGATAACCCTTGCTACATATGGCATTGGCATGTTGATCGGTTTTAGTGTTGCGGGTGCCATATCAGATGCTTACAATACGCCAACTGGCCATAACTGGAAAATGATATGGCTGATACCTGCTGGCATTGCTGCCGCTGTGTTACTGCTCTTCGCCGTGTTTTTCAAAGATAAAAATGAAGTGGGGCAAACCGAAGGGTCTACTACTGATACAAAAGGCTTGGGATTAGCGTCTGAAATATAAAAAATTATAAAACAAATACTATGTCAAACACACAAAACCGAAGATCAGCAATAAAGAATATAATTGCCGGCACTGCTGCGGTAGGCACTGTTGGTATGTTAGGTTCTTTTAAAGCAGATCAGGATCAACAAGAGGTAACTATGGAGTTAAAACTTAAAGGAAATATTAACCATTCTGTATGCGGCTGGTGTTATCATGGATTCTCGTTAGAGCAATTATGTGTTGAGGCTAAAAAAATAGGCCTCAAAGGCATTGACCTATTGGGTCCTAAAGATTGGCCCACCGTAAAAAAACATGGACTGCATTCGCCGATGTGCAACGGTGCGGAAATTAACCTTACAGATGGCTTTAATGATAAGCGGTTTCATGCAACGCTTATTAAAAACTATACAGAAATGATCCCGCTTGTAGCCGCTGCCGGTTACACCAACCTGATCTGTTTTAGCGGTAGCCGCCGTGGAATGGACAACGAAACAGGGTGGAATAATTGTGTTGAAGGATTAAAACCGTTGATTAGCCTGGCCGAAAAACACAAAGTAGTATTAGTGATGGAATTGCTTAACAGCAAAATAAATCATAAAGATTATCAATGCGACAGAACATCGTGGGGTGTTGAACTCTGCAAAAGGCTTGGGTCAGAAAACTTTAAATTGCTTTTTGACATCTACCACATGCAGGTAGACGAAGGGGATATAATTCATAACATCACCGAAAATCATCAATATATAGCCCATTACCATACAGCAGGTGTACCCGGAAGAAATGAGATTGATGATACGCAGGAGCTAAATTATCCGGCTATAATGCGCGCTATTAAAGATACCGGGTTCAAAGGCTTTGTTGCTCAGGAGTTTGTCCCGAAAAATCCGGATAAGATCGCCTCGCTTACGAACGCGATCAGGATATGTGACGTTTAGTTATAGGCCTAAGATTTTAAATTACAACTATCATAACAATATAAACACACTATTATGACACAGAGAAGAACATTTTTAAAGCAGGCGGGTATCCTGTCAGCAGGTTTGATGCTTACAAAACCAAGTATGCTTTTAGCTAAACCATCCACATTAAAGCCGGGGTTGCAGTTATACACCTTGCGAGACTATATAGGCAAAGATGTTAAGGGGGTGGTAGCTAAAATAGCTAAAGCCGGATATAAAGAGGTTGAAACATTTGGTTATGATGTTTCGAAACGTGAGTTTTGGGGGCTATCAGCTAAAGACTTCAAGCTATTATTGGCTGACCATGGATTAACTACACCTAGTGGTCACTACGGTATGGATCAATTTTTTACCGAAGGTAAAGGTGACGATATTAAGGCCTATATTGAAGCCGCCCATAGTTTAGGCCAAAAAACCATCGTTGTGCCTTACTTGAACGAAAAGTTCAGAAAAACTACCGAAGATTTTAAGACAACAGCGGCAAAGATCAATAAAATAGCTGCAATTTGCCATACAAATGGGTTGAATACAGCCTACCATAACCATAACTTCGAGTTTGAGCCTATTAATGGCACTATGCTATATGATGTTTTATTGAAAGAAACAGACCATTCGCTTGTGCATTTTGAGATGGACCTTTATTGGGTGGTTCGTGCCGGGCAAGATCCTATTAAATGGATCAAAGCGCATCCGGGGAGGTTTACCATGTGGCATATTAAAGATATGGACAAAGCCAAAAGAGAATTAAATACCGAGGTAGGTTCGGGCAGTATCGACTTTAAAAAAATATTCGCATATCAACAATTATCTGGCGTAAAGCACATATTTATGGAACAGGAAAACTTTGGTATGGATGCTTACCAAAGCATAACTAAAAGTGCCGCGTATATTAACAATACCTTACTTTAAAAATCAGAATCATGCTTTATAAAACTGAATTTAAAATAAAGGCCGTTTTTTTAATGCTGATATTAATGACGGCCAGTTTTTTTAGTGCTAATGCGCAGGAAAAAGCGAAGCCAGAAGATACTGAAGCATGGGAACCAATTCCTAAAGTGGTAACACCGGGCAAGACCAATTCGAATGCGCCGTCAGATGCGCTTATTTTATTTGATGGAAAAAACACTGACCAATGGGTATCAACAGACGACCGGAGCCTGCCTGCAAAATGGACTGTAGACGATGGTATTCTAACCGTAAAAAAAGGTACCGGAAACATTGAGACAAAAAGTTCATTTGGTAACTATCAGTTGCATATTGAATGGCGTATTCCTGCAAATATTACAGGTTCGGGCCAGGCACGGGGTAATAGTGGTTTGTTTTTGGCATCCACAGGAAAAGGGGATGACGGTTATGAATTGCAGATACTTGATTCATACAATAATAAAACGTACGTTAATGGCCAGGCAGGGAGTATTTACAAACAATTTAGCCCGTTGGTTAACGCTAATAAAAAACCAGGCGAATGGCAATCTTATGATGTTATTTGGACAGCTCCCATTTTCAATGCTGATGGCACTTTAAAAAATAATGCCCACGTTACTGTATTGTTTAACGGTGTAGTTATACAGAACAATACTGCATTGCTAGGGCCAACACGTTATATCGGAAAACCTGTTTATACGCCTCATGGGCCATTACCGATAAAGCTACAGGCTCATGGCGATAAAAGTGAGCCTATTAGTTATCGTAATATTTGGGTGAGAGAATTATGAACCAGCCTTTAAAAAGGTAAATCAAATTCATTTTCCTTTTTAATTTTCAATCCTTGTAGTAAAATTACTTCAAGGATTTTTTTTATGCTTATATGCAACCCTATCAGGAGTGTAAATAACCTATGGTGGTTATACCGGTCACTTCGTCCACGCCTTCATAAACTTGCAAAACTTAATATTATTAAAGGCGATTAATAATATAAAAATGCAAAAGCAAATATCTTCAATGTAAGCCTATCATATATCAATGTTTATTGATAATAATTAATTGCAACAATATCATATTTTGTTGCGTGAATATGAAACATTGAGACCACCCAAGGGTAACTATTGTTTCATTAAACATTAGTTTACCTAAGTCGCAACATTTGAATAACCAGTAGTAGGAACCATTGGGGTAATTTAGTAATCAAATAATTACAATTAGCATACCAGTTGCGCTTGCAACTATCTATCTAAATTTTATTAAACCAATTAAACAAACAATTTAAACTATGACAAAAAGCTTGCCTGGTATACCAGTATTTTATGGCGTTGCGCAATTTAACCAATTCATTAACGCTCCTAAGTGACCTTTAAAGCAAGGTAATTGTTGCTTTGTTTTGGTCTAATCAATTAACAACCAATTATTCACACAAAAATTCATCTTATGCTTCACAATTTACTTGTAAAGAGAATGAAATTATTCCTGGTGTTTCTAGGCTTAATTTCATCGTCCATTGTTTCGGCACAAACAAAAATTACCGGTAAGGTCATCGGGTCCGATGATAAGCAACCAGTAATAGGTGCTACAGTAAAGATCAAAGGTACCAATACAGGTGCTGGAACAGACTTTAACGGAAACTTTTCCCTGAATGCGAAACCTTCTGATGTATTAGTTATCAGTTTTATTGGCTATCAAACCGTAGAGGTTTCAGTCGGTAATAGTACAATTTTTAATGTAACTCTTAAACCCGCTGAAAATTCCTTAAACGAAGTTGTTGTAACGGGTTATACAACACAGGTTAAAAAAGAAATAACCAGTTCAGTAGCAATTGTTGACATGAAAGCCGCTAAGAATTTGATAACCACAAGTTCAGAGCAATTGTTACAAGGGCAAGCTGCTGGTGTTAACGTAGTAACATCTGGCGCGCCAGGTGGTGGTAACTTTATCAGCGTACGTGGTATATCTTCATTTGGTAGCGTAGCGCCATTGTACGTTATTGATGGGGTTCAAACAAATTCGATGTCGGATATCAATCCTAATGATATTGAATCACTTGTTGTATTAAAAGATGCTGGTTCAGCTGCAATATATGGTGTGAGCGGTGGTAACGGTGTTGTGGTTGTTACAACTAAAAGAGGTAAAGGCAAGTCAACTATCTCTTACGATGCAAATTATACCAATGCTCAGCCGTTAGGCGGCAATCCTTTTAATATACTAAGTGGAGAAGATCAGGCCAAACTAACTTTTCAGGTCGATCCTGCAAATACATTTTATAAAAACGGAAAGGTTCCAGACTTTGGATTTCAAGGCGGCGGAGCGAAAGGGTTTGGTAAAGCAGGTGACCCAGCGGTTGATCCAGCGAAATATTTGCTAGATCCGGCAGATGTAACAGGTCCACCTAACGATTATTTGATACAGGCTTTCAGCAAAACTGGTACCGATTGGTTTCACGAAGTATTTAAGCCGGCGTACTCTCAAAGCCATTCGTTGAGCGCAAGTGGCGCTAACGATAAAAATTCATATTTTCTTTCATTGCAGTATCTTGACCAAAAGGGAACTTTGATCAACACTTATAAAAAACGTTATTCAACCCGTGTAAATACTATCTTTAATGTTAAAGATAATATCAGGATCGGCGAGAATATAGAAGGTTATTTTGTTTCGACCCCAGGTTTTAACAACCAAAATGAAGGTAATGCTATATCTATGATCTATAGGATACAACCTACCATTCCAGTATACGATATTAAAGGGAACTATGGTGGTACATGGGACGGCACCACCGAATTAGGTAACGCCACCAATCCGGTAGCTAACCAACAACGTTCGGCAAATAATGGCTTTAGACAGTGGAACATGATCGGTTCTGTATTTGGCGAGGTTGACCTGTTCAAACATTTAACTGCACGTACAAGTTTAAATGTTACCACATTCAATTTTGAGACCAACACCATTAGTGTTAATACTTATAACGATGGTGAAGGACATGCTAACGCCAGTGGCGCAAGTGAGGCATCTGGTTATACATCTAATTTACAGTGGACAAGCACATTAGTTTATAGCCAAATATTTGGAAAACATAGTATTAAATTATTGGGTGGTTTTGAGCAAAGCGATTTCCATGGCCGGCTTGCTCAATCTTCTTCAAATAATTTATTCTCAACTGACCCCGCATTTGCTTCTGTTAGTAATGGCTCAAGCAATATAGCTGGTGGCGGTTTCCAATTCCAACCATCCGCTACTCGGTCACTTTTTGCAAAATTAGATTATACGTATGCTGATAAATATATATTAGGCGCAACCATACGTCGTGACGGTTTCTCAGGATTTGTAGGGGATCAAAGATACGGTAACTTCCCTGCACTATCAGTAGGATGGAGAGTTTCTCAAGAGAGCTTTATGAAAGACGTTAAATGGATTAATGATCTTAAACTTCGGGCTAGTATCGGTACATCAGGCTCAAAGGCTAACGTTCCAAACAATAATGCCTACTCATTATTCGGAACAGCTCAACCAGGTGGTGTTGCATTTAACCAATCATCATATGCTCTAAATGGAACTACATTAAGCAACGGTTTCTTTGAAACTTCAATAGGTAATCCGGCTACGCATTGGGAAAGCGATAAGATCACTAATGCTGGTTTTGATGCTACACTATTCAACAACTCCCTTGATCTTTCTTTTGAAATGTACAAAAAATCTATTTCTGGATTGTTATTTAGAGCTCCTTTACCAGCAACAGCAGGTGCAGCAAGTTCGCCATATATCAATATCGGGAATATACAGAACGTAGGTTTTGACATAAGTGCAACTTACCATGGAAAAGTTGGCAGTGATTTTAAGTATAATGCAGGTGTTAACTTTACACATTATAAAAACTTAGTGGTTAGCGTGCCGGGTGGACACTTTGATGTGGCAAACTCTCGTATAGGTACTATTGTTCGTAACCAGGAAGGTCAGGAAGATGGAGCATTTTATGGTTATAAAATCATTGGATATTTTAAAGATGCAAGTGATAAAGCTAATTCACCAACGCAGACTGATGCAGCTCCTGGCCGTTTTAAATATGCTGATGTAGATGGAAATGGCAAGATCACACCTGAAGATCGTACGTTTTTAGGTAGCCCTAATCCAGATTTTACTTATGGTATCAACTTAAGTGCCAGTTATAAAAATTGGGATATATCATCCTTCTTTTATGGATCACAAGGCAATAAGGTTGCTAATTATGTAAAATATTGGACCAATTTTTATGGCTCATTTGTGGGTGCTAAAAGCCACGACCTGTTATATAACTCCTGGACACCAACAAATCTTACTCCAGCCGCTCCAATTGCTGAGACATTAGGTAATTTTAGCACATCAAGTGTGTTCAACTCATACTACATAGAAGATGGTTCGTTCCTGAAATGTCGTTTTGTAGTATTGGGTTATACTTTTGCACCTGCATTACTTAAACAAGTTGGTGTTGATCGGTTGCGTTTATATGTACAGGGAACAAATTTGTTTACACATACTAAATATACTGGTTTAGACCCTGAATTAACTCCATCTCAAAGTAACCTTCCGGGAGATAAAGGCAGTTCATCATTTGGTATCGATTATGGTAACTATCCAAATAATGAGCGCCAATATACCTTTGGTGTTAATTTAACATTTTAATACTTAAATTTGAAAAGTAAATATTATGAAAAGAATACATAAATTAATTGTACCCGGCATTTTGACCTTAATGGTTATCACGGCGGTATCATGTAAAAAATATCTGGACAGGGCACCGGTTGGGGTATTATCCCAAGGAGTTGTTGCAAACAAAGCAGGTGCTGATGGTATATTGATCGGCGCATACGCCCTGCTTAGAGGCTTTAATCCTGCCGTTCAAAATAATGCAGGCCCTTGGGCCGTGGCTCCATCCAATTGGGTATATGGAAGCGTTGCCGCCGACGATGCCCATAAAGGTTCATCATCCGGTGATCAGCCCGAGATCGTTTCGTACGAAACCTATAATGGGCTACCTTCGGGTCAGTACATGAATGATAAATGGACATCGATCTACGCAGGCGTACAACGTGCCAATGATGTTCTACGTATAGTTCCGTTGTCAAAAGATGGTTCAATATCGGCCGCCTATGCAGCAGAGCTAGTTGCAGAAGCTAGATTTTTACGTGCGGTATTCCATTTAGAAGCTGCAAAACTGTGGAGAAATGTTCCGTATGTTGATGAGAGCATTTCGTACGAAGCTGGCAATTACAATGTACCGAACACGGCGCCCATCTGGCCAAAAATAGAAGCTGACCTTACGGCTGCTATTGCAGTATTACCTGCAACGCAGCCTCAACCTGGTCGTGCAAATGTATGGGCCGCTAAATCGTTTTTAGCTAAAGTGTATATGTTTCAAAATAAATTTAAAGAAGCTAATGATGTATTGAAAGATATTATAGCCAATGGTATGACAGCGAATGGTCAGAAATATGCTTTGGTAAATTTTGCTGATAACTTTAACCCATCATTAAAAAACAGTGCTGAATCGGTTTTTGCCGTTCAAAACTCGGTACATGACAATGCTAATGGGTTAAATGGTAACGCTGGTGACGTATTGAACTTTGCCGCCGGCGGCCCTGCCGGTTGCTGTGGTTTTTACCAGCCATCATTTAGCTTTGTAAATGCTTTTAAAGTAGATCCAATTACAGGGTTGCCATTATTTACAACATATAATGACACCGACGTACAGAATGACCAAGGTGTTCCAGGATCTAGTGCCTGGAGTGCAAGTGTAAAGTACCTTGGCCCCCTTCCCCCTAAAAAACCGGAGGATCCGAAATTAGGTGATGCTGTATCAGTTCTTGACCCTACAGATACAAGGTTTGAAGTTGTTTACCAGGCTTTGGTTGATAATACGGGTGTAGACCCACGAACAGATAATGGAACTACTTGGGTAAAGGTGTTCACTGTTGACAGGGGCACTATAGATCCAAGAGTTGATTATTCTGTTGGAAGAAGAGGTATCCCTTATTTAGATTGGGGCGTACATCCAGGAGCGGCATGGGTACGTGCACAATCTGATGCAGGTCCATATAGTCCGATCAAAAACATTTACTACCAGGCTGCAAAAGCTTCAACCAGCGATGCTTATAGTGGATGGGCCACCGGGCAATCTACAGCTAACAACGTTAACCTGATCCGTTTTGCTGATGTGGTCTTATGGGCTGCCGAATGCGAAGTTGAGGTGGGCGCGCTATCTCAAGCTCAAACCTATGTAAATATGATCAGATTCCGTGCTTCTAATACAGCCGGTTGGGTACATACCTATGTTGACAGAAGCAATCCTCTAGGTGGTTTTACTAACACACCAGCAGCAAACTATAAGGTGAGCCTATATCCGGCAGGTACATTTGACGCTAACGGAAAAGCATATGCTCGTGAAGCTGTTCGTTTTGAAAGAAGGTTAGAACTAGGCCTTGAAGGTCACCGTTTCTTTGATCTTCAACGTTACGATAGTGGTGCTCCGGGATACATGAAAACACAATTAGATGCCTACGTACAACACGAGACAACTATTAAGCCATTTGATCCGCGGATGCCTGTTTTTAACTTTTCTACGTTAAATGGCGCAACTTTCAAAAAAGGAAAAACTGAGTTATATCCTATCCCTCAGTCACAGATAGATCTAAGTTTAGTAGGTGGCGCACCAACTCTTAAACAAAATCCAGGGTATTAATTTTCTAATTGATAAGGTATTTGTAACTTAGGTGGAGATTTAGATCTCCACCTTTTTAATTTATGAACCTGGGCTAAAATTTATTCATGAAAATACCTTACTATCTATTTATTGCTTTTTTAACTTTTATTATTATTTCCTGTAAAAAGCCGGTCTTGTTTCAACAGGTACCTTCGTCACATTCGGGCGTCCATTTTAATAATCTGATTACCGAGAATGATTCCATTAATCCGCTTGATCTTGTAAATATCTATAATGGTGGCGGAGTAGGCATAGGCGATTTTAATAATGATGGGCTACCTGATATTTATTTTTCGGGTAATATGGTACCTAATAGATTGTATCTTAACCGGGGCGATTTTAAATTTGAAGATATTACTGATAAAGCCGGTGTAGGCGGTATGGGTCGATGGGGTAGAGGTGTTTCTATTATTGACATTAATAATGATGGCCTGCCGGATATATACGTTTG
>JANXTT010000074.1 GCA_025352225.1 Mucilaginibacter sp. | reverse complement strand
ATCTTCACCCTTGATATTTATAAAAAGGCTATCAATCCTGGTGCAAGCGAAACAAAACTGGTTAACCTTGGTAAATTATCTGTAATTGTATCCATGGTGTTAGGTGTTATTTTATCCTTATTTATTGGTGAGGCTTTAATGGGAGAGGGTAAGCAAGGCTTCCAATATATTCAGGAGTATACAGGTTTTGTTTCTCCGGGTATTTTTGCAATGTTCCTGTTAGGTTTCTTCTGGAAAAAAGCTACTTCAAATGCTGCTTTGTTTGCTACAATTGGAGGTTTCGCTTTTTCAGTGTTCTTTAAATTTCTGCCTCAATTTGCAAACCTTAGTTTCTTAGCCTCAACAGGTTTTTCTAAAGACAATGGAAAAGGTGTATATGAGATACCATTTTTGGACAGGATGGGTTTTGTTTTTATCATCTGTATTGTAGGTATGTGGATCATTAGTATGATTGAAAACAGCAAGGGCTTAAGAACCAATGGCTTAGAAGTGGATACTAAAATGTTTAGAGTTACCCCGGGATTTGCTGCAGGTTCTTTAATCATTATAGGGTTATTAGTAGCCATTTATTCAGTTTTCTGGTAACAATTAATTTAATGTTTTATATAATAACCCCGGCATTTTTAAAAAAGTGCCGGGATTTTTTTTAAGTCATTACTCCCAATAATATTTATCATTAACAATAAACTCTAATCAAAAACCTTATCATTGCAGTAAGCTAAATTTATAATAGTGAACGATATTATAACCCATATTACAGACACCCCCGTTGCATCGGCCATATTGGCTATAACGCTACTTTTTACATTATTGGCATTTTACAGCGACGAAGTGTACAGCAAATTTATTCTCCACCCTTATAGTGTTGCTAAAGGCCAAAATGTTTATACCATATTAACCAGCGGCCTTATCCATAAAGATTGGCAACACTTGTTTTTTAACATGATGTCGTACTGTTTCTTCGCGTTTTACTTAGAAACTGTTATAGGCCATTGGCAATTTGGCTTATTGTATACTGCCAGCCTTATTTTGAGCGATTTGCCAACTGTTTTAAAACATAAAGAAGATTACTGGTACCATAGCCTTGGGGCATCCGGCGCCATCAGCGCCGTTGTATTCAGCTATATTTTGTTTTTTCCGTTAAGTAAAATACGTTTTTTACTGTTACCGTTTGAAATACCTGCTATAATTTTTGGCGGCTTATATTTACTATATTGTGTTTATGCATCTCGAAAAGCGGCAGATTCTATTAACCACGATGCCCACTTTTATGGGGCATTAAGCGGAGTTATGATAACGATTATGCTATATCCTAAAGTGGTGCCCTATTTTTTCCAAACAATAAGTGCCGTGTTTAATTAAAGGCCCAGCTCAATACTATCCCCAGGTATAAAGTCATTGTTATTATCTAATAAAAAGCTCATTGGGTGTTCGGGGTTCTTAATAATCTCAAACAATAAAAACCCCCAGCGTTTCCAAAAATTTTCTAACACTTGTCCGTAGGTTTTACCCAGCCAATCGTCAAATAAAGGTTTGGTGCTCATGCCCTTTAACGACATCGCCTCCAGGTATATTTCATCGCCAACAGGCAAAATATTGTACTCGGGTAAGCGGTTAAACAGGTAGGCGGAGTAAAATATCCGCCCGCAAAATTCTTCAAACTGAATAGGGTGCAGGGTTTGGCCTTCAATTTTAGATAATACCTGCCGGTGATAGTTGCGGTTAGCGCCATTGTCCTGAAGGGAAATGATGAGGCCAAAATCTTTTAAACGGATAGAGAAGGTTAAGGTATTGATCTCGTCGCGGTAAGCAAACTCGTTTTGGGGGTTATTCACCTTAAACAAAAAAAGGCTGAACGGTTTAAATTCTTCAAAAACTACCGGCAGGTTAATGCTCTGCAACATTAAATGCAGATTGCTAAATTTATGGATAATAGATTGCGAAATATTAAACTCTTCGCCCTGCTTATGCGACTGGCGGATAGCCATCTGTATCTCGTTAAAAATAATGCCGTACAATAACTTCCCGGCCCAACGGAACAGTTGGATTTCGTTTAAGGCTTTAACGCCGTCAAAGCCATTAAGAAAAGCGTCGGCAATTTCGTTTTCCAGAGGTTCAAGGTATTGCTCGTTTATATTTGCCGCGCAAGGAATCTTTAGATCCTTATAGGTAGCCATACTTTCGTCGAGCAGTTTAAAAGGCTGGTCGTGCAGGTTATAGCGGGCCATTAGCCATGCCGGAAAAACGGGTATCTTTTCGTCTGTGGATAAGAGCTGTTCTCCCGTAAGGAAACACTTATTATTACTGAAATTGAAATTAGCGAAGGGCTGATATAATTGTGTTGACATTGGTGCAAAGATAAGATTGATTTTTAAACGAAATTTTTAGCTTTGATATTTAACATGCAGCTGACTTATAAACCCTTTGAACTGGAACTGAAACACCCCTTTACCATAGCCGGGTTTTCGCGCACGTATACACCAATAATGCTGGTGCAGATAGCGCATGAGGATTATATTGGCTACGGCGAAGCATCAATGGTGCCCTATATGGGGGAGAGCCACAAAACAGCTGCCGCCTTTTTACAGAAAGTAGAAATGGAGCAGATTAAATACCCGTTTGACAATGCCTTAATTAATGCCTATCTGGATGATTTATGGCCCGGGCAGCCCGCAATTAAAGCGGCTATAGATATTGCCCTGCACGATATGGAAGGAAAGATAAAGCAACAACCGTGCTGGCAACTTATGGGCAGCAGCCCTTTGTTAATGCCCGTAACAGCGTACACTATTGGTATTGATAAACCAGAGGTTATTATCCAAAAGGTAAAAGAAGCTGCCGCTTTTAAAGTGATAAAAGTAAAACTGGGCCGCGATAATGATAAAGAACTCATAAAAACGATACGAGCCGTTACGGATAAGCCTTTATATGTAGACGCAAACCAGGGCTGGACAAACCGGGAGCAAAGCCTCGACCTGGCTTATTGGCTGCAGGAGCAGGGTGTGCTATTGATTGAGCAACCCTTTGATAAAGCGGATATAGATAGTAACGCCTGGTTAACCCAACGGAGCCCTATACCCGTTATTGGCGATGAAGCTGTACAGCGTTTGCCGGATGTAGCCAAAGCAAAAGGGGTTTATAATGGGATCAACATCAAGCTGATGAAATCTGCCGGGATGTACGAGGCGCGGCAGATGATATTAAAAGCGAGGGAGCTTGATTTTTCAATTCTAATGGGTTGCATGAGCGAAACCAGTTGCGGTACATTGGCTGGAGCAGCATTGGCGCCGTTATGTAATTGGGTTGATTTGGATGGCCCTTTCCTTACCAAAAATAACCCTTATCAAATACCAGCTTTTGCAGATGGAAAATGGGTTTTAAGTAACGAGCCGGGACTGGGTTTATATCATTAACCGTGTTTTGAAGTAAATGAGAATATTGTTTTAGATATAAATCCTAACTTAGCAAACAATGAAAAATAATGGTAAATACCCAAGTTGGATTATTTCTGCAATCATTCCAATAATAATAACTAGCGCGGCTATAAGTTTTTTTTTAAAAAGCAATGTTGTCTATATTCATAGAGGAACCATACTGGGTGGTTTAATAAGTGTTTTTGGGGTATTACTTATAATTGTTGTATGCTCAGCACTATCTCTAATAACCATTCTTCTGATGAAAAAATATCAGAAAAAAAATGAAAAATGAAATGATGCACTATGATAATTTAAAAAATCAAACGATGGATTTAGTATTAAATATCCTACTACATAAATGGAAATGCAGTATCTATTAATTTAATCTCTTGTTTGGAAAATGTATCCAAAAAAATTTTAATTGGAATTAATATGGTTGATAGTTCAATTTTTGATTCGTCTTTAAACACTATTTCAAACAGTGCATATTTAACCGTTCTTATCTTTTTGTCTTTTGGTGCATAAATCTTAACATATTCTACATTTAACTTATCGTATTGTTGCAGATCGTCAATATTTCCAAACCTAAATGTATCACTATCTTTTACTATTTGTATTTGCTTATTTCGGTACTTATTATATCTGGAAAATAGATATAGCAATTAAAGCCTCTCATTAGAAAAGGGACTATCAAAAGGTTTTCAAATTGGCTCCCATGAATATCTATTATATAAAAAACTATTATAATTAGAATAGGCAGTAAAACGAGTAATATTTCCAGGAAACATTTTTTAAATATCTCCTTGTCCGTAAGCGAATACTCGTATTGAACAATCATGGAATTAAACGGCATAAAACTTTAATCTTTCCCCAATATTATAGGCGCGCCCTTACCATTACCTAATATAATAACCTTAGTATTTGGGGATAAGGCGATCTCTTTTTGAGCCTTAATGGTTTCGTATTGCAGTTGCCTGTCAGATAAACCGGTGGAGAGGATTTTTTGGTAATCGGCAATACCTTGTGCCTCTACACGCTTACGATCGGCTTCTTGCTTTTCTTTTTGCAGAACGAACTGCATTTTTTGCGCATCCTGCTCCGCATTGATTTTTGATTCTATACTGGCTTTAACAGATGCGGGCAATGTAATATTACGTACAAGCAATTGCTGTAGTTCTATACCGTTTTTGGCGTAGTTTTGGCTAATTGCTTTATATATCCTGTCCTGAAATTGTTGCCTTTTTGTAGAGTATAGTTCTACAGCCTGGAAATAAACGGCATTATCGCGTATGGCCGTGCGCGAGATGGGGCGGATGATCTTGTCTTTATACTCTGCTTCGGAGCCCAAATTTTGCATGATGTAAGGCGTTTTATAAGGGTATACCCGATACAGAACAGAAAGATCAACAGTGACCTCTAATCCATCCGATGAAAGTACACGGATGGCGTCGTCGCCTTGTTTTTCGCCTTCGGTACTTACCGCGCTCATGGTGTAATTTTGCGTACGGGTATCAAATGTGGTTATTTCTACAAGCGGGTCAATAATATGCAAACCGCTGGGTAATACTTCGTCCTGCACCTTGCCGAATAACGATTGTACACCAACGCGCCCTGGTTCTATTACTTTAACCGCAGAGCTAAATAAACCAATGGCAACCAACACAAGACCCGCAATGGTAATGATGCGCGAGTAATGACTATTTGGCGAGGGGCTGTTTTTGATCACCACGCCTGCAATAAGCACAATGATACCAATAATTGCTATAAACATTTTTCGAGGTTTTTTTGTGGAAGTTAAGGTTTTTTTTGCGTGTTCCTGATCTCTTTTATCAGCCTGATTTTAAATATGATAATTAACGCG
This sequence comes from Mucilaginibacter sp., assembly GCA_025352225.1. GTDB lineage: Bacteria > Bacteroidota > Bacteroidia > Sphingobacteriales > Sphingobacteriaceae > Mucilaginibacter. The sequence continues at coordinate 2,613 of JANXTT010000074.1, read as the reverse complement.
GCAATAAAAGCCGAACCCGCCATGTATATATATAAAGTATGCTGATAACCGAAATAAAAGACGTAAATACAGAATATGATACCAATATTGTATGCAATATTTAAAGCTAGTTTGATGCCCATTTTAATATACCTCCATGTTAGGGTCAATTTCTTCGGCCCAGGCTAAAATGCCACCTCTTAAGTTATAAAGATTTGTAAAACCCTTTTGCTCTAGTTGCTGTATAGCAATAGCACTGCGTTTACCACTACGGCACTGCATAATTACAGGCTTGTCTTTAGCTATTTTGTCGGCCTCGATCAATATTCCAGCCAGGGGGATCAATAAACCACCCAGGTTAGACATTTCGTATTCAAAATCTTCACGCACATCAATCAACTGAAAATCTTCGCCGTTATCTATTTTTTCCTTAAGTTCAAGTACGCTTATTTCTTTCATTTTTGTAGCTGTTTATTAAAAACAAAGGTATTGTTTTTCTCTAATATTAAAGCGACACTTAATTAAGCCAGAGCGGCTATTAACAACAGGAATGTATACAAGAAAGACAGGAATAATATAACCCCATCAGTTTGCACTTCCCGCAAAAAAACAGTATATTGTATAAGCATATCAAATAGATTGCCCGGTTTAAGGCACTGTTTTTAACCTAAAGTAAATAAAACCAATGTTTTTTATACCCATTTTTACCCGTTTTAGTAGCAAGTAGTTAGTATCAAGTAGCAAGACAAAAAATATATTTAATACTAATTAAATACACCCATTAATACCAATGTCGTTAAGTTAAGAGTTAAATGCATCTTTTATAGTTAGTTAAAGATATATATTTTCCGTTAATTCTTTTTGCTCTCTGTTTATGGGAGTATTGTCGTCCGGGCCGGACGGGTTCGAGATAACGTATAAATAATTGTTGCAGTCCATATAGTATTTTTTCAGGCTCTTCATCGGCAAAAAGGCTTATGATCCGGTTCTTCATCACCCCAAAGGCGATGTTCCGGTTGATCCGGTATTCATATTTTCTCGATTTTGTTTTATGTTCCAATGCTTTCTGGCAAGCCTTACCCAGTATCTGTTGCAGGTTTGCCAGAAAGAAATTGATCTGAAAATCTTGCATTACGGTTAATACCCTTTGCCCACTGAAGGCCTCCATTTGTAACTGATTCTTCAATGTATCATAGTTTGTTTCTATACCCCAACGTTTAAAGTAAAGTTCTTTGAATATGCCATGCGGATACTCCTGGGTATCGAACAGGTTGGTTATCAGCACTTCCGTTAACCCTTTATCCAGAACTATCCTGATGAGCCGTACCTTGATGGTTTGGCCTACGGGGACAATATAGCCGTGTTTATGCAATTCGTCCGAGGCGTTCTTATTTGCCGTGAATACACCATAGGCATCCTGCTCCCCGCTATTCAGAAATGTTTTGACTTGATTGTTCATACTTAAGCGGCACCGCATCAGGAATGGTTGTGGCTGTTCTTTGCTCTGATGAAGATAGATCGCCGTAAAACCTGGATAGCCACGGTCATACAGCAATAACATATCTGGCGCATAATGATCAATCCAGTGGTGGGCTATTTTTTGCTCGGCTGTTTTGATAGGGTATAACCCGGCCTTTACCGTAATCCCGTTCAATACATCAAAAGCAGATAATGCCTGCCCCATCGGGACACTTTCACCATACCCTTTCTGGGTGCCGAAATGGCTTATAATACCGTTATTGCCTGTAAGATATACAGTGGTTCCATCTACTGCAATCAACCGGAAATCCCGCCATCGCTTAACCGCTTTCCCGTAGTGAAGGTAAAAACTCTGTACCAGCAGTTCATTCAGGCAGTCGAAAAACAGGCTTTTGAGCTTACCCCGCTGCTGGCAGAAAGCGGATTTGCTTACTGCTACTTCTCCCGGTGATAAATAATTATAGAATTCTGCCAGTTCGATGCTGTAACTCCTTTTAAAAAAATTGAGTAGCAAGAAAACCGACCGCTCGAACCCAAGTTTCCTTTCCCGGCTGAAATCTGTTCGCGAATTGGTGAAATAAGACCGGAGATCAATATTCCCCGATATTTCTGAAATAAAATTCTTTACATCAGCAATGATCTTTATGTTTACATCCATACCACAGTTTTGTTTTTGTCGACTTAAAGAACCGGGTTTTATCCGGTTCTTTAAACTGTGGTCACCCCATTTTTCCTTAACTTAACGACATTGCCATTAATACCCATGTGTTATTTTTTACTAGGTGCAAATTTTGAAAAAAATACTTGATACTTGTGACATGTTACAAAGCTAAAACTGAATAATGACATCATGTCAGTACAGGGAATGTTAATTTAATAATCACGGGCAACCTTTTATATAAACCAAACGTTTAAATAATAAAGCTAAGGTTAATAATAGCGCACTTAAGCACCCTAAATAATAAAATTGAACCTTGCAGCTGGCATAAGCCATAAATTAAAGCTTATTTTGTTTTAAATGATGTTGCAACAGATTCTTGTTTTAATCAAAACACCTGATTATATTTACAAAAGTCGGGCGCAAGTTTGGCAATCCAATTTTAATTTAATAATAATGTAAGGTTATATCATTATTATGTCTGTTTTTAATGATAA
>JANXTT010000059.1 GCA_025352225.1 Mucilaginibacter sp. | reverse complement strand
CTATCATTTTTTTGAGATTAAATTTATGATCATCGGTTGCCTCAAACAGTATTGTAGTGGATATATGAAGAAAAATACCGATTACCACACCCATAATTCTGTTAAAATAACTTTGCAGATTTCCAATAGCCCCATGGCTTAGTGCTTCACTAAAAAAATATCCGGCTGGAGCCATAATGGCAAATAAAGCCAGAAAAAAAATAACTTTATTTTTTGTAACATGGTTTGCCAGCATAACGCTCGCCAGCGCAAACGCGGCAGGTATATGGTGCAAGGCAATACCAAATACCAGCTGACTTTGATACCCCTGTGCCAATGGCATACCCTCTAAAAAGGCATGCAAACACAAGCTCAACAAAATAGCCACCGGAAATATAGTATGGCCATTTGCTGGGGTATGAATATGCCCATGTTCAATCCCGTCCGAAAACTGTTCTAAAATTATCTGAAATAAAAAACCACCTAGTATAAATACCCCAACAAGGTTATCATTACCATGATAAGCATCTGGTATTAAATGCAAAACCGTTATGGCAAAAAGATAGGCGCCGCTAAATGAGAGTATTAACTTGAGCTGTTTACCATGGTTGCCGCTTTTAAACAGAAAGATACTTGTGCCTCCAAAAAAAGCACAGGAGAATAATAGGAGTAACTGCCAGGTTTGCATATTAAAAATCGGGTTGTAGTTTTTTAAATAGTAAAGCAAACAACGAACCTGTTAAAGCCCCATATAACGCGCCTGCAATAACATCAATAGGATAATGCACACCAACGTATACCTGGGCAAAACTGATAGCTGCGGCCCAAAAAATTGCTATTAACCATATCCATCTCCATCGGCGGTAAAAAACCATACTCAAAAACACCGCTATAGCAAAATGGTTGCTGGCATGGGCCGATGGCAAACTATAACCCGAGCCACAAGGTATCCGCGTAATAATGGTTTTTGATAATGATGGTTCATGGCAAGGCCTAACACGTTTTATAAGGTGTTTGCCTAAGCCGGCACTGCCACTATCGGCAACGCCAAAAGTTAATGCCAGCAAAATAATAATGTACCAGCCGGTTTTTTTATAACGATAAATGCAGAAGCAAAAAATGAAAACATACAGCGGGACCCAAACTTTTGGTTCACGTATAATGGGCATCAGCCAATCAAAAACCGAATTGCTTAAACCATTATTGATCAGGTAAAACAAGTGCCGGTCAAATTGTAAAAGCTGGTTAAGCATGGGCTTTTTTACAAATAAAAATTAAACGGTCTGAGTTATCGATATCAAACTCTTCTAAATTATAACTCCCAAAACAATGTACAATTTCTAACTCACTTTGCTCAAAAAACAATTTAAAATCGTTAAATCGATAAGCTTTTACTTGCTCTTTAAAGGCAAAAGCTTTGTGTTTATGTACAAACTCTATCGTTTTTATAATTTTATTCTTTTCCACAATTTTGTTAATATGGAAATCAATTCCATCTACAGTTTTAACTTCTTGCGCGGTTAGGTTAGTAATAATTTTATGACTGTTAAAATAATCAAGCACTAAGAGCCCATCCGGTTTTAATGCTTTCTGAAAAGTCCTCAACGATTTAACATGATCGTAATCGGTCTCAAAATACCCAAAACTGGTAAACAAGTTAAAAGCAATGTCAAAATAGTTAATGTAAAAAAGGTAGCGCATATCGTGCACATAAAAGTGCAACCGGTTATTTTCAAATTCTTTAGCATATTTAATACTGGCAATTGATAAATCAATACCGGTAATGTCATATCCGTTTTTATTCAAATAAATAGCATGTCTACCGCGCCCGCAGGCTATATCCAGCAACCTCGAATTTGCTTTTGGCTTAAGATAGGCACAAAGGTTATCAATAAAAAATTCTGCTTCCGCATCGTTACGTTGTTGGTATAATATGTGGTAATAGGGCGAATTAAACCAGTTATGAAACCACTTTTTGGGCATGTTACTTTTTATAAGAAGCGCAAATATAGCCAATTTGGCAAAGTTGAAACATACATTTAACATTGGGTATCCCTCAATATTTCTTATTTTTGCGGCAAACATTTAAACTTTGACATTAATTAAATCAATTTCGGGCATTAGGGGTACCATTGGAGGTGCTGCAGGCGAGGGGTTAACACCCTTGGATATTGTTAAATACACCTCAGCGTTTGGCACCTGGGCTATAGCACAATCAGGCATTAAAAAAATTATTATTGGCCGCGACGCCCGCATTTCGGGCCAAATGGTAAGTAACCTGGTTATTGGCACGCTTCAAGGCCTTGGCATTGATGTAGTTGATTTAGGTTTATCAACCACACCAACAGTTGAAATAGCTGTTCCATTAGAAAATGCAGCCGGTGGAATTATCCTAACGGCAAGCCATAACCCTAAACAATGGAACGCCTTAAAGTTATTGAATAAGCATGGCGAATTTATTAATGATGCGGATGGCAGGTTAGTATTAGAGATTGCTGAAAAAGGCGATTTTAAATACGCGGAGGTTAACGATTTAGGGAAAGTTACTACAGACGATTCATACATGCAAAAACACATTGATCAAATTTTGGCCCTGCCATTGGTTGATGTTAAGGCTATTGCAAAAGCCGATTTTAAAATCGCGATTGATTGTGTAAACTCTACCGGCGGCATTTTTGTACCTGCCTTATTGCAAGCGCTGGGTGTTAAAACGGTTTTCAATCTCTTTTGCGAGCCTGACGGGATGTTTACGCATAACCCGGAGCCCCTGCCCGAAAACTTGGGCGACCTGTCTAAAGAAGTATTATCAAAAAAGGCCGACATGGGTATTGCTGTTGACCCGGATGTTGACCGTCTTTGCTTTGTTTGCGAAGATGGGAACATGTTTGGCGAAGAGTATACTTTAGTGGCTGTAGCAGATTATGTATTAAAGCACAACAAAGGCAATACAGTATCCAATCTATCGTCAACACGGGCTTTACGCGATGTGACCGAAGCTGCCGGTGGCGAATACCATGCTGCTGCCGTGGGCGAAGTAAACGTAGTTAATAAAATGAAAGAAACCCATGCTGTTATAGGTGGCGAGGGCAATGGTGGTGTTATATACCCCGCTTTGCATTATGGCCGTGACGCGCTGGTGGGTATCGCTTTGTTTTTAACCCATTTAGCTAAATCGGGTAAACGTATATCTACTTTGCGCCATTCGTACCCGGCTTATTTTATTTCAAAGAATAAAATAACACTTACCCCCGAAATGGATATTGATTTGCTGCTGGAAAAAGTAAATCAGAAATATAAGAAACAACCGCATTCAACTATCGACGGTTTAAAAATTGAGTTTGACAAGCAATGGGTGCATTTACGCCGCTCTAATACCGAGCCAATTATCCGCATCTATTCGGAAGGAGACTCCGAAACCGTTGCCAGTAATTTAGCCAATAAGATTATTGCCGATATTAAAGACATTTTAAAAGTTAGTTAATAACTGATCAAAAAACATGCGTGTTTACTTCGATAATGCGGCCACTACTCCTCTAGATCCGCAGGTTTTAAAGGCAATGTATAATGTAATGGAAAACCATTATGGTAATCCGTCTTCCATACATTCGCATGGGCGCGAGGTACGTACGCTGGTTGAAAAAGCGCGTAAAACCGTAGCCGGGCTATTGCATACCTCACCTGCCGAAATATTTTTCACATCAGGTGGTACCGAAGCAGATAATATGGCCATACGCTGCGGAATTGCCGATTATGGTATTAAACACGCCATAACGAGCAAAATAGAACATCACGCGGTAATACATACGTTAGAGGCTATGGAAAAGGCTGGTGTTATTCAATTAAGCTTTGTACATACAGACGAGAAAGGAAATATTAATACCGATCACCTGGAAACTTTGCTGCAACACCCTGAACGTAGTTTTGTATCGCTCATGCATGCCAATAACGAGTTGGGCACTTTAAATGACATAGAATTAATTGGCAACCTATGCGAAAAATACAATGCTATTTTTCATTGTGATACTGTACAAACGGTAGGGCATTATAAACATGATTTGAGCCACCTCAAATTGCAATTCATGGTATGCTCTGCGCATAAGCTTCACGGGCCAAAGGGGGTAGGTTTTTTGCATATTAATCATCGCACTAAAATCAAACCCATGCTCTACGGCGGTTCGCAAGAGCGTAATATGCGCGGCGGTACCGAAAACATATATGGCATAGTTGGACTGGCAAAGGCGCTCGAGATTGCTTACACCCAAATGCCAGAGCACCATGCCCATATACAGGCGTTGAAAAGTTATATGATGGAGCAATTGCTGGCCAATGTGCCAGGTATTGGCTTCAACGGTGTTACCGATCCGGATAGGAGCTTGTATACCGTACTCAATGTATCTTTCCCAGCTATGGATATGGCAGATATGTTGTTATTCAGCCTCGATATTGCAGGCATCTCAGCATCAGGCGGCAGCGCATGCAGCTCCGGCACTGATATTGGCTCCCATGTATTAACTGCGATAGGTTCGGATCCTAATAAATCCGCGGTACGCTTTTCTTTCTCCAAATATAATACCAAAGCCGAAGTTGATTATACTGTAGCTAAGATCAAAGAGATTTGCCAGGTTGGAAATAAGGTTCTTTAATAAAGTATGTTATTGAAGTACCGAGCAATCGCAAACTATACATAAATTGGTGTGACATGAAGAGCTTTACTTCAACTTGTGATCGCTATCCTAAAATGTGCACTTACAATTACGTTGTATTTTATATCTCGAATTAATTTTCGTGATATAAAATACCCCCATCACAATACATCTGATAAATTCAATATAACTTCCAATGAATTGGGACTTTATTACCGAATTCGAATCAAAAAGCATGACACTACAGGATGGCTAATTCAATATAAAATTATAAGTTCGTACCTACAATTATTAACCATCTGTAAAACAACAGAATATTTAAATACAAATAGTTATTATTTTTTCTTTTGTAGAAAATTCATTTTATTCATGCCAATTTTATTTATTTTACAAAACATTCATAATCAACAGTATATAAACTATAGCGCATTTAGTTTTAACGCTTTGATTCCATCCTATAAATTACTTTGTACCATCTAATAAATTAATTAAATCCAAACGATGAAAAAACTTTACTTATTCATTTTCCTGATTGCTGTAGGTTTATTGCAAAATCAATCAGTAAATGCTCACAGTACTAAATTAACAAAGAATAAAACTACTACGGCTCTTTTAGCTCAAACCATCACATTCCCGGCAATACCAGCAAAAACATTTGGGGCAGCAGACTTTGCGCCTGGTGCTACTGCAAGTTCTGGATTAACTGTAACTTATACCAGTAGCAATGCCGCGGTAGCTACTATAACAGCGGGAGGTTTAATTCATATTGTTGGTGCAGGTAGTGTTAATATTAAGGCCGATCAGGCCGGTAATGCAATATATAGTGCTGCCACCTCTGTTACACAGGCTTTAGTTGTAAATAAAGCTACACCAAACATAACCTTTGCTGCCCTGCCAAACCAGCCTATGGGAACTGCAGATTTTGCTCCTGGTGCTACAAGTACCAATGCAGCAACCGCTGTTACCTATATAAGCAGCAATATTGCCGTTGCTACAATTGTAGCTGGGAAAATACACCTTGTTGGTGTAGGTACTTCCATAATTACCGCATCACAAGCAGCAGACGCAAATAATAATGCAGCTGCAAATCAAACACAAACTTTAACCGTAACTACGGGTACGCCCATCATTACATTTAATTCAAGTGCTTCACAAAACTATGGCGTAGCAGACTATATTGCGGCAAGTAGTGCTAATACAAATCCGGCAAACCCTGTTACATATACAAGTGACAATCAAAACGTCGCGCAAATCGTATCTGGTAAAATCCACATTGTTGGTGTAGGTACTGCTAATATAACTGCAGTACAGCCTGCTGATGCTAACTTTAATGCCGCAGCAAATGTAATTCAAGCCTTAACGGTTAATAATCCAACCATTTCTATAAACGCCTTCCCGGCTTTAGGCTTAGCATTTACCACTACGGACCTTGCTCCAACAGTTATTACCAGCAACCCTTCATCACCTGTTGTTTTATCATCTGATAATTCTGCAGTAGTTACTATTGTTAACGGCAAAATACACTTTGTAGGGATCGGAACCGCCAATATTACAGCATCACAAGCCGCTGGCCTGGGTTCAACTTATCCTGCAATTTCATCAACGCCTCAACAAATTAAGGTTATATCCGCTGTAGCGCCAACACTTACATTTGCAGCTATAACTAATAATTTACAATCAATTGACCTTGCACCCGTAGCCACAAGTACTGTAAGTACTGCTGTTTTCCCTATAACTTATAGTAGCGACAACCCGGCCGTAGCTACTATTGTTAATAACAGGATCCATTTTATAGCAACGGGCACTTCAAATATAACAGCAACACAAAGTGGCATTAGTCAAAATGGAACAACAACACCTACAACTGTATTTCCAACCGTCACTAAACAGGTATTATTAACGGTAACTCCACCAACACTTACATTTACAACAGCATTGGGAGGTAAAACTTTATTAACTGCTGATTTTGACCCGGCGGCTTCGAGCCCCTGGTTAGGACAAATTACTTACAGTAGTAATAACCCGGCTGTAGCTACTATAGTAAGTAATGGCACAAGTAATAATACCCGGATACATATTGTAGGCGTGGGTGCTGCAGGGGCTACTACAATAACTGATACATTATATTATCCTATAGCCGCCACACCAGGCACGCCTGGTAAGGTAACCTCAACAAACGCTACGTTAAGTGTGGTTGCATTACCTGCTCTTGCTTTTCCGGTAACATTAACCTCAACTGCTGCTAACAGGCCATTCAGTAATATCGATCTGGCCCCGGCAGCAATAAATGGCAATCCAATACTGCCTATTATTTACAGCAGCAGTAACCCATTGGTTGCCACTATAGTTAATAATCAAATACATTTTGTTGGTCAGGGGGTAACTAATATTGGAGCTAGCCAGGGAGGCGGCATTACTGGCACAGCCACTATTCCTGCAGATGCGACTTTATTACCTTTAACAGTAACCGCGCCGGTAATTACATTTGGGCCATTAGGATCAAAAGCTTATAGCACAACCGATTTAAACCCAGGTGCAACGAGTACTATTGCTACTGCAGATAAAAACGGAAGTTATACACCTATTACCTATACAAGCGACAATCCTAATGTAGCAATTATTGTAAATAGTAACATTCGTTTTATAGGTGCCGGAACAGCTAATATTAAAGCATCACAACAAAACAGCAATGTTACTACAATTGCCCCAGCCACGGCTACACTGCCCGCCGATGTTGTAATACCATTAACAGTAACCGGGTCACCTGTAATTAATTTCCCTGCACTGGGCACAAAAGTATTTAATACTCCAGACATTAATACAGGTGCAACAAGCACTTTATTAGGCGTGCCGATAACATATACCACAAGTGATGCTACAATAGCTACCATTGTTAATGGCAATCAAATACATTTTGTTTCGGCAGGTACGGTTACGATAAAGGCATCACAGCAAAATAGTAATGCCACAACAATTGCTACGGCTACGGCTACGCTTCCGGCTGATGTTCCACAAACACTAACAATAACAACCACACCAACAATTACTTTTGCTCCCCTAGGCGTAAAGGCGTTCAGTACAACAGATTTTAATCCGGGTGCAACTGCCAACGCGCCTGGTGCAATTACTTATATAAGCTATAACCCAGCGGTTGCCACTATTGTGAATAACATGGTGCATTATGTTGGTATTTTACCAGGAGTACCAGCAAACAGAGATACAGCAACAATTGTAGCAGTACTGAATAACCCTAATTTTTATGCAACAGCAGCTTCTATTTTAACAGTAACTGCGCCAACATTGTCAATAACGGCAGCATCTCTGCCAAACCGGGTGGGTTACGTGGCTGATTTTGCGCCGTTAGTTGTAACTACCTTACCAACTATCCCTGTTACGTTTACCAGTAGCGACCCTGAAGTAGCGACCATTGTTAATGGAAACGTCCATCTAGTAGGCCCTGGAACCACACAGATCACCGCTTCACAAGCAGCGGCAATACCTGCGGGTTCACCATTTCCGGCACCTGCTGATGCAACGCAGAGCTTTACAGTAAGCATACAACCCGTTGCGATTACTTTTGCAGCATTAGGTACAAAAGCCTTTTCAACTGTTGATTTAGCACCGGGTGCTACAAGCACGTCGCCGTTACCTATAATAACATACACCAGCAGTAACCCCGCAGTAGCTACGATATTAAATAACCAAATACATTTTACTGGTGCCGGTACAACGGTTATTACCGCTTCGCAGGATGTTGCGCCTGGGTTTTTACCTCCATTTAATGTACCACAATTATTAACTGTAACCCCTCCCTCAATTACTTTTGCATCGCTCGGTGGCGTCAAAGCAATTAATTCGACAGATCTGGCTATACCAGTAAATGTTACCACTGGCAATATTATTTCGACATCACTTCCAACGGCCACTTTTCCGGTAGTTATTACAACAAGTGACCCAACTATAGCCACTATTGTTAATGGGGCAATTCATTTTGTTGCCCCTGGCATAGTAGTTATTACAGTGTCACAACCCACTACCGGCGGGGTACCCGCACCAGTACCTGTAAGCCAAACATTGACTGTAATACCTGCCGTAATGACATTTGCACCTCTAGGAAATAAACCACTTAGCAATGCTGCTGATATTATTCCGATTATAAACACTACAAGTGCCGCGCCTGTTGTATTAACTACAAGCGACCCTACAATAGCAAAAATTGTTATTAATATTATTAATGGTGTAGCTACACCTAGTATACGAACAATTGGTTTAGGTACTGCTATTATTACAGCTTCGCAAGGGGGCGGTGTAGCGGGTACGGCAACACTTCCTCCGGATGTTAGCCAGCCTATAACCGTTATACCAACTATTTTAACATTCAATCCATTAGGTTCCGTACCTTTCAATACTAACGACCTGGCACCAGGTGCTTCAAGTTCTGTAGGGGTGTTAGCCGATGGCGTTACGGCAGTACCTATTACATATACAAGCAGCGATCCAACCGTAGCAACTATTGTTAACGGCAACATCCACTTTATCGGGTTAGGTACAACTGTTATAACAGCATCACAAGGTGGTGGAGCTACAGGCAGCGGGATTCTGCCGCCAGATGTTAGCCAGCCCATAACAGTTACCTCACCACTATTATCATTTGGTTTTATTGTAAATAAAATATTAACAGCATTGGGCAGCAAGGCCTTCCAAACTACCGACTTAGGTTTTACAGTTGCATCAACTGTAAACAGCAGCGGGGCGGCAGCAGCGCCTACCTTAAGTACAGCGGTATCTCCTGTAATTTTTACCAGTAGTAATCCAAGCGTTGCAACTATTGTTAACGGCAATATACACTTTGTAGGTGCTGGTACAACTACTATTACAGCAACGCAACTTCAAGTTAACAATTCAGGCGCGCCAGTGGCAGGCCAGCTTACATTGTCGCAAGTGCTAACTGTTATACAGCCATTGCTTACTTTCCCTACATTAACAGCCCCAACAACGGCTTATAAAACAGTAACATTTAGTGGATCAGATCAAAACCCAGGTGTAACAAGTACAATTCCAACCGCATTATATCCAATTGTATACACCAGTAGCAATACAAATGTTGCCGATATTAATCCTGTTACAGGCCTGGTACGATTAAAATCTAATGGGTTTACTACCATTAGCGCATCCCAACCAGTTCCAGCCGGATCTCTTTATCCTGCCCCGGCAACCGTATATCAAAACTGGTCTGTGGTAAATGGGTTTGCATTTCCAACTACTTTCTCCGTGCCCTACGGAACGGCTGATTTTAGCCCAGGCGGTGCAACTTCATCTGCAGGTTTGCCTGTTACTTTCACTATTCCTACTAGTACTGTTGCTACTACGGTTAGTGGTGGCGTTGCAGCTAGCCCTGGTACTCAGGTACATGTTTTATTGCCCGGTACAGCTGTTATAACAGCTACACAGGCGGGCGACGCTAATAACCTTCCGGCTACAGCAAATACTACCTTAACAGTAACAACGGCAAATTTAACTATTACACCTAAAAACATTACATTAAATTATGGTAAGGAAATGCCTATCCCCTATCCGGTAACCTATACTGGCTTTACGTCAATATTTGGCTCAGGTGCCGCGGTAGATGATAGTACAAAGTTTTCGGCTCAACCGGTATATGCCAGCAGTGCAATTATAAATGGTACAACTACAAAAACCCCTCCCGGCACTTATACAGTAACCGTAGGTGGTGCAGCATCATCGTTATATAATTTTACTTATGGTACCGGCACTTACACAATTGTACCTGCGCCACAGGTGTTGGTTTTTGCTCCCTTTTCCGGCCCTAAACATTTAGGTGATCTTGATTTTGATCCACTCGCACGTTCTGGTGGCGACCCGGTAGTATACACTACCAGTGATCCAACAATTGCAACTATTGTTAATGGAATGGTTCATATAGTAGGGGTCGGAACAGTAAATATAACAGCTTCCTTAAGCACTACTTCTGGTAACTACGTAAATTCGGGTCCCACCAGCTTAACCCAACCACTCCTTGTGTCAGCCGGCCCGCAACAAATTCTTCAAGTTGACCCAATAACACAAGCAACCCGGGTTCCGGTTATGCCTGTATTAATAAAAGGAAACCCTAATTATGCTGTTAACGCGCAAACATTTAGTACCACTACGCTTCCGGGAGGAGTGCTGCAACCTACAGGTTTACCCGTGCAAATTGTTTCTGCCGACTCAACAATAGTAAAGGTTATTGGCCAAACCTTACAACCAGTACATATTGGCATTACATCCGTTACGCTTAAACAAGCCGGTAACAGCAGTTATGGTGCTGCACCGGATGTTGTTGTATATATTCAGGTAATTGATCCTTCAGGCTCTCCAATTAGCGTTCATCAGGCTTTATCACCCAATGGAGATGGCGTTAACGATTTCCTGTTATTAGAGGGATTACAAGATTATCCAACTAACCATGTTGTAATTATTAACCGTAATGGTGCAAAAGTTTTTGAAACTGCTAATTACAACAACAAAGACAATGTATTTACAGGGAAATCAAGTTCAGGTGGTGGTTATCTGCCTGCAGGCACTTATTATTACCTGATAGATTATAACATTGGTAGCAGTAAAACTAAACTAACAGGTTACTTTGTTTTAAAATATTAATAAAGAAGTAAAAAAGCAATAAGCTATCATGTGCGATCACGAACGATGAAATCTGTTCGCAAATGATAGCTTTATAAGGTTGCTAAATATATACAATAAGAAAATCCAAGTACGACGATGAAAAAAAATATACTTAAACTATTGCTGTTTGTTGTGGCATTACAGATATGGAATAATAAAGCTATGGCTCAACAACCATTCACTTTTACACAGTACATGAATAACCTAACACCCGTTAATCCGGCTTATTCAACATTAGACAATGCTGCAAATGTTAATGTTGTGGGCCGCAAACAATGGATAGGTATTAACGGTGCTCCATCTACCTTTTTATTTAACGGCAGCATTCCTATTCCAGCACTTAATAGTACTGCTGGTTTAATTGCCTTAAATGATAAATTTGGAGCCGAAAACTTAACAGAAATTAATGCCTTTTTTGCTAAAAAAATACAGCTATCCGCTACCGATTATCTTTCAACTTCTATTAATGCTGGGTTTAGAAACTACAAAGTAAACTACTCTTCTTTAGATCCGCAAGATCCCCAATTCAACACTAGTGACGTTAACCAAACCGTTGCTAACCTGGGATTAGGCGTTATGCTGTATGGAAGCAATTATTATGTTGGTGTTTCTTTACCTCGTTTAACATTAAAAAACATTGGGAAAAGTGCTAAAGAAAATAATTATTACATGAATACTTATTACCTGACAGGTGCTTATCTGAAATCATTAGGGCCAGATTTCAAAATAAAACCTGCTGTGTTGGTAGCTTACTCTGGCAGTAATTTACCCGCACAGGCTGACATCTCAACCACTCTGTTTGTTAAAGATGTAGTTGGTTTAGGCGTTAATTATCGTACGAACAACTCAGTTGCTGGTATATTTTCATTGTATATTAACAACAATATTCAATTTGGCTATAGCTATCAGTTTAGTACAGGCACTTATGCACTCGGTGGTATAAATAACACTACGCAGGAAATTACTTTAAGCTATCGCTTTGGCAACAGCCTAAAATCTAAACTTCTATAACAAACAATCTTTAACTACCGTTTGATGAACCACAAAAAAACTTGCAAGTTTACCTTTGCAAGTTTTTTGTTGTTTAAAGGCCGGGAGTGATATATGGCCTAAGTCGGATCGCCGAGCTATTTTTTTTTACAGGTTACAATAAACAACGCCTCCGGCTTTAACTAAATAACGTTTATCAAATACGGCTACAGAAATTTCATTTTGCGAGCTATTAGTTACGTACATCCCTTCTGTTGTAATTTTAACATTAATAGAACTGCCACGATAACCTATATTAAAAGAATACGATTGCCAATGTACCGGTAAAAACGGGGTAAACTTTAACAAGTCATCTTTAACATGCATACCGGCAAAACCTTCTACTACACTCATCCAGGTACCTGCCATTGATGTAATGTGTAAACCATCCTCGGTATCGTTATTATAATCATCCAGATCAAGCCTCGACGTGCGCAGGTAAAAGTTATAAGCGTCTTCATTTAAACCCAGCCTTGATGCTAATATAGCATGTATACACGGAGACAAAGAACTCTCGTGTACAGTCAATGGTTCGTAAAAATTATAATTCCTCCTCAGGGTTTCCACATCATATTTATCCTTAAAAAAATAAAACCCCTGTAACACGTCGGCTTGCTTGATAAAGCACGACCGTAATATCCTATCCCAACTCCATTTTTGATTTAGGGGCCTTTGTTGCAGATCAAGGTCTTTCACATGGATAATTTCTTTATCCAAAAAACCATCCTGCTGCAAGTATATCCCCTTCTCTTTATCTTCCGGATAATACATATTGCTGATGATATGTTTCCATCCGGCGGTTTCTTCAGCATCATCAAAACCTATTGCCTTAACCAGTAATTCATATTTTTCATATGCGTTCACTTTAACGTATTCAATAGCTTCTAACGTGTATTCCATGCACCACGTAGCCAATGTATTGGTGTACCAGTTGTTATTAACATTGTTTTCATATTCATTTGGCCCGGTTATACCTAACATTACAAATTGGGCTTTAGCATTGCTCCAGTTAACCCGCTGTCTCCAGAAACGGGCAATACCAATCAATACTTCCAAACCATAATCATTTAAATAATTCTTATCGCCGGTATAACGTATATAGTTAAAAATAGCATAAGCTATTGCCCCATTCCGGTGTATTTCTTCAAAAGTAATCTCCCATTCATTATGGCATTCCTCGCCATTCATGGTAACCATTGGGTACAAGGCGGCACCCTTACTAAAACCTAGCTTAGCCGCGTTCTCAATGGCTTTTCCTAATTGTTTATATCGGTAAATAAGTAAATTGCGGGTAACATTTGGCGGGGATGTAGCCAGGTAAAAGGGCACACAATAAGCTTCTGTGTCCCAATAGGTTGAACCTCCATATTTTTCGCCGGTAAAACCTTTTGGCCCTATGTTAAGCCTGGCATCTTTACCGCTGTAAGTTTGACTAAGCTGAAAAATATTAAACCGTATTCCTTGTTGCGCTTCGATATCGCCGGTTATCACAATATCGCTTTCTTTCCATTTTTCGAGCCACGCGGTAGCTTGTTCTAACAATAATACATCAAAGCCTTTTGCTGAAACATGATTAATTACTTTTTTGCATGTAGATAAAAGATTGCCAGCTGGATAATTTTCTGAGGAAACATTAGCCGCGTATTTATAAATTACAGTTTCTACATCCTGATTGACTTTAATAGCACACGTAGTGGCAGCGTATTTTTCTTTTAAAACGGCTTTTGAATCAGGGTTTAAGGGTTTCCCATTTTGATGGATTTGATACCGGCTTCCGGTACAAACCTGAAAAGCAGTTTTCTTGGTTTCAAGTATCAGATAGCAATCCTGATTATCTGCTTCATGATAAATATGATTCCAAAACTTTTCGTCATAGTTGGCATCCTGGTTTGATACATCGCCATCAATAAAAGGGGTTATGGTAATTACGCCGTTAAAATTTAACGGGGTAATGGCATAACTTATGGCTCCCGCTTCTTCGTCAACTATACTGCAAAAGCGTTTAGCCAAAACTTTTATTAGCTTTCCATCGGCAAGTTCGGCCACAAAAGAGCGTTCCAGATAGCCTTGTTGCATGTTAAGAACCCGCTTAAACTGGCTCACTTTACATTTATTTAAATCAAGCTGAATCTGATCTATAACAATATCAATACCTATCCAGTTAGCAGCATTTAAAACTTTTGCAAAATATTCTGGATAACCATTTTTCCACCAACCTACCCTGGTTTTATCCGGATAGTATATGCCCGCTAAGTAATTGCCTTGCAAGCTATCACCTGTATAAGCCTCTTCAAAATTAGCGCGCTGACCCATGTGCCCGTTACCAAGGCTAAATATACTCTCGGATACCTTGTTAAGATGAGGGTCAAAACCTTCTTCTATGATATTCCACTCATCTGGTTTAATGTATTTTTTCATTTATAAAAACAATTTAAGAGCCTAACCCGTGGTTGAACTCCGTATAATAATTTTTGAATTTAGCATAATTTGCTCATCCGGATTGTCAGTTTTTTTTAAGAGCTTCTTAAACAATAAAGTAGCGGCTTGTACACCCATTTCAAATGCTGGTTGCGTAATGGTAGTTAACGGCGGGTTTAATAAGGGAGCAATTTCAAGACTGGAAAAGCTAATAACCTTAACTTGTTTTGGAATTGATAGCTTAAGGTCATTACAAATATAATAAGTTGCAAATGCCAAACGTTCAACAGAAGCAAATACACCGTCGGGCCGGAGCTTTACAAAAGCCTTGTTTATTGCTGTATAGTTTTCGTCAAAATTATGCCCGCAGTAAACCAGCATCTCGTCATTATAATTTATATTAAACTTTTTTAAAGCATCAATATAACCTTGAAACCTATTTTTGAATATAGAAAGGTTTTCGTTTACCATAAGATAAATGATATTTCTGCATCCAGATTTAATCAAATGTGTAGTAGCCTCAAAGCTGATCTCATAATCGTTTGTTGTAACTTTAGCTGTTGGGACTGTATCGTAACCCCTGTCAAAAAAAACGAGCGGCATTTTCTTTTCCCGCAGTTTATTTAGATAGGTTTGGTCAGTAGCGTCGCCCGAAACCGACATGATAATACCATCTGCCCGTCCGTTATACAAGTCATTCACATACGAAACCTCCTTTTCAAAGCAATCAGAAGTTAAATAAATCAGTACATGATACCCCTTTTCACTGGCCACTTTTTCAATACCATCTATAGCCTGCGAAAAAAAATTATTAGTAATCTCAGGTACTATTACAGCGATATTTTTACTTTTTTGCGCCCTTAAATTACTCGCATGATGATTGGGCTGATAATTCAGTTCTTTTGCAAATGCCAGTATTCGTTCTTTAGTTTTACTGCTGATATCATTATGATCACGAAAAGCTCTGGAAATAGTTGATTTTGATAGATTAAGCTTCTGCGCCAGCTCTTTGATGTTTATACTATCCATTCAAATAAGATAAAGCTCTATTAAAAGTAAACTCATTAACTCTAAACTATAATTAGTAACTATAAAGTTACCATTTATACCCATCTATTATTGCTAAAATCCAAATTTACTACAAATTGTTTTTAGACTTTTGCAAGCATAACAAACATGGATTCATGAAATATACACTATTATTTTTAACAATTATTTTTTCGGGACTTTTTGCCAAAGCCCAACCCAATACAGGTAGCACAAAAGGTAAAATCAGCGGAAAAATAACAGATGCTACCACAAAGGCGGCTGTTGAGTATGCTACTATCGCAATTTATAAACAGGGAAATAAGAGCCCGTTAAACGGTACAACGTCTGATACCAAAGGAAACTTTACGATCAAAAACTTACCTGAGGGCGAATATCAGGTTGATGTTGATTTTTTAGGCTACCAACATTACAAAATTGATCATGTTATAATCAGTAATACAAAATCAAGCATTTCTTTAGGCACCATTGCTATTATCTCTGCGCAAAAACAACTTAAAGGTGTTAATATAACCGCGCAAGCCAATACCATTGAAAATAAAATTGACAAATTAGTTTATAATGTGGCCAATGATATAACATCACAGGGTGGGGTTGCAACTGATATATTAAAAAAGGTACCAATGGTAACTGTGGATATTGATGGCAAGGTAGAGTTATTAGGGAACCCGAGTGTAAAATTTCTGATTAACGGTAAACCTTCCAGCATATTTGGAGCAAGTCTGGCCGATGCGCTTCAATCTATTCCAGCAAGTCAAATTAAAAGCATAGAAGTAATTACAAGTCCGGGTGCAAAATATGATGCCTCCGGAACAGGGGGGATAATTAATATTATTTTAAAGGATAACAAAGTACAGGGTTATAATGGCAGTATCAATCTATCAGCCGGAACACGCTTAGAGAATGGTTCGCTTAATTTAAACGCACGCGGCAGTAACTTTGGAGTAAATGCTTTTTTTAGTGGCAACAAAACATTACGGTCAAAAACACTGAATACACGTAACCGTACAAATATCTATAAAGATACAACTGCAAACCAGTTTCAAAATGGCTATGGATATACAGAACGAGATGGTTATCAATCTGGCATCGGCTTTGATTGGAACATTACTAAAAAAGATAACATAACGGCAGGCATCCGGTACCATCATTTTTCTAATTATAATGAAGGTGTTACTAACCAGGAGGATCAACAAATAAAAGGTGTTACTGCACCCTTTTCTGACTTGTTTTCCGTAAGGAACTCCAATAGCCAATTTGGCGAAAACGCTATTGATATAAACGCGGAGTATAAAAAAACATTTAAAAAAGAGGGTCAGGAACTTAGTATACAATATAATTCAGGCTTTAACAAAAACATAGGCAATTACTACCAACAACAGGATTATATCAACCAGAGTAAACAATCATCAGGTTCAACCGGAGATAACCCCGGCCACGATCACGAAACGGAAATAGGCATTGATTATGCGCATCCCATAACCGAAAATTTTTTGCTGGAAACAGGTGCCAAATTATATTATGACGATATCAATAGCGTATCTAACGTAAACAAGTATAATGCTTCTACTAACCAATATATCTTTGATCCACAACAGTCCAATAACTTTACCTATGGGCGCAGTGTATATTCATACTACCTGTCCGCCTCGTTTTCACTATTTAATTTTTTTGATATTAAAACGGGTTTGAGAGATGAGTATACCTTAACAACAGTTGATGCAAAGAATGCCGGTATACCAGATTATAATTTCCTATCTCCTTCGTTTGTTATACAGCATAAAATAAGTAAAACACAAAGTGTTAAAGTAGCTTATAGCAAGCGGATTGAACGGCCTGATTTTGGCGACCTTAATCCGTTTATTAATTCGAGCGACCCTTATAATCTTTCTTTTGGCAATCCAAACCTGCACCCCGAAATAGGCAATAATTTTGAGCTTGGGTATAACGGATCATTCAAAAATGGTACAAATCTTAACATTACCACTTTTTTTCGCCATAATGGATTTGACGTTAAACAAGTCACAACAACCTATTCATCTTATACTGAGCTAGGCGCCACTTATAACAACGTTAACGTCACAACACGCAGTAACGTAGGTGCCGAAGTAACCTCCGGTATAAATATTTCAGCCTCTATCCCCATTACCAAAAGTTTTACAATAAGGCCAAATATGATGGCAGCGCAAAGGCGCATTATGGATAATTTACCTAATACCCCCAGTTTTGTTAGTGGTTATCAATATCATTTAAACTTTAATGCTACTTATCAATTTAAAAACGATTTAACAGCTGAGGCATTTGTTAATTATAATAGCCCGAGGGTTGGTTTGCAAGGAACTAATTCATCTTTTGTTGCTTATAACTTCGCTTTCCGTAAGCAATTTTTTAATAAGAAAGCCAGTTTGGGCTTTACCACAACCGTTCCTTTTAACGAGTATATTAATCAATCATCAACTATTATACAAACAGGCCCTATATATAGTAGTCAATACAGTTTAAGGCAGGTACCTTTCCGCTCGTTTGGAATAAACCTGAGCTATAGGTTTGGAAAACTTGAGTTTAAAAAAGATCAGGAAAAAGATAATAACCCGGGAATACAACAACCCAGTGATCAATAGATAGTAAATAACTTATCTGGTGTTAAATTAATACCAGGTAAGTTCACCCCGTAAATCTTGCTCAAGTAACCGGGCTACCTTTTGAGGGTCGGTTTCCTGCCCTAATAAGAACATCATTTTGGTTATCGCGGCTTCGTAGGTCATATCATAACCATTTGCAACGCCCATGTCTTTCAACTGTTTACTGGTTTCATAACGACCCAGTTCAACGGTACCAACTTTACATTGCGAAATATCAAGTATAACCTTGCCACTGTTAATAGCGTTTTTAAGCATATCTATAAACCAGGTATCGGTTGTGGTATTACCGGCACCAAATGTTTCCATTACCACTCCCCTTACATCCGCATTTAAAATGGTTTCGACTACTTTGGGCCCAATACCTGGGTAAAGTTTTAATACGGCAACATCATTAACCAAATTTTTGTGCACCTTAAATACACCTTCCACAGGCTTTCTGATATAGTTTTCGCTAAAACGAAGATGTACACCCGACTCTACCAATACCGGATAATTGGGAGATCTGAAGGCCTCGAACTTTGACGAGTTATATTTAAAAGATCGATTTCCCCTAAATAATTTATAATCGAAATATATACCTACTTCCGGAACCAGTGCCCGGCCTTCTTTTCTGGATGAGGTAATTTCAATGGCAGTCATCAGGTTTTCTTTAGCATCAGTCCTGATAGCACTAATTGGCAATTGCGAGCCGGTAAATATTACTGGTTTTGCCAGATTCTCCAACATAAAACTAATGGCCGAAGCCGTAAATGCCATAGTATCTGATCCATGTAATACTACAAAACCATCAACATCATCATAATATTTTTCAATAATACCTGCAAGTTCGCTCCAAATTTCGGGGCTCATATTTGATGAGTCAATGATCTGATCAAACGAACGGACCTCTATCTGACAGTTTAAACGTTCCAACTCCGGCACGTTATCCATGATCTGCTCAAAGTTTATGGGTTTGAGCGCTTTAGTTTTAGGATCCGTCATCATACCAATGGTTCCGCCAGTATAGATGATCAATATCTTAGTCATGGGGTATTATTTATTTCTTAATTTATTTATCAAACACCATTAAACTCCAAAAATATTTTTTGAATTTTCGGTAGTTATTGATGCCACAATTTCTATATCCAACTGGTGCAAATCTGCAATTTTTTGAGCAATGTAACTCAGGTACGAGCTCTCATTAGGTTTACCCCGATAAGGAACGGGAGTAAGATAAGGAGAATCTGTTTCTAAAACTATATTTTTCAGGTCAATTTGTTGCACAATTTTATCAAGCCCCGAATTTTTATAAGTAACCACCCCGCCTATGCCCAGATAAAACCCTAATGCTATTATTTTTTCCGCTTGTTCAAATGTTCCTGTAAAACAATGAAATATACCGCGAAGTTTTTCATTGGATTCCGCTAACAAAATTTCGTATACTTCATCAAAAGCATCTCTGCAATGGATAACAATGGGCAAATCTAATGCTATAGCCCATTTAATTTGTTTATGAAAAGCTTGTTGTTGTTGTTTCAATAAGCTTTTATCCCAATAAAGGTCAATTCCAATTTCGCCAATAGCAACTATTTTATGTGTAGGGTAAGCATTGGCTATTAGGCTAAACTCGTTTTCCCAGTTAACCTTAACCTCGCATGGATGTAAGCCAAGCATTGGAAAACAATATTGAGGATAGCTTTCTGTTAGCGAGAAAACCTGGGGGATGGAGGCAGTATCAACATTTGGCAAAAACAACCTGCTAATACCCTTATTCAAACACCGTTGTATAAGTTCGGCTCGTTTATTGGTATCGGTTTCGTAATATATATGTGTATGTGTATCGGTTAACACCATGCCGCAAAACTAATAAAAAAATGCCTCCTGTTATTACAGGAGGCATTTTTTAAGATGCTTTTTTTGTAGATGATGTTTTTTTATGAATCGTTTTCTTTCCGGATTTTTTCGCAACCTTTTTCAAAGTAGCGTGAAAAGCAGGTTTGATTTTAACCAATTCCAAATCAAAAACAAGTGTACTATAAGGTTTAATGTCTTTTCCGGCTCCCTCAGCTCCATAACCCAGACTTGACGGAATAATAAAGGTAGCCTTTGAACCTTCGTTAAGTAATAACAAACCCTCATCCCATCCTTTAATTACCTGACCTGCACCTACAACAACCTTAATAGGCTCATAAGTACGCCCTGGTTGCTGCAAACCTGCTGCCTTGGCAGCAGACTCAACACTCGAATCAAAAACTTTACCATCAAGCGTATGGCCAATATAATTCACCATCAACGTATCACCTTTTAAAGGTTTACGTTTTAATGAAGGCGATGTAACAATATATTTTAAACCAGAGAGTGTGGTTTTAACTAATAATTTTCTATCAGTTATATATTTTTCCATAGCAATAGGCTCTTCAGCTTTCATCTTTAGTTTCGCGGCGTTCATAGTAGCTTCCATGGCCTTTTTTTCAGCCATAGCGTCATTTAGCGATTGCACCCGGTCAATTTTCAGTAAAAAAACCAGGTTAGTTCCTTTAACTAAAAATGGCGGCCGCTGCGCTTCGTGGCCTTTAAATATTGAATCTATAGGCACTTTAACTATAGCACTGTCTTTTACCGACATTAGGGGGAAAACGTCCATAAGGTCGCCAATATTTTGGGAAGGCTGCACTTGTATCTTTACAGCGTTTCCAGTAACATAAGTACTAAAAAGAATAGAATCCTTTTCTGTTTTTTGTACCGCCTGAAAAGTAATAACATCTGTTACCTTTATTTTATCACCAGAACCTTTTTCAAAAATATGGTACATAGTTCCCTTAGCAGTACGCTGAAATGTTACTTGTTGAGCTTTTGCCAAATTTAAAAACATAAGGCATGTTAAAAGCAAAAAAACATATTTAATATTCATGTCTATTCAAATAAAAAGCCTTCTCCAATACGGAAAAGGCTCTGTAATTTATCAATTTACTATTTTCGGGTTTGAGGTTGTGCTTGCATCATAGATGGCGCAACCGGCTTTGGTGCATTAGGGTTTGGATGAATAATATTTACTATTTCGATATCAAACACCAATGGGCTAAACGGAGGAATAACCTGACCGCCGCCTTGTTCTCCATAACCTAGTATTGAAGGAATAACAAATGTAGCTTTTGAGCCTTTTGTTAACAATAATAATCCTTCGTCCCAACCTGGTATTACAGCTTTTACTCCTACAGGTATGCGCGCTGGTTTATATGGGCGCATGGCCTGGTATGTTTTTGATTTTTGAGCTTCTTCTTTTACACTTGTATCAAAAACTTTTCCATTAAGAAATTTACCAGTATAATTTACTTCTACAGTATCCCCAACGTTTGGTTTTTCGCCAGTTCCAGGTTTAGTAATTACATAATTTAAGCCCGATGCAGTTTTAGTTAAATTTAATTTATTATCATCAATATACTTTTTTATTTTAACAGGCTCATCTGCCTTAGCCTTAGCACTCATACCCTTAAAATATTCCTGAACACGACCCTGAAAAACCTGATCGCTAAGCTTTCCTTTAGATATTACTTTTTCAATTCTTAATGTATATACAAAAGTTTTACCTTTAAACGTTGGCCTTGGTTGCCCAGGCGATTTTTTCATCATGCTATCAATATTAAGTTTCACAACGGCACTATCACCTTCACTTAACAATAGCAATGCAGATATCAGATCTCCTTTGAACTGGGGTTTGGGTACTACTAAACCAGATGGATGCCCCATCTCATAGGTGCTAGATAATACAGAATCTCCTTCGGTTTTGATAATGCCCTGCAGGCTAACAAAATCTCCTTGTTGAATGGTTGCTCCCCCTTTATGCTCCACAATTCTGTATTGCATCCCTGCTTCGCCTTGTTTAAATCCACTTTTGCAACTTGCGAAACCTACCGCGGCCACCGCTAAAAACATCAAATTTCTTTTCATTTTGGTTTATTGTATTAATAGTTTTTTATATTCTGGTAAAATTGTTTTGAATTGTTGAATTACGTTGTCTAGTGTGTCATTTGAATGCCCGCCAGCAGCATTTCGATGCCCACCTCCATTAAAATATTTCTTACAGATTTCATTCGCTGGGAAATCGCCTTTCGATCTTAATGAAAGTTTCACTTTATCATTCCGTTCTATAATAAACGCTGCTAGTTTAATTCCTGTGATGGATAAGGCAAAATTAACAACCCCTTCCGTATCACCAGTAATTATTCCGAATTTATCTAATTCATTTTGCGTAACATTGATTATGGCAGTATGATAATCATACAACACTTCTAGCTTTTGACTTAAGCAATGTCCTAAAAACCTTAACCGATCTTCAGATGAGTTATCATAAACCAATTGATGTATTCGCGAGTTCTCGGCACCTGCATCAATTAATTGAGCTGCAATACGATGCACGGTAGATGTGGTTAATGGAAACCTGAATGAACCAGAATCAGTCATGATGCCTGTATATAAGCATGATGCTACATTTTTATTAATCAGGTTCTTCTCCTGTATAACATCCACAATAAATTCAAAAACCAATTGTGCCGATGCGCATGCATTGATGTTCCATAATCGCCAATCGTCAAAATCTTCGGGCTCCAAATGATGGTCAATCATTATTTTATAGGCTCCAGCCTGCCTCACCACTTCGCCCATTTCATTAATACGGTTCAATGTATTAAAATCAAGGCAGAAAATAATTTCAGCCTGTTCAATAATCGCAGTTGCTATGGCTGTTTGTTCAGTATAAATTATCACATCTTCATTCCCTGGCATCCAATCAAAAAAATGCGGATAATCTGTAGGGGTTATAACTTTAGCATGATGCCCTTTTTGAATTAAATAATTATACAAACCCAACGACGAACCCATAGCATCGCCATCGGGCTTATGATGAGTTGTAATAACTATTCGTTTAGGCTTGGCTAATAATTCTTTCAGCGATGCAATGTCTAACATTTATTCTAAAAAAAGAAACGCAAAGCTAATTAAATAAATGAAATACAAAACCACATTTTTATAGTAATAACTTTACGTTTCAGCATTAAAAGCCTAATTTTGCACAATTTCAATATTTAACAATGGAAACAAACAAAACCTTTACCATGATTAAACCCGATGCCGTTGCCGCTGGCCACATCGGAGCTATTTTAGATAAGATCACTAAAAACGGTTTTAAAATTATTGCTTTAAAATACACTTCACTAAGTACTGATAAAGCCGGTCAATTTTATGCTGTGCATAGCGAACGTCCTTTTTACAAAAATCTTGTTGCTTTTATGTCGTCGGGGCCTATAGTGGCTGCAATTTTAGAAAAGGATAATGCCGTTGAAGATTTTAGAAAATTAATAGGTGCAACTGATCCTTCAAAAGCAGACATGGGTACTATCAGAAACCTTTTTGCAAAATCAATAGAAGCAAATGCTGTTCACGGTTCTGATTCTGATGAAAATGCACAAATAGAAGGTAGCTTTTTCTTTTCCGCCTTCGAAAAATTTTAAAATACTAGTTAATACTGACTATATGATTTCTGATTAAAGATGATTATATTTGATTTATCTTAGTTAGAAATCATATTGATTAACAGTATAGTACAATGAAAACGGTTCAAAAATTATTTTTATACCTGCTATCTGCTATTGCATTAGTCATTTTCTCTATTTACACTTTTCATTTTCATCCGGAAGTGCAATTTGTATTTTTGTTACCCGGTATTTTTATAATCATATATTCTGCTGTGCTTAATATATTGCCATCCAGGGCTCGTATGATTAAAGGAAAATAATTGCGGTAATCAATTCACTTCCTGCTTTTTCATTTATTTTTTCAATGATTTGAGCATTCATAATAGATATTTCATTCTTTATTACCGAAGATTCAATTCGTAGAAATAATTTTTTATCATGAATATATATCTGCTTTGTGCGATTAGCAACTGATTTGCCCATTAATTCAGGCCAGGTAGCTACTATTGAAGTTTCATCAAATTTTCGTTTTATTTTATAGACATTGAGCATCTGTTCAATTGCCTCTTTAATCGATTTATCATTGGTTCTACGCATATACAGTTCCCTTCTCTACCTTAAATATACAAGTATCCACATTCAGTCCGTTAAAAACCTGTCTTACACGATCAATATTTGTATCTGTAATAAAAACCTGCCCAAAATCGTTATCAGATACCATTTGCATGAGTTTACGGGTTCTGTTTTCGTCAAGTTTATCAAAAATATCGTCTAATAACAGTAAAGGTTTATAACCTTTTTGATTTTGAAGAAAAGTATATTGCGCAAGCTTTAATGCAATTAAGAACGATTTTTGCTGCCCTTGAGAACCAAATTTCTTTAAAGACATGCTATGAATCGTGAATTCAAGGTCGTCCTTGTGTATTCCATACGTAGTGCGTTCTAAAATCCTATCCTTTTCGAGTGATTTATTCAGCAATAATGCATAATCATCCGAAAATAATTGTGATTCGTAAACCAATTCTACCTGCTCTGCATCGTTACTTATAAAACTGTAATGACGATTAAAAATATCAGTAAAAACTTCCATAAAGGTTTTACGTTTTTGGAATATTATATTCCCCGAAACAACCAATTGCTCATTATAAACCTCCATCAAATGCGGGTCATATCTTCCAGTATCTGCAATAAGCTTTAAAAGCGCGTTCCGATTAATTAATGTTTTGTTGTAAGTAATTAACTCATCCAAATAACGGCTATCTGTTTGCGATATAACGTTATCAATAAATTTTCTTCGCTCTTCGCTGCCTTCTATAATGATGCTGATATCGTAAGGCGAAATCATTACACTTGGAAAGAGGCCAATATGATCAGCCAAACGCTGGTATTCCTTTTTGTTACGTTTAAATTGTTTTTTTTGGTTTCGCTTTAATCCGCATGCAATTACTTCCTTGTTATTATCTTTTTCAAAGATGCCATTGATCATAAAAAAATCAGCCCCTTGTTTAATCTGCTGACTATCTATTGGATTAAAATAGCTTTTGCATAACGACAGATAATAAATTGCATCCATTAAATTGGTTTTGCCGGCTCCGTTATCCCCTGCAAATATATTTACCCCCGACACAAATATTAATTCGGCCTCGGTATAGTTTTTAAAATTAAGTAAATTAAGTTGCTGTAAATACATCCGAATCTGATTTTCAAAGTTAATATTTATGCCTGTTTCGAAGGTTAAAAAAACAGTTAAATATTAAAAAGAAAATAGCTATTGCCAGAAATTACAAAAACCGTATTTTTGCACTCTTAATTTTAGACCAAAAATGTCAAATATCCAAGCAAATACAACAACTCCAGAAACAATAAAAGATTTTGGGAATACAGGCAAGTTTGTTAAAGACAATCAAAAAAGCCTTGTTTTTATTAGTGGGGCCATAATTGCGCTTGTACTTTTATATTTTGCATACCAAAAATTTTATCTCGCCCCCCGCGAAATTGAAGCCAATAACCAAATGCACGTTGCGCAAGATTTTTGGGCAAAAAAAGATTGGGATAAAGCCATCAATGGTGATGCCGGGTACCCGGGATTTAAAGATATCATTGTTAAATACAGCAATACCAAGGCGGCTAACCTTGCCTATTTTTACCTCGGAACAGCTTATTTAAACAAGGGCGAATATAGAAAAGCTGTAGATAATTTAACAAATTACCGAGGAGACGAAAGCGTTGTTTCAACTGAAGCCTTAGGTAGCACCGCTGACGCCTATGTTGAATTAAAAGAATATGATAAAGCCGAAACTTACTTTCAAAAAGCTGCAGATAAAGCAAAAGACGAGTTTTTAACCCCTTTGTACCTTAAAAAATTAGCATTAGTATCCGAAGCAAAAGGCGACTATAAAAGTGCCCTTGACACCTATCAAAAAATAAAAACTGATTACCCGTTGAGCAACGAGTCGCAAACAATTGACGAATACATTGCACGTGCAAAAGCTAAACAGTAAATAATTATTGACTTATTAATTAGTGTGTTAATAAGTTGCTATATTAATTATTGGGTTTAATTAGCTTGTTTTTAAATTTTTGCAACTATAACTAACCGCCCAACGTTGTAACATAATACCAATTTTACAACAAATAATTTAATACGTTATTACCCAACAATGGCCACTCAATTAAAAAACCTTTCTGATTTTTCAGGTACAGAAATACCATCGGCGGCAAATTATCGGTTTGGAATAGTGGTTGCAGAATGGAATACAGAAATAACTAATGCTTTATATATAGGAGCGTATCAATGCTTAATTGATAATGGCACCTTACCTGATAATATCTTTACATACCCTGTACCGGGGAGCTTTGAGTTAACTACTGGTGCTGATTTGGTATTGAAAAATTTGAATTTAGATGCCGTGATATGCCTCGGATGCGTAATTCAGGGCGAAACCAGGCACTTTGATTTTATTTGCCAGGCAGTAGCTAATGGGGTAAGCAATGTGAGTATAAAACATGCTAAACCGGTTATTTTTGGTGTACTAACTACAGATAATCAGCAACAAGCTATAGACCGAGCTGGTGGGGTACATGGCAACAAAGGTGTGGAGGCTGCTATAACGGCAATAAAAATGGCTAATTTGGCTAGTAGTTTTAATAATTAATTTTTTATAACTTTACTAAATATTAGCATTATTAAGCATGAAAAAAATAATTTACGTTTTAGTTGTATTTATTGCCTTGGGCGGAATAGCATCCTGCTCTAACAAATTATGCCCTGCCTACAGTACCAATCATGGCAGATAAACAGCGGCATGTAAATTTCTGACCAAAATCTTTCACAAAACTTTTTTTGATAATGTTATGATACTGGAACAAATTCGGTGTTATATTTTTGCTTTATGAATTGGATACAATTAGAATCAACTGCTCAATTGGGTAACATTGCCCAGCAAAAAGGATATAGTATTATTTTTAAACATTCAACCAGGTGCTCCATCAGCATGATGGCCAAAAGAAGATTTGAATTGGATTGGGCCAGCTTACCAAATGATATCTCGCTTTACTTTTTAGATCTCATCAAATACAGGGAGCTTTCAACGCAGATTGCTAACAACTTTAAAGTGCATCATGAATCTCCTCAATTATTACTTATTAAAGATGGTGAGTGCATTTTAGATCAATCGCACGGCGATATTTCCGTAGAAGAAACTATTTCATCGATAGGATAATAAAAGGGGAAACAATTGTCCCCCTTTTATTTAGTCTTAATTTATGCAGATAAACTTGACAACATTTTTTTGAGTTGCCAAACAATTCTAATTATTACGCGGCAAATACTTCTTTAACTCTATCGGCAGCCTCTTTCAACAAAATAGCTGATTTTACTTTTAGGCCCGAGTTGTCAATCAGTGTTTTTGCTTCGGCAGCGTTAGTGCCTTGCAAACGTACAATGATGGGTACAGGGATATTGCCAATTTCTTTGTAAGCATCAATAACACCCTGAGCAACACGGTCGCAACGAACAATTCCGCCAAATATATTGATCAGGATAGCTTTAACATTTGGATCCTTTAAAATGATATTGAAAGCAGCTTTTACAGTTTGGGCATTAGCTGTACCGCCAACATCTAAAAAGTTAGCCGGCTCGCCACCTGCTATTTTAATAATGTCCATGGTTGCCATAGCTAAACCAGCACCGTTAACCATACAGCCAACATTACCATCAAGCTTTACATAGTTAAGGTTGGAGTGGCTAGCCTCAACTTCCATAGGATCCTCTTCTGCAGTATCGCGTAAAGCAGCAAAATCAGGGTGGCGAAATAATCCGTTATCATCAAGGCTTACTTTGGCATCAACGGCCAGAATTTTATTATCGGATGTTTTTAAAACCGGGTTAATTTCAAACATGGCCGAGTCGGTAGCATCGTAAGCTTTATACAAAGCAGATACAAATTTGACCATATCTTTAAACGCATCGCCTGACAGGCCCAGATTGAAAGCTATTTTACGTGCCTGAAAAGCTTGCAAACCAACTTTAGGGTCAATTTCTTCTTTAAATATTAAGTGCGGTGTATGTTCTGCAACTTCTTCAATATCCATACCACCTTCGGTAGAGTACATTACTATGTTGCGGCCCTTTGCACGGTCAAGCAGTACGCTCACATAAAATTCTTTAGTCTCCGTAGCACCGGGATAATAAACGTCCTGAGCAACTAAAATTTTACTTACTAGTTTACCTTCTGGCCCGGTTTGCGGGGTTACCAGTTGCATGCCTAAAATGGCTGCAGCTTTTTCTTTAACATCCTCAATGTTTTTAGCCAATTTAACACCGCCACCTTTACCACGGCCACCGGCGTGTATCTGTGCTTTGATAACAACCCAGTCCGACCCAAAGTCTTCCTTTAATTTTTTAGCAGCTGCAACAGCTTGTTCAACATTATCGGCAACAATGCCCTCCTGAACCCTTACACCAAAACTTTTTAGTATAGCTTTACCCTGGTATTCGTGAATATTCATTTCTTTTGAAGTATTTTGGGGTAAAGCTACAACTTCAAGTGTTACTATAAAACCTTAAATGTCTTTTTTGTGTATTTATTTGAATAACAATAAAACTTATTTTATCGAAATCTATAACTTAACTAATTTTATTGGGCACTTAGGCTGCTTTAAATCAAAATAACGCCCTATTATATCCAAAATAGTTTTACAATCCCTTCTCAATAGCTTTGTAAACTACATCCTGAATACGGCCTCGTACAGAAAGCTGGTTTAATTTTTTACTGTCATTTGGATATACCCTGTTAGACAAAAAAACATAAACCAGGTTATATTTCGGATCCACCCAAAAACAGGTACCCGTATAACCTGTATGCCCATAAGTTTGTGGAGATGCCAGTTGCGATGGGTAATGTTTAGCAGTATCCAGGTTGCACCTGTCAAACCCAAAACCTCTGGCGCTTACTGCTGATTGCCTGGAGGTAAATTGGGTTACGGTTTCGGGTTTAAAATATTGATTACCACCATAAGTACCTCCATTCAGTATCATTTGATACAATATGCCCAGATCATTAGCACTAGCGAACAACCCTGCATGCCCTGACACGCC
>JANXTT010000018.1 GCA_025352225.1 Mucilaginibacter sp. | reverse complement strand
GCCTTTTCCAACCTCGTTGATAAGGATGCTCCAGCGGTACCATTGGCAAATTTTGCTTTTGTGCCCATAACTGGTCCCGTGTTTTGCTCAGCTTAATTAAGTGCTTGTCAAAATCAAGTTTAACGAGCCGCCTTTTTCGGCGTGCCGATTTAATACGGCACGGCCATTGATGTATGTCCATTGGACTTCCATTTAAAGTTTTCCTAAATATTATTGGATCTCCATTCGTCCTTAAGTAAGGATATACCCTTAAAGAGTGCTCAAAAAACCCAATAAAATTAATTCTGCAGGCAAAATAACTAGCGTAGGTGCCAAAGCAACCTTAACTTATTACAATAAAAAGTGCAGTATTTGCCTACCTAATGGGCAATGAGCGGAAGGGGCGATATGTAGCGTGGCTCTGTCATGATTCCTTGATATTTAAAAGGTTAACAAATCAGGAATTAGATGCAAAGATAGAAATTATATTTAATATTTGTAATAAAATATACGATTATGCTTTACTTGCCTGCTTTGAGCAGATTTATAACTTTGCAGCATGCCAGCCATGCAAAATATTAAAGTAGCAGTTGATGCCGTAGTATTTGGATATACGTCCAAAGAAGGATTGTCTGTGCTGTTGATCAAGCGCAGCATTAAACCTTTTAAAGATAGCTGGGCCCTACCTGGCGGTTTGGTTGGCGATGATGAATCACTGGAAGAAGCCGTTCAGCGAGAGTTGAAAGAGGAAACCGGGGTTAATATTAATTATTTAGAGCAGCTATACAGTTTTGGTAAACCTTGTCGTGATCCGCGTAACCGGGTAATCTCAATCACTTATTATGGCCTGGTTAAACCAGATGCTTTTGAACTGCACGCCGATACCGATGCTGCAGATGTTGCCTGGTTTAACATCAAAAAACTTCCACAACTGGCTTTTGACCATCAAGAAATATTAACCGCCGCGCATGAGCGTTTGAAAAGCAAAATGCTTTACCAACCGGTGGGCTTTGAACTGCTGGACGAAAGATTCCCCTTCTCAGAACTGGAAAAACTGTATATGGCTGTGCTCGACCGGCCCATTGATCGTCGTAACTTTAAAAAGAAAATAACAAAATTTGGTTTTTTAGAGGAAACTACCGAAAAACAAGCCTTATACGGTGCCGGCCGCCCCGGCAATCTTTTCCGCTTTAACGAGCAAAAATACTTCCAGCAACAAAAAAAAGGTATCAACTTCGAGATCTAAACCATGAAAATAAAAATAAATGAAAAAATAATTTGTGTATTTAAAACACATATTTATATTTGCGTATAATTAACGCAAATTATTATGAAAACAGCCGTAATCATAGCCCGTTTCCAAACCCCTTACCTACACGAAGGGCATAAACAACTAATTAGCAAGGTTAAAGAAAACCACGTTAAATTGATCATCTTGTTAGGTGTAAGTCCGATAATGGGTAGCCGTAAAAACCCTTACGATTATTACACCCGCGAAAAGATGATCAAGAAAGATTATCCCGAAGTAATTATACTGCCTATAAGCGATCATCCCAGTGATAAAACATGGTCTGAGAGTATTGATAATCTGCTAAAAAGCGTTTTTACTGCCGAGCAGTTTTGTTTGTTTGGAAGCCGGGATAGCTTTATACCCTGCTATACAGGCAGGTTTGAAACAGTTGAGTTACCCGAGCATGGCGACTATAATGCTACAGAATTACGTAAACAATATGCCGATAAGGTATTTGATTCAAATGATTTCAGGGCGGGTATCCTTTATGCTTATTATAATCAATATACCAAGGTTTACCCGACTGTTGATATAGCCTGCTTTAAAAATAACCGCACAGAGATACTGCTGGGTAAAAAAGCAACCAACAACAAATGGCGCTTTATTGGTGGCTTTGCCGACCCTGAAGATGAATGTTATGAAGCTGCAGCTAAGCGTGAATTGATGGAAGAATGCGGCGAAATGGAAATTGGTGAAATGACCTACGAAACATCCCGCAAAATAAATGACTGGCGTTATCGTAACGAGGCCGATAAAATCATCACCTTGTTATTCGGCTGTGATTACATTAGTGGCTCACCAGCTGCGCAGGACGATATTATTGACTTGGATTGGTTCCGGATAGCTGATCTTCCAAAAATGATCGAAAACCAGGCCATTAGTGACGAGCATGTAGAAATGTTCAAGTTTATAATTACCAAATACCTTAAAAACTAATACTATGAAACGCGAAAATTTGATCCTCTTGGCTGATGCCTACAAATACGCTCACCATAAATTTTACTACCCAGGCACTACACAAATTTACAGCTACCTGGAAAGCCGCGGCGGGATGTTTAACGAAACCATCTTTTTCGGACTACAGTATTTCCTGAAAGAATACCTGCAAGGGCCAGCATTTACCCAACAAGACCTGGACGAGGCCGACGATTTTTTACAGCAGGTTTTTGGGCGTGATGATGTGTTCGACAAAACCAAATTCCAATACATTTTAGATAAATACAACGGCAATCTGCCGGTAAAAATTAAGGCGGTTGCTGAGGGTACTGCTGTACCAACCAGCAACGTGTTGATGACCATCGAAAACACCGACCCGGAATGTTACTGGATCACCAACTTTTTAGAAACCCTGTTAATGCAGGTATGGTACCCCTGTACGGTAGCAACGCTAAGCAACCAGATCAGGATAGTAGTTACCCGGTTTTACAACGAAACAGCAACCGAAGGTGCCGAAGCAGGGGTAGATTTTGTGCTTAATGATTTTGGCTTTCGTGGGGTAAGCAGTGTAGAGAGTGCTAAAATTGGAGGTGCAGCCCATTTGATCAATTTCAGCGGCAGCGATAATCTGGCCGGCAGCGGCATGGCCATTAACTATTACGATGCCCAAAAGGTATACGGTTTAAGCATCCCGGCAACGGAACATAGCATTTGTACCTTACTAGGCCGCGAAGGCGAGCTGGAAATTTTTAAGCACATACTGCGCAGTTTCCCTAGTGGTATTATTGCCTGCGTATCTGATAGTTTTAATATTTTTAAAGCCTGTAAAGAATACTGGGGCGGCGAGTTGCGCGATGAAATTCTAAACCGCGAAGGCACCTTGGTTATCCGCCCCGATAGCGGCGACCCTATCATGACGCTGCTCAAAATATTTGAGATATTGTTTGAAACTTTTGGCTTTACCACCAATGCCAAGGGTTACAAAGTACTGCCCCCACAAATAAGGGTAATACAGGGCGATGGGGTAAACTACGCCGAGATCATCAACATTTACAATGCTTTAAAAGCAAACGGCATCAGTGCCGAAAATCTGGTATTGGGCATGGGTGGTGCCTTGCTACAAAAAATTGATCGTGATACACAGAAATTCGCCCTTAAATGCAGCAGCGCGGTTATCAATGGGAGTGAAATAGCTGTAGAGAAAAGCCCAACCGAGATGGATGCCCAAGGTAACATAACCCCAAGCTTTAAAAAGAGCAAGGGCGGCCGTTTAAAACTGGTGAAAATAAATGGCATACTTAAAACAGTAAATCATCAGGAACATTTAGAATTAGGTGATGAGCTGCGCACCGTTTTTGAAAATGGCGAACTGGTAAATACTATTACATTTGAACAGGTGAAAGCCAATGCAAATCAAAATGCCTAAACTGTTATGTTAAAAAACGCTATTCTATTTATTATCCTGCTATTTGCTCCTGGGCAACTTAAAGCGCAGGCTAGTTTAAAATACGATACAACGCATCTGATAAAGGAAGTGGTGGTAACATACCAGGCTGATAAGTTAACGCCTGTTACATTTCAAAATATAAGCGGAAAAGATCTGAAAGCAAAATCAACTGGGCAGGAACCTTCTTACTTACTTTTAGAGACGCCTTCAATTACCGTATACTCTGATGCGGGAAGTACGCAGGGGTATTCTTATTTCAGAATGCGCGGGATTGATCAAACCAGGATAAACATATCTTTAGATGGTATTCCGCTAAATGAGCCGGAAGATCAGGGTGCTTATTTTTCAAACTATCCTGATATTATGAATTCGCTAAGTAAAATCCAAGTTCAACGCGGTATCGGAACAAGTAAAAACGGCGTGGCAAGTTATGGTGGCAGCATCCAACTATTTTCGCCCAATCTTTACGATTCGACCTATACCACTATTGGTTTGGGATACGGATCGTTCAATAGCCACCGGGTATTTGGCGAGTTTAACACCGGGATAAAAAACAACAAGGCGTTTTATACAAGGGCTTCCCAAGTATATTCAGACGGATACAAATACAATTCTTCAAATAACTCGCAATCGGTTTTTATGAGCAGTATTTTAATTTATGACAGATCGACTTTTAAAATAAACGCGTTAATTGGTCATCAGCAAAATCAGCTGGCCTGGCTAGGAGTTTCCGAAGCATTGATTGATAAGGACAGGAGAACAAATACCAACGAGAATGAAAGAGATAATTTTACCCAGACTTTAATACAACTTCAACATTCATGGCATCTTAATAATGTATCAACTGTGCAATCAAGTGTTTATTATATCTTCCTTAACGGTAACTACGATTTTAACATGAACAGTTTTTTAGGCCTGCCATCAACCAATGAGTTGTATAATTATGCCTTTCGATCAAATTTCATAGGCATATTCAGTAACTATACTTTTTCTAAAAGTTTATTTAACTTGACAACTAGCATCCATGGCAATATCTATGAAAGGCGACATATCGGGAGCGAAAAAACACACGGCGAACTATATGAAAATACTGGCTACAAAAAAGAACTTAGTGTTTTTACCAAGGCCGACTACACTATTAGTAAGTTAACGTTTTTTGCGGATGTCCAAGCACGTTATGCCTCATTTGATTATCATGGCGATGTACCTTTAAGTAAGTTGAACTGGTACTTTATTAATCCTAAAGCAGGTTTAAGTTTTGAGGTTAATAATCATTCCACTCTTTATTACAGCATCGGCAAAACTGGCCGCGAGCCTACACGGAATGACATGTTTGAGAGCAATGATAACTTACTTGCCGATGGTCAAGCCCACGCTATTATTGCCAATACCAACCCAGAATACGTTGTAGATCACGAACTGGGACTGCGGCATCAATCAGGAAAGATTAACCTGAATGTGAATTTTTATTATATGAGTTTTAACAATGAGATTGTACTTAACGGGCAATTAGGGCCTAACGGTTTAGCTCTTACCAATGAAGTAGACCGCAGTTACAGAACAGGGGCTGAACTCAATATCAACTTTAAAATTAATGGCAACATTCGTCTTATTAATAATTCGTCGTACAATTACAACCAAATCAAGGAGCAAATACAAACATTCACGCCCGTATTAACACCGCCGATTATTATTAACCAAGAAGTAAATTATAGCCGGAAAAGTTATTTAATAGGGTTATCAGCCCGGTATCAAGACCGATCGTTTATTAATTTTGCCAATACCGCTCAGGTTAATCAATACGTAATTTTAAACGCAAGGTCACAATATGAAATCAAAGGCTTTCAATTTGCTATTTTCGTAAACAACATTACCAACACCAAATATTTTAATAACGGCTATGTTGAAATTGATGGTACTAAAAAGTACTTTGTACAATCGCCAACAAATTTTTATACCTCGGTAAAATATGCTTTTTGATGCGTTTTTTTGAAATAGCAAATACAGCTTTTACCGTTATAGGTTATCCCATTAGTTATGTTGAATTAATAGGAACATTATTTGGCCTCATCTCGGTTTATTTTGCATCAAGGGCTAACATTTTAACATGGAGCACCGGTATTGTTAACGAGGTATTTCTTTTTAGCCTGTTTTTCCAGGTGCATCTGTATGCCGATATGTTTTTGCAGGTCTATTTTTTTGTAGTCACTATTTATGGCTGGTATAACTGGAATACCACAACGGTTGAAAACAAAATCGCAGTTATTGACACAAAAGTAAGGTGGGGGACCGTTGTTGGAATTATCGTTGGTTCGCTTCTAAGCGGTTTTCTCATTAAAAACATTCACTTATATCTGCCTGGTTATTTCAAGGTAGCAGCGGCCTATCCTTTTACCGATTCTTTGGTGATGGTGTTAAGTGTAATTGCTACAGTATTATTGGCCAAAAAGAAAATTGAAAACTGGCATTTATGGATCTTGGTAGATGCCATTTGTGTGGTATTGTACTTCAAAAAGGGGGTTTATTTTCTATCTCTGGAATATTTGATCTTTCTTGGATTAGCGTCATACGGCTTGTATCACTGGAAAAAACAATTGGCTAATGATTAAGGCATTTGTATTTGGAAAGTTTTTGCCTTTTCACAAAGGCCACGAAGCTATGATCAGCTTCGCACTCACTCAGTGCGATTTTTTATCGGTATTGGTTTGCTGCGATAATGAAGAAAACATCTCCGGCGATGTAAGAAAAGGCTGGATTGAAAGCACTTTTGCAGGTGTCAAAAATATAGAGGTAAAAGTGCTTCATTATGATAACAGGCTATTGCCCAATACTTCCGAGACATCTGCAAACGTTTCAGAAATTTGGTCGGTTGAATTTAAAAAGCATTATCCTAATTACAACCTCCTGATTACCTCTGAACCTTATGGTGAGTTAGTTGCCGATTTTATGGATATACACCATATTGCTTTTGATCTGACTAAAGGACGACACCCTATTTCTGCATCCATAATCAGGAATGATCTATTCGCTAACTGGCATTATCTGCCTGCTGCTGTCAAACCTTATTTCGCTATTAAGGTGGCCATTTTAGGGACTGAATCAACCGGGAAGACAACCCTGACAGAGCAGCTTGCTAAACACTTTAATTGTAGTTATGTATTAGAAGCGGGCAGGGAGTTAATTCCAGATTCAACCAAATTTACTTATGAGGATTTGCATTTGGTAGCCAATAAACATGCTAAGAGAATAAACGAGGCCATTTTGGGTGATAGCCCTTTGATAATTATTGATACCGATATTCATATCACAAAATCGTACGCTAGATTTACTTTTGATAGGGAACTTCCGGTTGAGAATCATATTTACCGTACAAATAAGGCTGATTCATACTTTTACTTAAATAACGATGCTCCTTATTATCAGGACGGCACCCGGTTAAGTAAAATGGACAGGGATTTACTTGACCGATCTCACCGGGAGGTATTAACTGATCATCAAATTAAATTGGTGGAAATATCGGGAAATTGGCAAAGCAGGTTTGAGCAGGCCGTTTCGGAAATTTCCAAGCTCATTACAAATCATAAATCAACAACATGAAGAAATTACTATTTGCCATAAAAGGCTACGAATACCTGGCCGAAAAGGTGCTGGCTGGCGGCGATTTTGAAAAAGGCGAATTGGAAGTAAGCTATTTTACCGATGGTGAGCGCTACCAACGGATCATATCCCAGATAGAGAACCGGAACGTTATACTAATTGGGGGCACTGTAAATGACAGTACTACTTTAGAATTGTATGATTTGGCATCATCCCTAGTAAGTTACGGAGCTAATTCGTTAACGCTTGTAATCCCGTACTTTGGCTATTCTACCATGGAGCGGGCGGTGTTAAGCGGAGAAATTGTAACGGCCAAAACCCGCGCACGGCTGCTGTCGTCTATTCCAAAGTCAAATCGTGGCAATAAGGTTTTACTGTTCGATCTGCATTCCGAAGGCATTCAGTATTATTTTGAACACGATTTGTACCCGGTACATGTGTACTGCAAGGATATTGTAATTAAAGCAGCGCTTAAATATGGTGGCGATAACTTTGTAATGGCCAGCACTGATGCCGGGCGGGCCAAATGGGTAGAGTCATTAGCTAACGATCTGGGTGTAAACGCCGCCTTTATCCTGAAGCGCCGCCTAAAAGGAGATCATACCGAGGTAAGTGCCATTAACGCGGATGTAGCGGGTAAAACCGTTATTATTTATGATGACATAATCCGCTCCGGTGGCAGCATCATCAACGCGGCCCAAACCTATAAAAATGCCGGTGCCGGTGATATTTATGTAATTACTACCCACGGACTATTTGTGAATGATGGGATCAACAAGCTAAAAAAATCAGGACTCATTAAAAAACTGATCTGTACAGACTCACACGTAAACACTCAATATATTAATGACGACTTTGTAGAAGTCAGAAGTTTAGCTGGGTTGATTTGTGAGGCTATTTAATGCACCGACGCTTAAAACCATATTTAGATAAAACTATTTTGCAATATAAAGTGTGCTTAATCTCTGATCTTTCAACAATTGAATTGTTATGAGGTTTATCCTTGTATCCGGAAGGTATCCATTCGGGCCTGATCTTATTGCTATACATTTGAAAGCTTTTTTTATTTATCGAACCAATTTTAAAAACTGAGCAGGTACCATATCAGTAAGCCAAACCTTATTTTCAGACAGATAAAACACATACCCACTTTTATGCATTTCGCCTGCGAGCACATTAAATACTGCTGGCTTGCCGTGCCTGCTTCCTACCTGTATCGCTGTTTCAATATCCTGGCTTAAATGTACATGATGACGGTTCCGTTTTTCAAGGCCACTTTGCTCAATAGCGTCCACCGATTTTTCGCCCGTACCATGATAAAGTATTTCCGGCGGCGTTTGTGCCGCATAACCTAATTCAACATCAACCGAGTGCCCTTGACTGGCACGAATCTTCTGCCGGGGATCATCAAAGGCAAAGCGTTTTTTACTATTAGTTTCAACCACATGATTTAATAGCTCCACATCTAAGTTGTGACCATGGGCATTAGCCTGTTTTAATAGTTCATCTACATTTACCCAGCCTTGCTCGTCCAGTTTAATGCCAATCAACTGTGGTTGGTGCCTTAACACCAAGCTCAAAAATTTACTGATAGCGGTTGTTTTTTTTTCGTTCATTTCCACGATTAAATTTAGATAAATAAAAGTAAATCCATCATGCTGAAATTTTTATACAGTTGGTTCAATCGAGCCGCGTATTTGGTTATATCATAAAATTAATTTACGTAATAACAAAGTGTTCCGATTAGTAAATGAGTCCGTCAAACACCCCCCTTCAGCTAATTGTCGTCTCATTGGTTGCAGTATAATCATATTGGTGATTACTCCCATTATCAACCATATTTAACATACGGATCAAATTCTTTATCAAGCCATTACCATTAGTTTAACAAAATTTCAATAATTTTATCTTTGGGGCATTGATTATGTAAAATAACCGTTCCTTTGAACTCTTTAATAAACCATTTTTTATCCCCAACTCACATTAGTTACTAATAGATTATATAACTGTTGAAAATTAAACTACTTTTTATAATAATTATTTGTACTATCTCTTATAATAAGGTATGGGCTCAGTCGGGCAATTCTAATATCGGCACCGAGTTTTGGACAGGTTATATGGATCACGTTAATGGCATCACTGGAACAAGTGGCTCACAAATGAATCTTTATATTGCTTGCGATGTTTTAACTACGGTAACGATAAGTTCGGCAGATAATGCTTTTAATCAATCGGTAAAAGTAGTGCCAAATGTTATAACTACGTTTTCAGTGCCGACAAGCGCTTTTTTAGGTAATACTAATGGAATAACAACAAAGGGCATTCATATTGTAAGTATCAATCCAATTGCAGTTTATGCTCATATTTATGCCAACTCTGTTTCGGGAGCAACTTTATTATTGCCTGTAAATACATTATCCAACGATTATTATTCGCTTAACTATACTCAAATTTCAAATGCTTCGCTTGCCAAACCTGCCTATTCGGCATTTATGGTTGTTGCTATCTCTGATAGTACCACAGTACAAATAACACCAGCAGCAATGTTATTGAATAATGCTGCTGCTGGTGTTCCTTTCACTGTTACTTTACAAAAGGGACAGATATATCAGGGGCTTTCTACTATGGATTTGACAGGTACTCATATAAGTTCGATTAGCACTGCAACCACCGGATGTAAAAGAATAGCTGTATTTTCAGGAAGTAGCAAAATACTGATCGGCACACCCAATGTTACATCTGATAACTTATTTCAACAGGTGTACCCCACACCTTCGTGGGGCAGAAACTATATAACTGTACCGCTTAAAAATCGAAATTATGATGTTTTCAGAATTGTTGTTAGTGATACCTTGGCCAATGTTAGTTTAAACGGTAAAGCGTTAAGTAAGCTTAATTTAATCAATAAATTTTATTATCAGTTCGATAGCCAGTCTACAAATATTATTACAGCTGATAAACCCATACAGGTAGTTCAATATGCTGTTACCCAAGGTAATAACATTAATGGTGTTACTAACACTCAAAAAACTGACGTTGGCGATCCGGAGATGATCTACATTAATCCGCTCGAACAAAACATAGATCATGTTACGCTTTACTCCCCATATGAGTATCTGATCTTGAATAGTTATATCAATGTTGTTATCCCAACTGCAGCGGCACCTTCATTCCTGCTTGACGGAAAAGCGCCACCCGGTGGGTTTATACCGGTGCCTGGCAACACATCCTACTCATACGGGCAATTTAATGTAGCTAATACAACCCATAACATTTCCGCTAATGCGGGATTTAATGCCATTGCTTATGGGTTTGGCCAGGCAGAATCTTATGGTTACGCCGCCGGAACCAATGTTAAAAATTTAAACGAGTATGTACAATTTATAAAAACGGCAACAAATAGTGCTACTGTTACCGGTTGTACCGCGCAAGGAATAAAGCCGCAAGTAATACTTCCTTACCAAACAACAAATATCATTTGGGACTTTGGTAATAATACAGCTCCGGTTACTCAAGCAAATCCCATATATAAAGACACCGTACATAGAAATAGCCAGGTTTTGTATGTGTATGATTATAATAAGTTAGTGGCCTATCCAAAAGCAGGTATTTATTCAATAAAAGTTACGGTTGTAGATCCTATAAATACTTTATGTGGATCAAATGAAGAGGTGGACTTCACCTACACAATTGCTGATCCTCCAGTAGCTAAGTTCACTTCGCGTGATAGTATTTGCTTAACAGATACTATAGGATTTAAAGACCTCACAGATGCTTCTGCAATCCCTATAAGATCATGGCATTGGGATTTTGGAAATGGTGATACATCGGCTGTGCAAAACCCTTTATATACCTACTTAAAACAAGGCGCTTTTACCGTTACCCTAACCGTTACAGGTACGTCTGTTTGTAGCAGCTCCATATCTAAAATTGTTTATGTTAGAGCACCTGCTGTTGTTGGTTTTAAAGTTGTACCACCAATTTGTGAGTCACCTTTAACGGTAAGTTTTACAGATACATCTAAAGTATCACAAGGGAAAATTACCTCGTGGTTTTGGAATTTTGGCGATAGTGGTACATCCATCTTACAAAATCCTACGCATACATTTGCATCGTCAGCTTCGTTTCCGGTAACGCTAACCGTTATTAGTGATAAGGGTTGCATAACTTCGATATCTAAAACAATTGCGGTAAATTTTTCACCAAAAGTGGATTTTAATATTCCAGATGTTTGCCTGCACGATACCTATGCCCAGTTTATTGCCAATGTAAGCATTGCTGACAAGAGTGCTTTGACCTGTGTGTGGGATTTTGGTGATAGGTTAACCAATATATATATAGGTAATCCTAATACAGCTACTGGTAATACAGCTACTCATAAATATGGTTCTACCGGTAATTATAATGTTAGGCTTACTGTAACTGCAGCAA
Source organism: Mucilaginibacter sp. (assembly GCA_025352225.1). Lineage (GTDB taxonomy): Bacteria > Bacteroidota > Bacteroidia > Sphingobacteriales > Sphingobacteriaceae > Mucilaginibacter. The sequence continues at coordinate 31,906 of JANXTT010000018.1, read as the reverse complement.
ATGGGTGCATTAAAGATACTGTTAAACAGGTTACTGTAAATGGATCATCCCCTAAAGCGGCTTTTACCGTGCCTAATAGTTCTGATTTATGTAGTAATAAGGATGTTGTTTTTGTTAACAAAGCCGATGTGCCTGGTTTTGGCAATGGTAAAGTCACCAATTTTGTAATGGATTTTGGTGATGGTACACCACCTAAAACCTTCCGGTTGGATTCGGGGCAAATGTTTACTTACAAATATCTTATCCAATATACTGCAATTAAAACTTATAAGGTTTTAATGACTGCTTATTCAGGGTTAACCTGCCTCGATACAGTTAGTCATTACATAAACCTGTTACCTGTACCTAAAACCACGTTTAATTTACCTTCTAAAATCTGTCGAAATGCCAATTCATTGATACTTGCTTCATTGGTTACACAGCAAATAAGTGGGCCACCAGCTACACCCAATTTTCTGGTAGATAATGTAGCTTCCGCCGGGGGGGTATTTAATCCATCTGTTGAAAGAGTTGGCACACATACTATTACTTGTTATAATGTTGTAAAAGCCACACAATGTGCCGATACAATTATTAAAACAATTATTGTAGAACCTGTAGCAGCTATATCAGCAGGGCAAGGCCAAATTATTTTGGCTGGTGGCCAAACAAAACTTAAAGCCACATCATCAAGTGGTAATAATCTTACCTACTCGTGGTCGCCATCAAAGGGGCTAAGTGATGCTAATATATTAAACCCAATAGCGGCACCTCTTGTTGATACTAAATATACACTTACAATTACATCAACTACAGATAGTGTGAGTTGCCCCGTAAGTGATACCGTTACTGTAAAAGTTTTACTGGCGCCTATTATACCAAATACCTTTACCCCAAATGGTGACAGAATAAATGACACCTGGCAAATAAAATATTTGGATAGCTATCCAGGGTGCACAGTAAATGTATATGATAGAAATGGGGCAGTGGTTTTTTCTTCAATAGGATATGGAATACCTTGGGATGGCCGTTTTAATAACATCAATTTGCCTGGTGGTACTTACTATTATATTATTGATCCCAAAAATGGGCGTAGTAAAATTTCAGGATCAATTACTATTATACGATAATGAGCTTATGTGACTCGGGAATGTAAGCAATGTGATTTAAACATGTGGCAAATTTACCAAACCACATATTAGGATGCTTCATAGCCTTTCTTGCTCTTAGCATATCGTTTTGACCCGTTAAGATTTAAAACTATTGTTTAACCCCTTTAATTTCTTTCAATTAATTAAAAGCTTACATCCCTATAAAGCTGTTTGATAATAGAAATCATGGAAACAATAAAAATAATAATTTTTTATTGTTTATCAATAAATTTATTATATTTGTCAATAATTAAAACAAATTATAATGAAAACTTTAGGAAACAAATCACTATCAGGAATTCTGTCGGTTATCATACAAATAGTATGGTGGCTTGAATGGTTTGGTGCTGTTGTTATTACAGCGGCATTAATCATTATGCCGTTCTTTAAAAAGAATGTCGGTTTTAACACGCCGGTCACCTTTGCTACGGCTGCCATTAAAACGGTTTCAGCTGCCGGAACCGATTTCGAAAACGGTCAATTAAACGCTACGGAAGGGAGTTTTTCTTTCCAGATCCAACCAAGTCTGTCTAATATTTTGATTATGATATTCATAGTTGTGGTGGCGTTTTCATTTTTTATTCTGGCCACTTATCAGTTAAGGCTGATTTTTTTAAGTTTTGCAAAGAATGAACCCTTTGTGGAGTTTAATATCACAAGGATCAGGAAGATCGGTTTTATTCTTATCGGTTACGCATTGGCACAACTGCTCTATCACATCGCTTTAAATCAATACTTAATAAACCACTTTAAATGGAGCAACGATATTCTGTTAACTTATAGCTTTAACCTTAGCGCGCTATTTACAGGAGTAACATTAATAGTTGTTGCTGAGGTATTTAAATTGGGAACTTCATTGGATAACGAACAAAAACTAACAATTTGATATGGCGATAATAGTTAACCTGGACGTTATGATGGCAAAGCGTAAAATGTCATTAAACACCCTGTCCGATCTTGTAGGCATTACGCTGTCTAATTTATCAATCTTAAAGCAGGGCAAAGCCAAGGCGGTACGTTTTAGCACGCTCGAAATCATTTGTAAAGTGCTGGAGTGCCAGCCGGGCGATATCCTTGAATATCGACCTGAAAAATCTAATACTCACGAACACATCAATATTGAAATATGAAAAAGATAATTATCACCATAATCATGGCCTATTGTTTATGGCCTGTAACAGGTAACGCGCAAACAAATTATTCGTTAACGATAGGGAAATATATGGAGGCGCAGGCAAGCGTTAAAGAATTTAGCGGCGTTGTTTTAGTTGCTAACAACGGGGGTGTCATCTACCAAAAGGCCTTTGGTTACTCAGATCGCGAGTGGAAGATCAAGAATACCCTGGATTCCAAATTTGAGATCGGGTCGCTTACCAAGCAGTTTACGGCAGCAGCTATTTTGTTATTGGCAGAGCAGCATAAATTAAGCCTGAATGATAAGCTAAGCACTTATTTCCCAGGCTACCCCAAAGGAGACAGTGTAACCATTCACATGCTGCTTAACCATACTTCGGGCATAGTCAGTTACACCAGCTTGCCAAGGTTTTTTGCCTTACATACGCTTCCATTAGCAAAAGATTCTATTATCGGCCTATTTAAAAACGAGCCTTATACGTTTTCTCCGGGCACTAAGTGGAATTATAGTAATTCGGGGTATTTTTTATTGGGGTGCATTGTAGAAAAAGTTAGCAAACAGTCTTATAGCGACTTTCTGAAGCAGCATATCCTGAATAAGGCATCATTAACCAATACGGCTGTCAACCGCATCGACTCGGTGCTTGCCTTCCGGGTTAAGGGTTATTCACGGTCGGAAAACGGGGGCTTGAGAAATGCGGAATATTTTTCAATGGAATTTCCTTTTAGCGCAGGTTCCTTGATCTCCACTATTCAAGACCTGTATAACTGGGAAAACGCTTTATTAAAAGGTAAAATCATTTCGAAAGAATATTTATCACAAATGACCACACCGTATTTAAATCACTATGGTTACGGGTTAAGTATTGATACCTTCGAGCATCACCGACAAATTTCACACTCAGGGGCTATTCCCGGCTTTACTTCCTATATAGGTGATTTTCCCAATGATAATATTTCCATTATCATTTTATCAAATAACGACAGCCCGGTTGGCGCAATTGCTGAGGGGTTAACATCTATTTTATTTAACCGGCCTTATCAAATGCCATATACTCCCAAAGAAGTGGTCATTAATTATGCGTTACTTAAAAAGTATGCCGGCAAATATCAGATTCCCCAGCCTACCGGGGCAACCAATTTCGAACTGCTAACAGAAAGCAATAAATTATATCTGAAACCCGAAGGCAACGGTGATTTTAAAATGGAGCTTAAGCCGGAATCTGAAACCAAGTTCTTTTTTGACCGCGACCACGATCAGGAAATTGAATTTATATTAGATCGCTCCGGAAATATTGTTAAATGCTATTTTAGCAATAAGGGTGCAAAGCTGGAAATAAAAAGAAGAAACTGATATTAAAATACCACTGCGGGAAGTTTTCCCGCAGTGGTATCTATTATGGAACAAAAAACCCGCGGAAGCGGGTTTTAAATATCTAAAAACAGCCTAATCAGTTCAATTTGTAAGGCGCAATTAAATAAAATTGCGGTATTTTAACATCAAATAAAACCTCATCAACCAGGCGCAGCATTTGGTATTCGCCTTTCATGCTGCCCATATCTGTTTTAAGGTTACAGCCCGATACGTATTCGTGCGATTGGCCGGGTTCAATTATCGGCTGTACTCCTACAACACCCTCGCCCTCAACCTCTCTTTGCGTGCCATTTGAATCAAAAATAGACCAATGCCTGCGCAATAACTGCACCGCGTTGTTACTCACATTCTCAATATTGATCTTATAAGCAAACATAAAATGATCGTTAGCCGGGTTGGAGTATTCCGGTTGGTATATAGTTTCTACCGAAACTTTAACCCCATCTGTAATTATATTAACCATATTGATTCAAACTTAATAAAAAAAATGACTTTAAATCTTTAAAAAAATCAGATCCAAAAATTAACATCCCGCTTATATATCTGTATACGAAATAAAATGTTATATGGATATAATTATTATTGTCAATAATTAAGCCATCTCTACAGAATATTTTACCCGTATGGTTTCCAATATATCAAATAGCTCTTCAATATTTTCTGTCGATACCAGTTTCATTCGGTATTCTTTAAAATGGTCAACCCCTTTAAAGTAATTAGAATAATGCCTGCGCATTTCAAAAATGCCTGTTCTTTGCCCTTTCCACTCAATTGATTTTTGCAAATGAGTTTTGCAAACGTCAACTCTTTCAGCAATTGTAGGTTTTTCACGATGCTCCCCTGTAGCAAAAAAATGTTTTATTTCTCTAAAAATCCATGGATAACCTATGGCTGCACGGCCAATCATCATGCCATCAACGCCATATTCGAGGCGCCAGTTAGCGGCCTTTTCTGGGGAATCGATGTCTCCATTCCCGAAAATGGGGATTTCTATCCCCGGATTTTTTTTAATCTCACTAATTAATGTCCAGTCTGCTTCACCTTTATACATTTGCGCGCGGGTACGGCCGTGTATGGTTAAAGCCTTTATACCAATCTCTTGCAGGCGTTCGGCCACCTCGCAAACGTTTTTGGTATTGTCGTCCCAGCCTAGCCGGGTTTTAACAGTCACGGGTAAATGGGTTGATTCTATTACGGCCTTGGTCATGGCAACCATTTTATCAATATCTTGCAATAAACTGGCTCCGGCACCACGGCAAGCCACCTGTTTAACCGGGCAACCGTAATTAATATCCATCAGGTCGGGGTTAGCCAATGTTGCTATACGTGTAGCTTGGCGCATGCTGTTAATATCACTACCAAATATCTGTATCCCTATCGGACGTTCGTATTCAAATATATCCAGCTTTTGCCTGCTCTTGGCAGCATCACGTATCAAGCCTTCTGAGGATATAAATTCGGTATACATCATATCCGCGCCATTTTGTTTACATACATAACGGAAAGGCGGATCGCTTACATCCTCCATCGGCGCAAGCAACAGCGGGAAATTACCTAAATCTATATTTCCAATTTGAACAGACATGACTATCTTTAAACGCCCCAAAAATACAAAATATTAACTAACATGAGTGTAAACACAAAAAGCCCAATGCACCCCAGCCTACAATTTTTAATTTTAAGTACAATTACTGTTGGCTGCATGTTACTGGGCGCAATAATTGGCATGGGCTTTATTACTGTTTTGTATGGCGCAAATGCATTAACAGAGGCGGTAACATTTAATTCCGCCGCACCACATTTTGCTAATACGATATGGATTTTCCAAATTTTAAGTACTACTATTCCACTTTTTTTAGCCCCGGTTATTTTTGCCAGGTTAATTGTTAGCGAACCTCGTGAGTACTTAAAATCAACAAAGGTTTACCCGGCAGTGCTGTTTTTGCTTGTTTTTGCCATTATGATGTTTTCATCTCCTTTAATAGATTTTTTGGGAACTATTAACCAAAAAATGGCATTACCAGGTTTTTTAAAGTCTGTTGAACAATGGATGCGGGAAAAGGAAGACCTGGCTGCCAAGCAAACCCAGGTTTTATTGCAAATGAAAACAATTGGCAGTATGTTGTTTAATGTATTGGAAATAGGTTTGTTAACGGCTATTGCCGAGGAGTTTTTATTCAGGGGCTGCATACAAACCATTTTTACCCGATGGACAAATAGTATTCACTGGGGGATATGGATTACCGCTATATTGTTCAGTGCCTTCCACATGCAGTTTTTTGGTTTTCTACCTCGCTTTATGCTAGGTATATTATTTGGTTATTTTGTAGCATATAGCGGCAGCATATGGACGTCTGTAATGGCGCATTTTATAAACAATGGTACGGCCGTATTAGTTACTTATTTATACCAGCATAGTACAATAAAGTCAGATCCTGATAATATACATTATAATTACATTATACATATATTCAGTTTAATATTTACTGTACTTTTGTTTTTTGTTTATCAATATTGTGTTAAGCAAAAAAATTGCCAGGATATTAATGGAAAAGAATTGGGTTAAGATATTTACTTCTACCAATTATTATCAATCCGAAATTGTAAAACAGATGCTCATTGAGCATCATATAGCAAGTGTGTTGATCAATAAGCAAGATTCGTCGCACCGTACTTTTGGCAACATTGATGTATATATTCACCAGGAAGATTTTAGTAAAGCTATTGAAATTATCATCCTGAATAAAAACGACTAACAGAGTTATGAAGACCCGAGCTATAACCGGTTTCTTTTTTATTATCATCATGCTGGGTTCTGTTTTATTAGGCCCTTATGTTTTTACTGCATTTTTTACCGTTTTAAGCTTTTTTTGTTTAAATGAGTTTTACAGAATGGTTAAAACAGCCAATATTAAACCCAATCGCACGGCTGGTTTAATTGGTGGTGGGTTCATTTTTGCAGGCATAGGCTTGCACTATATTTTAAATATCGACTCTAAGTTTTTGCTTATTATTATCCCGGTGCTGGCAAGCATTTTTATTGCCCAACTTTATAAGCATACCGAAAATCCTTTTACACATATTGCTTATACTATTTTAGGCCTGCTTTTTGCCATTGCGCCATTTTGTTTCTTTTTTGGGTTGGCCTTTATCAATGGTTCGTATAGTTCACATTTCCCGCTTGCTTTTTTATTATTGTTATGGTCCAGCGATACTGGGGCTTATGTTGTAGGAATAAAATTCGGAAAAACACCTTTATTTGAAATCCACTCACCTAAAAAAACGTGGGAGGGCTTTATTGGAGGGATGTTGTTCACTGTTTTTATATCCGCTATTATAGCGCATTATTTTGCTGATATTAACTTATGGCAATGGGCTATAATGGCTATATTGATCTGTTGCTTTGGCACTATGGGCGATCTGGTGGAATCCATGCTTAAAAGAAGCCTTAATACAAAAGACTCCGGAAACATTCTGCCAGGGCACGGCGGCTTGCTTGATCGCTTTGATGGTTTATTATTAGCCGCGCCAATGGTTTTTGCTTACCTGTACTTAATTTCAAATTAGTAGTTTTGCACTAAAATTTTATTTCTATGACTTTCCATAAAGAAGGGTACACATCCCTTGCAATTTGCATTCTATTTATATTTGTGCTTAACGCGCTTATACAGTTTTATTTCCCGCAAGCGTCCGCGTTAAAGTGGGTAATATATATACTATCGTTTTTGTTGTTTGCCATTATAGTTCAGTTCTTCCGTAGCCCATCCATTACAATTACTACTAACGAAAAACAGGTGCTTTGCCCGGCAGATGGCAAGGTAGTGGTTATTGAGGAGGTTGAAGAAACCGAGTATTTGAAAGATAAACGTATCCAGATATCTGTATTTATGTCGCCTGTTAATGTGCATATTAACCGTAACCCAGTTGCGGGGGTGGTTAAATACTTTAAATACCATCCTGGTAAATATTTGGTAGCGTGGCACCCTAAATCATCTACAGAAAACGAGCGCACAACTATCGCGATCGAAAACAGCGCAGGGGTAACCGTATTATTCCGTCAAATAGCTGGAGCCTTGGCAAGAAGGATTGTTTGGTACGTTAAAGAAGGCGATAAAGTAGACCAGGGCCAACAATTTGGCTTTATTAAATTCGGCTCAAGAGTAGATATATTTTTGCCAGTGGGAACAAAAGTTAACGTAGCTCTTGGCGAAGTTGTTAAAGGCGGCAAAACCGTGCTGGCTGAATTATAATTACTGTTTTGTTTTATAACGAATTGCATTTGTTATAAGCCTTTATTTAACCGGCTCAACTCTAAACCAATCAAAATCGGCATACCCCGAATCATTTATTTGACTGATACGGGTACAGAATATGCCTACTTTGGCACCTATCCAGCGGCCTACCTCTGCCTGAAACGCAGTACCGGCATCAGTATATTTTAATCCATCTAAACTATAGCTGAACATGCATTTTGCTCCTGCCGTTACTTTAACCCTGAAATAGATTGTCCCGTCGTTTACCTTCATTAACGTTTGCCCGTTTTCGGCATTGCCTTTTAGCGCGTCCTTACAATTAAAGTTGGTTAAGTAAATGCCATCTTTTTTACTGTTTAACGCCAGCCCCGCATAGCTATAACCCATAATTACAAGGCCTGCCCGTTCGTTCTCGAGCCTGGTATTGGGCTTAAAAGTAAATTTTGTGGTTGCCATAAATTCATCTGCAGGTGTTTTTTGTAATAACACATTAGGCACATCCCAAAGGTTTTTTATGGTATCTGGAGCCATGTAAGAAAACAATCTTAAATACCCATCATTGGTTGTGGTATACCATGTTGATTTCGGATTAGCCATCCATTGCCACTGTAAGCCTAATTTAATAGTATTAAACTCGTCCGTCTCCGCAGGAGTTTCTATTGCGAAGCTTTTACCAATATTGGGTTTTTTATACGTCAATACTGGCTCTCCTTTACCTGTTCCATTAACTTCTGAACCTATAACAGGCCAGTTATTTACCCATTTCATCGGCTGTAAATGTGTAACCCGCCCGTAAGGCCCCTTATCCTGAAAATGCAGAAACCAGTTCTCGCCGGTTTGGGTATCAACCCAGGCACCCTGGTGTGGCCCGTTTGTGGTTGATCTACCCTGATCCATCACCACCTTTCGTTCATACGGGCCATAAATATTTTTAGACCGCAACACTAGCTGCCAGCCAACAGGTACGCCACCCGCAGGCGCAAATATGTAATAGTAGCCATTGCGCTTATAAAGTTTAGGCCCTTCAATAGTAGGATCGGTTTCATGTCCGTCAAAAACCATTACGCCTTCATCAATCACTTTTGTACCTTCATTATTTAGCTTATTCACGGTAATGATGCTTTTAATGCCAGCCCGGCTACCTGCCCACGCATGCACCAAATAAACCGAACCATCTCCATCCCATAAGGGGCATGGGTCAATTAAGCCAGCACCACCATAAACCAAAATCGGTTCAGACCAAGGGCCCGCCGCATTTTTAGCTTTAACCAAATAAATTCCGTAATCCGGATCGGGATAATAAATATAAAACTCACCATTATGATAGCGGATGGCCGGAGCCCAAACGCCATTACCATGCTGCGGTTTAGCAAAATGCGCATAAGGTGGCTGGCGCAATAACGCATGGCCTATAAGCGACCAATTCACCAGATCGTTAGAGTGCAATATGGGTAATCCCGGAATATCCTCAAAGCTTGAAGAAACCAGATAAAAATCATTACCCACCCTAATAGCATCCGGGTCTGAATAATCGGCATTCAATATCGGGTTTTTGTATGTGCCATTTCCCTGATCGGCTACCCAAACTTTTGATACGTATTTAGTTTGTACAATTGGTTTTTGCTGGGCAGTTGCCGTTAACACCAAAGCGGTTAAGGCTAGTGCCAGGTAGTTTTTCATATAAAATTTAGATTTACACACAATATTAGAAACAATACGCACATTTCGGTATACATTATTTTAAAATGTAACAACAAATTTTGATTATTGCTCCGGATTCCAAGTGTTTTTCCCTGCAAATATATTGGACAGTATGTAGTACTTAATTTCGTTAACGGTTAAATAGTGCGACCAGCTAACCCGGTTACTTGCTTTGGCACCCGCTCCCTTGCTTTGGTATTCTGCGTAATACGCGGTTTTCTCCTTGTCAGGAAACATGGCATCCCCTTTCCACGGGTTCCAGCCCATAGGTACAATATGGCTACCCATTTCTGTTCGGATAAAAACTGTTCGGGCATATGGCCGCCAGGGCCGCCCCAAAAAAACTTTCTTAACCCCAGTATCGGCAATTAGCTTGCAATCAAAAAACACATACCCAAATTGTTGACGAGGAGTGGTTGAAGCCGCTGTAATGTAAGAGTTTATTAAACTTTTAATAATACAGCTTTGAAATACACAAGTGGCTGAGCCAAATATAAAATCGGTAGTGCCTTCAATATAACAATCTTTATAATACTGGCGGCTCTGCTCGCCCGATGTATACAACGTATCCTGGTTACCTAAAAGTTTGCAATTGATAAAAACACATCGGTCGCCTTCTACATTTAAAGCAACCGCTTGCCCAACCCTGCCCGCTGTATTTTCTATCGTTAAGTTCATCGCTTTAAAATCATTACCCTGTACCAAAACAGTATATGATGTATAGGTGGTAAATTTATCTTTTCCAAAAGCGTCTTTACCGTTAATAATTGGTTTGCCCGAATAATCATTATTGGTGATAACCGTGTTTTCTTTATCCTCACCTATCAATGATACATTTGTTTTCCACGAAGGGATGATCAATTTTTCGTGATAGATCCCTTTTTTGATATGAATGGTAACCCGCTGAGCACCCAGATCGCGAACCGAATTAACAGCCTCCTGAATTGTTTTATAATTACCGCTACCATCCTGTGCAACCGTAATTTGGGATGGATATTGAGCTATGGTTTGAGCCATCAGTTGCCCCCCGATAAAAAGCACCGCGATAAGTAAGGGTATTTTTTTCATTCTTTTTTAAACTATACCTTATTTAACCGTTAACGAAAGTTTATCCGCCCCATAATTAAATTCAGGGATGTTTTTTGCACCTGAAATATCTGTATTGGTCAGCGTTATTTGTGCAGATCTATCCCCGTTAATGTTTAACAATTGTTCAGCACCTTTAGTGTATCTAATATTATCTAAATTAATGCCGCTGCTGTTTTCTAAATAGATTACCGGTTTAGTGTTCTTAATTTCTAAAGTGATATTTTTAAGGGTAATGTTATTAGCTTCTATCAACTCCGCACCTTTATTTGTTTTTAGAACCATATTTTCCATGTAAATATTCTTGATACTCATTTCGGGTAATCCACGCACAAAAATTGCTTTTTCAGCCCCATTGCAAACAACATTGCTCACATAAAAATTTCTGAACTGGGGTGTAGCAGCTGTTACAGGTGGAAAATCTGCTTTTTGCCCTAAGGTAGATGTTACATTAGCAAAATAATACATATCAAAAAGAATAGCTTCGTGCACTATGTTTTTCATGCTGATGTTTTTGATGTAGATATTCTCGACAATACCACCACGGCCGCGCGTAGTTTTAAAGCGCAGGCCAATATCGGTACCAATAAAAGTGCAATCGGTAACAAATATGTTCCTGGCCCCACCGCTCATTTCGCTGCCTATTACAAAGCCGCCATGTGCACGGTAAACAATGTTATTTCTAATCACCACATTCTCTGTTGGTCTACCCCGTTTACGGCCCTCTTCATCGCGGCCAGATTTAATGCATAACCCATCATCGCCGGCGTCAAATGTGCTGTTCTCTATCAATACATTCCTGCACGATTCTATATCTATCGCATCGCCATTTTGCGCGTTCCATGGATTTCTAACATGTATATCGTTTAAGGTAAGGTTTTCACAAAGCAAGGTATGCAGGCACCAATTGGGCGAATTTTGAAAGGTTGTGCCCTTAAGCAATATCTTTTTACAGTTGGTAAGCACCACCATATTGGGGCGAAAAAAGTCTTTATAAGGGGCATAGTCGCTTAAGGCTTTGCCAGGTTGGAGGGTGCTTACGTCCTTAATATTATTGCCTTTGGCATAACCATCAGAGGGGTACCAGGTTCTTCCATTTGCGCTAATCACCCCGCCCGATGCCACCAACTGTTTCCATTCGGCATCTGTAAGCCTGTCTTTACCAATAGCCCTCCAAGTTTCGCCGCTCCCATCAATTATGCCCTCGCCGGTAATAGCTATGTTTTCCAGATCATTACCCGAAACCGGCGATTGATTACGCACAGCGGCATGCCCCTCATAATTACCTTCAACTAATGGGTACTGGCTTTTATCTTCAGTAAATTGCACCAGGGCAGCGCGATCAATATGCAGGTTTACATTGCTTTTTAGTACTATAGGCCCGGTTAGCCATAAACCACCAGGTATTAAAACCACCCCACCCCCTTTTGCACTGCAATTAGCAATAGCGGTATTTATGCTTTTTGTATTTAAAGTTATCCCATCGGCAACAGCACCATAATTTTTAATATTAAGGGTGTCCGCATTAAAGGATGGCACTTTTGCTTTTGGTAAGTTTTCCCATGAATATGGTTTTGTTTGCGCATGGGTATTTAAGATATTAATAAGCAGGATAGTAAAAAGCGGCAATATTTTTTTCATGAGCACTGTTTAAATAAGGGTAAGTAACATAAACTAAGCCGTGTATAGCCGCCTTGGTTTATTATTTAAAGCTCCAGCGCTGATACTTTTATGGCAGATGCAGTTATTGCATTATAGTAACATTTGATGTTGCAAATAAGGTTTAGTTGTAAACAATGATAGGGGTTTTTTAAATAAATAAGACGAATACCGGCACTATATAATTATGCAAACGTTCCCGGCAACGTTATCGGTCTATTATATTCCAAATTGGTGTTATATTTGTAAAACATCTTAGGGTGTCGTAGTTTCTCTCTATATTCAGTTTTTTAATTAAAAAGCATGTTTGAGCCCATAACTATTAAAGATATTGCAAAGGCACTTGGGCTTTCAACTTCCACAGTCTCCAGAGCATTAAGAGGGGGATACGAAATAAGTGCCGAAACAAAAAGGTTGGTACTTGAATATGCCGAAAAAATAAAATACCATCCTAATCCAATTGCCCTTAGCCTTAAAGAACGTCGGAGCCATTCTATAGGCGTTGTAGTTTGCGAAGTGGCAAATAATTATTTTTCGCAGGCTATTAATGGTATTGAATCTATTGCTTATAGCAGGGGTTATCACGTAATTATCACTCAAAATCATGAATCCTTTGATCTGGAGGTGGTAAACATTCAGCATTTGGCATCACGGTCTGTTGATGGACTATTAATTTCTTTATCCTCAGAAACTCAGGATCTATCGCATATTAAAGATCTGCATGACCGGGGCCTGCCAATTGTGTTTTTTGATAGAGTAGCAGCTGATATTGAAACGCATAAAGTAGTTGCTAACAATTATAAAGGAGCATTTGAGGCCACTGAACATTTAATTAATGCAGGGTTCAAAAAAATAGCCCATTTAACTAATTCGCCAACACTTTCTATAAGTATAGAGCGGCTTGAAGGGTATAAAGCAGCGTTAAGAAAATACAATATACCATTTAATGCGGCTTATTTGCGCCATTGCCCGCACGGTGGTATGATTCAGCATGAGGTTGAGATTGCCGTTAATGAAATAGTAAGCCTGCCTGACCGCCCCGATTCTATTTTTGTTGCCGGGGATAGGTTAACTACCGGATGTATGATCGCTTTGAAAAACTGTGGTTTAAAAATACCGACAGATATTGCTATTACCGGGTTCACTAACTCGGATGTGGCGGGCCTTTTTGACCCCTCGCTTACTACTGTGCGGCAGCCAGCCTTTAAAATTGGGCAAATTGCTACCGAAATGCTCATTCAATTAATAGAAAGCAAACGCCCGGTAACTGATTTTGAAACCAAAATGCTGGAAACCGAATTGTTTATTCGCAATTCATCCAGCCATGGTATAACTTCTATCATTAATTAACCTCCACACCTTTAATAACTATGTTTTATCTAATATAAAGACTGAAAATTTGTGGCAGATTGGGCATAATTGCATTATTTCAACTATTTTAAATAAATATATCTATAGTTTCACAAAAAACACAATCATATTGAACTAGATTAATTTAAATTTGCAATTATTATTATATTTTATCTATAATTTTCAAAATTATATTGTTAAATTACATTTTTTTAGAATTATTTATAAAATTTATACAGAAAGGAAGTTAATTTTATGCCAGAATCAGCTTATTTTAACAATTACACTCCAACATCAGGTGTATGGGATGAAATGTTTGGTGCTGATTCAAAAATCCGGGATCATTATCAAAAGGTTATCCAATACCTCACCCGCGAATCAATAGAGGAGCTGAACAAAAAAGAAGATCTGGCGAAGCGTCTTTTCATGAGCCAGGGTATAACCTTTACCGTTTATAGTAGCGGTGAGGGTATCGAAAAAATTTTTCCGTTTGACATTATCCCCCGTATCATCACCGGCGATGAGTGGGCATTTGTTGAAAAAGGTATTAAACAAAGGCTCAATGTGCTGAACTTGTTTTTAAAAGATGTATACAGCAACCAGTTTATTATAAAGGACGGAATTGTGCCTATTGACATTATTTACTCTTGTCCGCATTTTTTGCGGGAAATGTATAATGTTAAAGTCCCGTATGATATTTATGTGCATATCGCTGGGATTGATCTCATCCGCGACCATGAAGGGACATTCTACGTACTCGAAGATAATTTGCGTACACCATCGGGCGTAAGCTATATGCTGGAAAACAGGGAAATAACCAAACGCTTGTTTCCAGACCTCTTGCCGCAGTGCAAAGTGCGTAGCGTAACCGAGTATCCTAATATACTTTATAAAAACTTATTATCCTTATCACCGCGGCAAATATCACATCCTACAATTGTATTGCTTAGCCCGGGAATATATAACTCGGCATATTTTGAGCATACTACGCTGGCCCGCCTGATGGGTGTTGAGTTGGTTGAAGGTCGTGACCTTGTGGTTGACAACCATAAAGTATATATGAAAACTACTAATGGGCTGCAACAGGTAGATGTGATATACAGGCGTGTGGATGATGAGTTTTTAGATCCTTTGGTATTTAATCCTTCAAGCATTTTAGGCGTATCGGGTATTATGGGAGCCTACCGTAAAGGTAATGTTGCCATTGTAAACGCAATAGGCAATGGTGTTGCCGATGATAAAGCCATTTACTCATATGTGCCTGATATGATTCGCTATTATTTGAACGAAGAGCCAATACTTAAAAATGTACCTACCTATCAATTAGGGAACGCCGAAGAAAAGGAATATGTTTTTGCCAATATGAACACAATGGTAGTGAAGCGTACAAACGGGAGCGGAGGGTATGGGATGTTGATGGGACACGCAGCAACCGAGCAGGAAATAGACGACTATAAAAATGAAATATTAAAGAACCCTCGCGATTTTATTGCGCAGCCAACTATCAGCCTTTCGGCGGCGCCATGTTATATGCAAGGCTTGCTTACTCCTCGGCGTATTGACCTACGGCCATATGCCTTATGCGGCCCCGATGGGATTGAAATAGTTCCGGGTGGATTAACCCGGGTAGCTTTGCGCGAAGGATCACTGGTGGTAAATAGCTCGCAGGGTGGCGGCAGTAAAGATACTTGGGTTTTAGTTTAAATATTGCTTTTGATATATAGATATGTTAAGTAGAGTTGCATCAAGTTTATATTGGATGAGCCGTTATATTGAGCGGAGTGATGGCATATTGCGTATGCTTAAAATTAACTATGCCTCATCGCAGGATACTGTTCAGGAATTTACCTGGGAACCCATAATACGCATATATGCCGGTTCGCAAGATGACGAAACCAAAGTTTTGCAAAATGATAGCCGGGCAGTATTAAAATACATGGTGCTGGATAGAGATAACCCTAATTCCATAATAAGCATAATTACACTAGCGCGTGAAAACGCCCGCGGAGTGCAAGAGCATATTACCAAAGATTTATGGCAATGTTTAAATGAATATTATCATGCTGTTAGAGATCCGCAATTAAAATTTCTGATTGAGAAATATGATCCTATTACCGCCCTTGATACTTTGATTAAGCAAGGGACGCTATATTATGGAACTGTTGAAATTAGTATGGCCAGGGGCGAAGGCAGGAGCTTTATGAATATCGGGCATTTTTTGGAAAGAAGCATACAATCAGTTGATATTTTGGATACTAAATTTGGATCTATTGATGATAATCCGGATTTATTGACTGATACAGCTTACTGGAAACATTTATTGCTATCATTGGGCGGATACACTATGTATTTAAGAACCTATCGCAGCAAGGGGTTTGAAGCCGAAAATGTATTGGAACAAGTGGTGCTAAATAACGACTTTCCACGCTCGGTTTTATATTCTGTTAATCATATACAGCGATATTTTGAAAGGCTCAAAAGTGAAAGTAGTATAGAAGATTTTCGCGAACTTTCTTTCTTGATTGGGCGTTTACAGAGTAATATAAAATATAGCTCAGTAAAAACCATTCATCAGGAAGGCTTACATGAGTATCTTACAAATGTTAGAAATGAGTTGTTTAAAATTGGTGATGTATTAAATAAACATTACTTTGCGTTCTCCTAGCCGCTGAAGAACATATTCTGTATCAATTTAATAAATTAACGTTGCAACATTACAGTTATGCCCGAGTTTAAAATTCAGCACCTTACCAAATATACATACGAAAGTGCTGTTCGTGATAGTGCCAACCAGATTATTCTTTTTCCTATAAAAGATGATTATCAGGAAGTAATAAAACACGAACTTAAAATAACCGGTGATCCGGCTGTAGATATTCATATTGATTATTATGGTAACGAAGTAGGGAGTTTTACTCATACCGAAGCCCATACCAGGCTGGAGATATGCTCGAAAATATGGGTAAGTACTAAACATAGGTTATACCCGATGGATGACATGTTTGCCGATCAGCAATGGAACGATTTATTGCGTTTGCGGTATCAGGTACAATATATTGATTTTTTAAGGCACGAATATTTTGCTGGCTTGCCAGAGATGCAGCAAATAGTTGAGGCCCAAAAACAACCCAACGAAACACCATACCAAGCCGCTTTGCGGTATTGTAAATATGTTTACGATAATTTCGAATACATTAAAGGCGTTACCACTGTTGAAACCACGCTTGATGAGATTTGGAAATTAAAAGCAGGCGTTTGTCAGGATTTTGCTCATATTTTAATGGAGATGTTACGTGTAGTAAATATTCCGGCGCGGTACGTAAGCGGATATATTTGTACTAACATGCGCGGCGAAGGTGCTACCCACGCCTGGGCCGAGGCCTATATACCTAATTATGGATGGCTGGGTTTAGACCCCACAAACAACATTATAGCTAATGAAAACCATGTACGCTTAGCAGTTGGGCGAAATTTTTCGGATTGCTCACCCGTAAAGGGCGTTTATAAAGGTGCCGGCGAACACACACTGGAAGTTGTAGTAACTGTAGGTAATGATGATGATGTACTTGCCGATTACGGCTTCAAGGAGCAGGATGCATCGAGCGATTATGTACCCACAATAAAACCTGCAAAACAAGCCATAAAAAACAGTTACAGAGAATATCTTGATATTATACAGCAGCAGCAACAACAGCAACAATAACAAATTAATGACTTAACCCACTGCATTGCAGTAT
This sequence comes from Mucilaginibacter sp., assembly GCA_025352225.1. Lineage (GTDB taxonomy): Bacteria > Bacteroidota > Bacteroidia > Sphingobacteriales > Sphingobacteriaceae > Mucilaginibacter. The sequence continues at coordinate 14,481 of JANXTT010000018.1, read as the reverse complement.
CTAAAATTTATATTTTAATTGGATAGAAAATAAGTTGTAATAACCAGCATTAGTTTTGCTATAAATACTTGATATAAATCCATCTGCATACCTGGATTTAACATAGTTGAATTGGTAATTAGGGTTAATACTTAATTTATCAATACCAAAAATGCCCGGCAAGTCAATATTGGTGCCCAAATTAATAGGAATTACAAGGTAGCTTCCGGATAATACTGGATTTCCGTCTGGTTGAGCATATTGATTTGCCCCCTGCGTTAATTTAATGGCGTTTTTAATAAAACCAGCCCCTAAGCCCACATAAATACGTTTTAAAGCATCCTGTAGGGTGTTGGTGCTTGTAAAATCATTAAGTTGGCCCAAAGCAACCCTTATATTTAAAGTGCCGGTGAAGTATTGATTTGTGCTGCTTCCATAATATAAATGATTTACATCGTCAATACCTTGTAAAGTACCTTTTTGGGCTTCAACACCAATTGATAAATAAGGGTTAAAATCATAACTCACACTTCCTAAATATACTGGCTTAGGCGGGTTGCTATGAAAGTGTGTTGCCAGAGTTGCCAAACCAATACCTCCAGCTACTCGTATTCCGCTGGTGTTTCGGCCATAACTATAATCTATCTGGCTGTATGCCTGGATACAAAAAAATGAGTTTATACATAATAATAAAACCGATACAGCAATAGTTTTAATAGTCTTTTTAAAATAAGTCGTTGTCATTCTTTTGGGGTTATATCTATATAGACTAAACTTAAATAGTTTTGTTCAATCTTAGTTGTAATTAATTGTCTTCAAAGTAAAGAATTAAATTTTATAAATAATGCTATTATTATAAAAGTGATTGCCATACAAGTTTATACTAACAATTTGGTTTGTTTAATGTGCAAAATCCAGTAGTAGTAAAATGTAAGTATACAGGTTAATATTAATAAATGCACGTATTTGTCAAATAATCGTACAGTAATTTAGCTGTTTTCTTCCCATATTTGGCTTAAGTGCAGTATAGTTTCAACGGCTTTATGCATATCCTGTACAGATACCCACTCCTGTTTACTATGGAAAGCGTGCTCACCAGCAAATATGTTGGGGCAGGGCAATCCCATATATGATAACCGCGAGCCATCTGTGCCGCCACGTATACTTCCCAAACGGGGCAATAATCCGGTACGTCTAATAGCTTCCAGTGCATAGTCAACTATATGAGGGTACTGGTCCAGTATTTGTTTCATATTGCGGTACTGGCTTTTAATTTGTAAATCATAGGTTGTTCCCGGATACTGTTTTAAAATTGTTTCGGTTACCTGTTTAATAACTTCTGCATGTTGCTTTAGTTTGGCGTCGTCAAAATCGCGGATAATGAACTCAACGGTTGCATGCTCCACATGTCCGGCTATCATAACCGGATGGATAAAACCTTGTTTATCCGCGGTAGCTTCGGGTGACAATTCAACAGGCAACGACGAAACAATGGCACCTGCAATTTTAATAGCACTCTGCATTTTGCCTTTTGCAAAGCCGGGATGTGTGCTTACACCTTTAATAGTTAAGATTGCTCCATCTGCCGAGAAGGTTTCGTTTTCCATAGTGCCAGCACTTTCACCATCTATCGTATAAGCAGCGTATGCACCTAGCTTTTCTATGTCTACGTTGTCAATTCCACGTCCAATTTCTTCATCGGGTGTAAACAATATTCTTATTGTGCCATGGGCTATTTCAGGGTGGAGTACCCATTGGTGGCAGGCGTCCATAATTTCGGCAATGCCGGCCTTATTATCCGCACCTAATAAGGTTGTGCCACTAGCGGTTATAATATCATTGTTTATCTGATTTTTAAGATCAGGATGTTCTTTTAAACGTAAAACCTGGGTATTATCTTCGGGCAAAACAATATCATGCCCCTGATAGTTTTTATGAATAATTGGCTGTACATTTTTGCCGCTGCAATCGGGTGAGGTATCCATATGAGAGCAGAAACATATAACTGGCACATTTAACTTGGGCGTATTTGCTAAAACAGTGGCATAAACATACCCGTAATCATCGAGATGTGCGTCAATGATTCCTATGGCATGCAGCTCTGAAACTAGTAAATTCCCCAGATTTTTCTGCTTTTCGGTTGATGGAAAACATAACAAATTAGGGTCAGATTGCGTATCAATGGCTACATAACGCATAAAGCGTTCAACCACAGAAAAATTAAAATCAGATTTTTTAAAAGAAGTCATGATATTAACAAATGAAACTTTATTTTTGGTAAACATAGGCAAAAAAATGTTTGATCTTTTTTCGAACAACAATGCCTGCTCATAAAATCTATATTTTGAAAAAAGCACTAGTAATTCTCCTGATCGTACAGGCTGCGGCCTTTACTGCAAAAGCACAACTCGGTTATAATTATGCGCAATATAGCATTGGTTTCGGTTCGAGTTATGTAAAAGCAAAAACCGATGTCCCGTATCCAGTGTCACATCCGGCCTATTATTTAAATACCAGCTATAATTTGTCTCCGTACATAAATTTTACACTTCAATATGAGTTTGGAAGATTATCTGGAGGGTTTAGCGACTATTATGTTAATGGATTAAAAAAATTAAATCCTAGGGATACCAATTATTCGAAAAATGTATTGGCATTATCCACCACTTATTTGGCAGCAGACCCCTACGGCCGTTCGTATTATAATGATTATCAAAGTATACACCTGCATGCAGATGTACAGCTTGGTGAACTATTAGACTTGAACGAAGATCATATTTATACTAAGGCCTTAAAAAACATTTATGTAGGTACAGGTATCGGCATGGTTTATAATAACATTAGTGCTATAAACCGCTTAAGTGCCGATTCAAGTTATTCCTACGGTGGGTCTGATCATAGTACCAACGTGCTGATTCCAGTTAGAATAGGCTATCAGTTTAAAATCTATAACTCATATGATGAGCCTTCCATATTGGTAGATTTAGGCTATCAAATGAATTATGTGTTTGGTTTCGGGCTTGATGGCTACTCCGATCCTTTATTTACTACCAGAAGTTATGAACGTTTTGGTGGCTTCCATATAGGGGTAAAGTTTAATTTTGGTAATGTTATCTCTTATCGTAAGGCATTGCATTAATCAACATTTTTATTAGCCTCAATGCCCTAAAACCTTTTTTAAGTTAAAAAAACAAAAATTGTTTAAAACTATTATAGGGTAATAACATATAATTAATTTTTTTTGCAAACGCTATAACGCGTTACTTTTTCGTTTATGATATTGGTGTACAAAAACCTTTTAATTTCCACAATCGCCCTTTTTTTATTTGAATCTTGTTCACATGGTAACAATTCAAAAAGCTTTTTTCCTCCCGGGCCCGCAAAAGTTGCTGATACTACCGTTTTAAAATATAATCCCGAAAATGAGGATAAGCGTATTGATAACTTTATGCAGGATCTGCATCGGCGTCATGGATTTAATGGCAATGTGTTGGTTGCAAAAAAAGGGAAGGTATTATATGAAAAATCTTTCGGCTGGGCAGATTATTTGCATCGGGATAGCCTAAATCTAAGGTCGCAATTCGAGCTGGCTTCGATTTCAAAAACAATGACATCAACTGCTATAATGATGCTCATGGAGCGCGGCAAACTACGGTTAAATCAAGATGTAAGAGACTTTTTCCCTAGCTTTCCCTATGCAGGAATAACTATCCGTTTGTTATTAACTCACCGGTCGGGCATGATGAATTACGTTTATTTTGTTGACGATTTATGGCGGGCACAGCATAAAAATCAACGCAATGGTATTACAAATACTGATGTTATGAACCTAATTGCCCAATATAAACCCCATCCGTTTAATAAACCAGATGCAAGGTTTTTATATAACAATTCAAACTTTATGGTTTTGGGTGCTATAATAGAGAAAATTACCGGTAAATCTTACGCGGAGTTTATGAAAGAGAATGTGTTTATTCCGGCAGGAATGAAACATACTGCCGTATACTCTAAGGCAGTGTATAATAAAATTCCGGTGCACGTAGTTGGGCACGACAGAGGGCAATGGAAGTATTCTGTGGCTCAGAACTTTTTGGATGGTCCTGTTGGTGATAAGGGCATATATAGTACCGTAGGGGATCTGTATATGTTTGACCGCGCTTTACGTACGGGTTTATTATTAAAAAAACAAACCCTTGACTCTGCCTACGTTCCGCGCAACCCCATGATTCATGGCCATTTTAGCTATGGATATGGATGGCGTATTTTTGAGGCTCCGGGGCAGCAGGTAATATACCATACCGGTTGGTGGCACGGTTTCAGACATATTTATTTAAGGGACATGAAAAACGATATTGTTATTGTTTTGTTGTCAAACATGACAAACGGTAGTTTAGTTAAGCTGGACGAACTTTTTAACATAACAGGAATGCCAATAGTACGTAAAAGTGCATACATCGGCATTGGTGATACAAATGAAGATCAATAAATTTTTAAACTATGTTCGATAAAATATTAGAAGCACAGCAAAAGGCCGGCGAAGTTAAAAAAAGACTTGATGCCATAACAGTAACAGGTACTGCCGAAGGTGGTAAAATAAGCGTTAATGCTACCGGGAATAAACAAATATTATCGGTGAATATAGAGGACGCTTTTTTAAAAGAGGCAGATAAAGAACAATTGGAGGAGCTTTTATTAATAGCAATTAACAAAGCGTTAGAGCAGGCAGAAAACGTGAGCCAAAGCGAAATGGCTGCTATGACACAAAACATGTTTGGTGGCCTTGGCGGCCTTTTTGGAAAATAGGTATGTAAAAAATTACTGGATGCTGATTTGTTACATACCTATTTTACTTTATATGTGAATAAAAAGCTCTCCTTTTGGCCTGCGTACTTTAGCTAATTTGCTATAGTCATCATCATCGGCACGGAAACCAACGGGTGCTATTACAGATGCTGTTAAACCTTTTTCTTTAAGGCCCAATATCTCATCAAATTTTCCATTTTCGAAACCCTCCATAGGACAGGCGTCAATACCTAAATCTGCTGCTGCTGTTAATAGTATCCCTAAGGCGATATATGCCTGTTTATGAGACCATGTTATCTTCTGGTCTTCTGCAAGCCTGTTAACTGTTCCAACCATTACTTGTTGGTAACCCGCTAAATACTGGCGGTCAATTTGGCGGGTAGCGGCAATGTTATCCACATATTTGTTTACAAAAGATTCGTCAATCATCGTTTCTGATGCAAATACAATTACTTGTGATGCCTGCGTTAATTGCGGTTGTCCATAAGCCGCCTCGCGTAATTTCTCACGGATCGCAGGGTCTTCAATAACTAATACTTTATATGATTGTAAACCATACGATGATGGTGCTAATTGTATAGCGGTTAATAATGTATCTAACTGTTCGCTGCTTAACTTTTTTGTATCGTCGAATTTTTTGGTGGCATAGCGCCAGTTCAATTTTTCTATTAATGACATGAGATTCCTTTTTTATGAAGCTCAAAATTACATGTTTAAACATCTTAATTGGTCACGTCATTGCAATACTAGAAAATACCTCTATCTTCCAGTTTTTTTAGGGCTTCTTTTTCTTTCCTTCGTTTTTCGCGCCTTTCCTGCCGGATTTCCTTTTTAGTCTTTTTGGCAGTATCAACCTCTGTTTTGATTACCCTTTTATTTTCCTTTTTTCGGGTAATCGTATCTTTTTTACCAAACAAACGCTGAAAAAAGTTTGGTTTCTTTTCGGGTTCAACAAGTAAAGCGCTATCTTCTTCATCCTGGCTCATTAATTTATCAATGGCAGCCGTATCAGCAGGTGAAACTTTCTGGCGCAAAGCAGGCTGTAGGCGCACACTATAAAACCCATAAGCACTAGTATCGCGTTCTGTATAGCCTTTAATAGCCATCAACTTCCCAATCAAATTAAAATATCCATGTAAATAACCTTTTAAGCTTCCATCAGCGTCAAATGAATACAAACCTGCCTTAGGTTTTGGTACAATGCTCGCCAAATAAATACTCTCGCCCAGGGTTAACTGCGCCGGTGTTTTAGCAAAATAGTATCGCGAAGCTTCTCCAATACCATATACATTTTTGCCCCACTCAATAATATTAAAATAAACCTCCAACATCCGGTTTTTTGATATGATGTGTTTATTCTCAATCATCCATACAATGAGCGTTTCCTCTATTTTACGGGCTAATGTTTTCTGCCTGTTTAAAAAAGCGTTTTTAACCAACTGCATTGATATTGTACTGCCGCCACGTTTAAATTTCTTTTCTTTAAAATTTACTGCGATTGATTTCCGGATCGACTCTTCCACAAAACCATGATGGGTGTAAAAAGAAGGATCTTCGGCGGTCATTACAGCATGTTGCAGATACGGTGAAATATTCCCCAACGGCGTATAATCCGGATTTGGGGGGCCTATAGTTCGGGATGGCATAGGCTTTCCTTTTTCATAAGGTGTATAAACAAAAACACCGTTTAATTTATTCAAATCCGTACGGCCATACTTGATAACATTAAAATTCTCCTGGGTAAGTTTCGAATCAAATTGCACATCATCCGGCCTTGATGAATCCAGATAAAAATTTAAATTGTAAGCTAACTTACCTGATACTTGTATGCCATCTAACGCATCAAATGTTCCAATAGGGAAAGAGTTAAAGAGTTTTTGCGCATCAATAAGGTCAGTATTTACCTTAAGCTCATACACTTTTGCCGGTTTGAGCGTGTACTTAATGTACGGGTAGGCAATAATATCTTTAATATGGATTACAGAAGAGCTATCTACAGATACATAATTTTGACCTATAAAAACATTCGCATCAATTGATCCCGAAGGGATAATAATATCATTTGCTGCTATTTTAGGATGATTGATCAATAAGTTTTTAACCGACCACGAACCATATATTCTTGTTTCCCCATCGGTGCGCTCCACTTTTTTAAGTTGAGTGCTAATGGTATCAAAACTAAGCTTTAACCCAAATTTCTTTTGGATAAAAGGCATTTCTACCTTTTTATGATCTGCATAAAGGCTGATGTCAATATACTTATCTGATGGCCGCATTTTACCGCTTAGGTGCAAAGTGGACTCGCCATTATTTACAATAATTGTTGAGCTAAGATTGCTATTTTTAATAAGAGCGAATTTGGTTAACACATTTACCTTAATGCTATCATCACGATATTTTACAACAAAGTTATTAAGGTCAAGATCATCCGGAATTTTGTAGAGTACTTGTTTTATAAGATTATTAGCCATTTCAGACATGTCACTCCCGGCATTATCTATTGTGTCTCTTTTTTTCTTCTTGAATAGAAAATCAAAATTTTGAACACCGTGGTTATTGGTTAGATTTAAAATCCCATTATTAAGCATAACCGATGCCAACTTAATATTGCCAAACAGCAATGGCCATATTTTTACCCCTACTTCAAAATTACTAATCTTTAATAGGCTATCCCGATGCTCGGGTACTATGGTAATGGCGGTAAATGCTACGGTACTTAATCCAACAAAACTGGCGGCACCTATTTTTACATCTAAATTATAATCACTCCTGGCTTTTGCCGTAGCTTTGTTAATAGCATCATGCAGTAACTTTTCGCGCTTAGTGTATGCGATAGTACCGCCAATTAAAATAAGGGTAAATAGTACAAGAAAAACGGCTCCGCCCCGGCGGATATATTTTTTATTTAGGAGATGCATGGGTAAATTTTAACCAAAACTAATAATCTTATCTTTACAACGTTTAGTTGCATTTATTTTATACCGTAACAAACTCCTCTACAGGCTGTTTTATTAATATTGATATTTAAAAATGATAATTTCAAAAGAACAAGTACTTAGCGCATTGAGCAATGTTGAGGAACCCGATCTAAAAAAAGACCTGGTAACCTTAAACATGATCGAAGATATACACATTGATGGTTTTAAAGTAAGCTTTTCGGTAATTTTAACCACACCGGCATGCCCTTTAAAAGCCATGATAGAGAACGCCTGCAGAAACGCAATATTGTACTTTATAAGTAAAGAAGCCGAAGTTAAAATAAACATGACCTCCCGTGTTACTACACAAAGTAATAATAGTTTGCCCAACATCAAAAATATTATCGCTGTGGCATCAGGTAAGGGCGGTGTAGGCAAATCAACAGTAGCGGTTAACCTCGCGCTTGGGCTGGCTAAAACAGGGGCTAAAGTTGGATTGATAGACGCTGATATTTACGGGCCTTCGGTGCCTATTATGTTTGGGCTGGAAGGTGCCAAACCAAAAGCAACGCAAGAAAACGGTAAAACTCGTATTGAACCAATTGAAAAATATGGCATCAAGTTGCTGTCAATAGGTTTTTTTACCGATCCAGATCAACCCGTTCCGTGGAGGGGGCCAATGGTATCAACCGCTGTAAAACAATTATTTAATGATGCCGAATGGGGCCAACTTGATTATCTGATTGTAGATCTTCCACCCGGCACTGGGGACATACATATCACCATTACACAAAGTTTCCCTATTGCCGGAGCCGTTATAGTTACTACACCCCAAAAGGTAGCCCTTGCCGATGCCCGTAAAGGCGTAGGCATGTTTCTTATGCCAGCTATAAATGTTCCTATTTTGGGTGTAGTAGAAAACATGGCTTACTTTACCCCAATAGAATTGCCCGATAACAAATATTATATTTTTGGCGAAGGAGGCGGAAAAAAACTTGCAAAACAACTTAACGTGCCACTTTTAGGGGAAATCCCTTTGGTGCAAGGCATATCAGATGCCGGAGATGCCGGGAGGCCTGTTATACTGGACGATAATAACCCAATGGCACAGGCGTTTATTGATATGGCTAAACGGGTTGCACAGCAAGTAGCCATTACTAACGCTAAAGCGGGTGCAGAAACTGCAGTTGTACAATAAATTATTTATCTTTACTATAAATTATTAAACAATGACATTGTTAGATCAGGTTGAAGCGGCGTTGGATACCATCCGTCCGTATTTGGAAACAGATGGAGGAAATGTTTCAATTGAAGAGATCACTCCTGAAAACGTAGTACGGCTTAAACTATTAGGATCATGCGGCTCGTGCCCTATGAGCATAATGACGCTGAAAGCAGGCATTGAGCAGGCCATAAAAAGAGCAGTTCCGCAAATTACTTCTGTTGAGGCTCTTAATTTAACAGATATTGACGACCCGGCTGCTATTTTACCCGAAAACCTGAGGTAAGTTAATAATTGTTAAATTATCTGAAAATCAGGAGTGATATACATATAATTTGCTTCATTTGTGCTTTGTTTGAACATTTTTCATCAATTTTGGTTACTATTATTAATAAGGATATATTGAGTATGAAGCGGTTAATCTTCATGTTATTAACATTGATAACTACATCTGTTTTTGCTCAGCAAACGCAATACAAACCTTTGGTGCAGTTTACGGGTATTGTGTTAAATGCTGATAGCGACAGCATAGTGCCGTATGCAACCATTACCAATGTGTCGTTCAACAAACAAATTAACTTGGCTAATTATAAAGGATATTTTTCCTTTGTAGCGCATGAGCAAGATACCATTAGGTTTACTTGTATTGGATATGCTTCCACTATTGTTGTAATCCCATCTAACATCCAAGATAAAAGTTATACTTTGAAGGTTAAACTCAGCAGCCAGACAATTAATTTGCCCACAGTCCATGTCTTTCCATGGGCCACAACTGATGAGTTCAGAAAAGATATTTTAACTATGAAAATTGCAGATGACGACCTCGAAATAGCCCGAAAAAATCTTGCCGGCAGATCTATTGCCTCGTTAAGAAGATCGTTACCTCGCGATAGTAAAGAAATACAATCTGCAATATATCAGGATATGCACAATAACATTGTAAACTCCCATTCGCCAACTAACCCTTTCCTTAATCCGTTTGCGTGGGGTGCTTTAATTAAAGAGATTGTAGCGGGTAATAAAAGCAGAGGGGTAACGACCGACAATTAACGGCCTTTTTTAGCCGCTGGAAATTTCATCTTATACTCCACATTAACTATCCCTTTTGATATGTCTGTTAATCTTTTTTGGATCAAACGTTTACGTAGAGGGCTCAGCCTGTCGGTAAATAATTTCCCCTCTATATGGTCATATTCATGCTGAATAACTCTTGCCGCCAGCCCATCAAATGTTTCTTCGTGGTGCTTCCAGTTTTCGTCGTAGTATGATAAACGTAAAGCTGATTTTCTGTACACATCTTCACGGATATCCGGAATACTTAAACAACCTTCGTTAAAAGGCCATTCCTCACCTGTTTCCTCCAATATGCGTGCGTTTATAAAAGCTTTTTTAAAACTCTTAAGCTCTGGCTCATCATCATCAAACGGAGAGGCATCTATCACAAATAAACGCATTGATAAACCTACCTGTGGAGCAGCTAACCCAACACCGCGGGCTGCATACATGGTTTCAAACATGTTTTCAACTAACTCTTTAATGTGGGGGTATTCTTCACGTTCAATCTCTGTGGCCGCCTTTTTTAGTACCGGATCGCCGTAAGCTATAATTGGGAATTTCATACACTACAAAAATAATAGATTAATCATTAGGCTCAAACAGTAATGTTGTCATTTGGTTAATATCAAAAACCTCGTTACTGATTTCTAATAATTCATTGGCCGTTACCGCATTTATCTTTGCGAATATCTCTGGCAACGTATCTACACGTCCAAAGTCTATAAGGCTTTTTGCCATCGCTATAATCAGGCCTATCCTGTTCTCTTCGCCAAGTGCTATCTGGCCTATAAATTTATTTTTAGCCTGCAATAGCTGCAAGGTACCTAATTTTCGTTCTCGCAGTTTTTTAAGTTCGTTATGTATCAACCGCATGGCCCGTTCAGCTTTTTCGGTATCAGTACCAAAATAAACAGAAAATAAGCCTGTATCAGAAAATGCTGAATAATTTGACTCAATACTGTAAGCAATACCGTATTTCTCGCGTATTTGTAAGTTAAGCCTCGAACTCATGCCTATTCCGCCTAAAAGATTGTTAAGTAGCAGTAACCCGTTCTTTTTATGGTTTGATGATGAATAAGCCTGGCTGCCTATAACTCCATGTGTTTGCGAAATTGGTTTTGTAACCCGTACGGTTTCACCCGTTTGAATTATAGGTTTAACTCTGGCTTTTAATGTTGCATTTGCCCACAAAGGGCCAAAGTATTTATCGGCGAGTTTAACCAATTTTCGAAAATCATATTCGCCTAATACAGCAAATACCATTTCGTTGGTATTGTAATTATTGGCTATAAATTGGTGGATATCATTTTGATTTAATTGATTTACTGTTTCGGCAATGCCTAAAATATTACGGCCCAGTTGGTGTCCTTTAAATAAAATATCTTCAAAATCATCTTGTATCGCTTCATCAGGCTGATCAAGATAAGATGCTATTTCATCCAGTATTACGCTTTTTTCTTTAGCTAACTCTTCTTCAGGAAAAGTAGAATGGAAAATTATATCCTCGGTTAAATCAATTGCCCGTTCTAAATGTTCTTTTAAAAAAGAAGCATGGATGCAGGTATACTCTTTTGTTGTATAAGCATTCAAATCTGCTCCTACAAGTTCTAATCGGTTTAAAATTTGAGTTGTATTGCGCCTTTTGGTAGCTTTAAAAAGCAAGTGTTCAATAAAATGTGCCAATCCATCTTTTCCTTCAGGCTCATCGCGGGCACCGGCATTAGCTATAAAACAGCAATGCGCAATTGACGAAGAAGCATATTTATGTAATAACCTGATGCCATTAGGCAATGTATAAACCTGATAGTCCATTAAGCAACGAAGATAAGGATATTCTTGCTTTTGTTTAGATCTTAGCGGATATCCAATTTTATCTATTTTAGCTGAATGAAAATTCAAATTGAAGACCTCGAATTTGAGAAGATGATAGAGCAGCATGCTATTGAAACGCAAATTATTTCCATAGGTGCGCAAATTAATAAAGAATATGAAGACCGTTTACCCGTTGTTATTGGAGTATTAAATGGTAGTTTTATGTTTTTAGCCGATTTGGTGAAGCATGTCACAATTCCTTGTCAAATTGCTTTTATAAAACTATCATCATACCATGGAGCAGTAAATAGTTCTCGCAAAATTACCGAAGATCTTGAGCTAAAAGTTGATATTAAAAACAGGGATGTTATTTTAATAGAAGATATTGTAGATACAGGAAATACCTTGCGTTATATTGTTGACAAGTTAAAAACAATGAACCCTTCATCGATTATGGCATGCTCGCTGCTATATAAACCCCAGGCCATGGAACATGTTATCCCCGAGTTAAAGCATATAGGTTTTGAAATTGAAAACAAGTTTGTAGTAGGATATGGCCTCGACTATAAAGAACTTGGCAGAAATTTAAAAGATATTTACCAATTGGTTAATTAACACCGCTATGAAAAAAGCATTTCATCTATTCATTGTTATATTGTTGCCATTGATTGTAAATGCACAAAATACTATACCACGTATTTACGTTCACGATCCGGTAATGATCAAACAGGATAGCATTTATTATATTTTTTGCACCGGAAAAGGTATAACTGTTTATTCATCAAGAGACAGGGTTAACTGGATCCGCGAAAAGCCGGTGTTCGCAACATCGCCTAAGTGGGTAACAGAGGCTATTCCTAAAACACATCCAAATGATTTTTGGGCGCCTGATATTTCTTATTACAGTGGCAGCTATTATTTATTTTATTCCGCATCGGTATTCGCAAAAAACACATCTGTTATTGGCCTAGCTACCAATAAAACCCTAAACATACATTCACCCGATTTTAAATGGGTGGATATGGGTAAGGTGATACAATCGGTGCCTAATACGGATATGTTTAACGCGATAGACCCTAATTTGATTCTGGATGATAAAGGCGACCCCTGGTTAACTTTTGGTTCTTTTTGGGATGGTATTAAACTTGTTAAACTAAGTGCCGACCTTAAAACTCCACGCGAATCCAAACCCTGGCGAACTATTGCCAGCCGTACCCGCGATAAAAATCTGGCCGACAGCTTACCTGGCGACGGTGCAATTGAAGGGCCGTTTATATTTAAAAAAGCTAAGTATTATTATTTGTTTGCCTCTTGGGATTATTGCTGCAGGGGGCCACAAAGCAATTATAAAATGGTAGTTGGCCGCTCAAAAAAAATAACGGGCCCATATCTCGATCGTAATGGCATTGATATGGCTAAAGGCGGAGGAACCTTGATTTTAGCCGGAGATAAACATTGGTATGGGGTGGGACACAACGCCGTATGTACGTTTGATAATATAGATTATATCATCTTTCATGCTTATGACGCAGCTGATAACGGCAAACCTAAATTAAGGATAGAACCCATAAGTTGGGATAAGGCTGGTTGGCCAGTAGTTAAATAAGTTGAAGTAAAATGCCGAGAGCAATAGAAAAATAAACGTTATTATTTTAAAACACCCATAAAAGACTATTATGAACCAACGGTTAAAGAGGGCTTTTACCATTATAATAATTACTTTAATTGTAATGGAAGGTATATTATTGAAAACTGGCTATTGCCTTGTAATGCCTCTGTCTGAAATAGGGAAAGAATTCAAACTAAATTATAAAATCAAACATAGGAAGGTACTATCAATTTTTTCTAAATTTGATTTTTCGAAGGATAATTGGAAAGTATACATTAAAATTGATCCCTCAGATTTTAATGATTTGCATCCTTTGATACCAAAAACAATGTGTATTACTACTGACGATAGAAAAATTTTACAGCAAATGAAAGAGACTTGGCAATTTAAAATTATTGATGGAGATATTGCTACAGTAACAAGTACCTTTTATTTACTTAAAAACAACAAACTAGTTTATGAATCAGGCATTGTTTTAGACAAGAGTAGTATTGCATTACAAAATGAGGAATACGGCGAAATGATTCCTACAAATCCATATGCCATTATAAATAGCTGTAAGCAGTTTAAAAAAGTTTATTGGCCTATTATTGTTTTTTAGATAAATTACCTATTAGTAGGCCTATTCCAGAAAAAACGTGGGCTATTGGGCGTCAATGTAAAACTTTTGAGATTATATAGTCGAATTACCTTTCAATAATTCGACTATATAGAATGCTTTCTTACTAACTAATACAGTATAAACTCAACCCTGCGATTTTTCTTACGGCCCTCAAGCGTATCGTTAGAAACAACAGGGTTCAAATTTCCATATCCTGTAGCGGTTATATTAGCAGTATTAACGCCTTTTTTAACCAAATAACTTTTTACGGCCAGGGCTCTGCTTTTTGATAAAGCAAGGTTACGCCAGTCTGGGCCAGTATTATCAGTATACCCATCAAGCCTAAGCTTTAACTTTTTGGAGATCATTAGCTGGGCTAACAAATCCAAACTTGGGTATGATGTTGGTACGATGGTCGATTTTTTCAATTCAAATACAAGGCTCTTTATAACATTATCAACAACTTTACTATCTTCAGGCG